>JBJXGH010000056.1:0-10573 GCA_046153685.1 Alphaproteobacteria bacterium
GACATCGCCAGCCGCGAAGATGCGCTCGTCATCGGTGCGCCCGCGCGCGTCCACGACGATGCCGTTATCGACTGCCAAGCCAGCCTCCGCCGCGAGCTCGGCATTGGGCAAAATGCCGATGCCGACGATGGCGAGATCGGCGGGCACGGCCGCGCCGTCGCCGAGAATGATGCGTTCGAGCCGGTCCGCGCCCTCGAAGCGGGCGAGCTTGGCGCCGAGGCGCACATCGACACCGCGCGCGCGATGCAGGGCCGCGAAATGCGCGCCGATCTCCGGCGCAACCGCCCGGCCCATCAAGCGGTCCGCCGCCTCGATCACGATCACCTCGGCGCCAAGGGCGCGCGCACTCGCCGCGCATTCAAGGCCGATGAAGCCGCCACCGATCACGGCGACGCGCGAGCCGGGCTTGAGCGCGGGGCGAATTGCGAGCGAGTCGTCGATGGTCCGCAGATAGGCCACCCCGACAAGGTCCGCGCCCGGCAGGGCCAGTCTGCGCGCGCGCGCGCCGGTCGCCAGCATCAAGCGGTCATAGGCGATCGCTTGGCCGTCCAAGCGCACCTGGCGGGTGGCGCGGTCGATCGCCGCGACACGCACACCGAGGCGAAGCTCGATGGCCTTTTCGTCGTAGAAGGCGCGCGGATTGATTTGAACGCGTTCGATCCCACCCTCACCCTTGAGGAGGTCCTTCGACAGCGGCGGCCGCTCGTAGGGAATCCACGTCTCCTCGCCGATCACAACGATGCGGCCCGCAAAGCCCGCGGCGCGCATCGCCTGGGCCGCGCGGCCGCCCGCATGGGCGGCGCCGACAATCACAAAGGTATCGAGCTTGGACATGGCGGCAACCAGAAGACGGTTTGTATGTTGCGCACCTTAGCCGTCCGTGCCAAAGAGCGCCAAGGGTGCTCCATAGGGATCCAAGGAATGCACATGAAGGAATATCCGTGAACCGGCGCTATCCCGAACGCCCCTTTGTCGGCGTGGGCGTCGTCGTCCTGAAGGGTGGCGCGGTCTTGCTCGTCCGTCGCGCCCGCCCGCCACGCCAAGGCGAGTGGAGCATTCCAGGCGGCCTGCAGCATGTCGGGGAAAAGCTCGCAGCGGCCGCGCTCCGGGAGCTGCGCGAGGAAACCGGGATCGAGGCGCGTCTCACGGGCGAATTGGGCGTGGTCGACTCGCTGCGGCACGACGACAGCGGGCGCGTCGAGTATCACTACAGCCTCGTCGAATTCGCGGCGCAATGGGTTTCCGGCGAGCCCTGCCCGGCCGACGACGTGGACCGGGCGGAATGGGCGTCCATCGATGATCTCGACCGCTATGCGCTGTGGAGCGAAACCCGGCGGATCATCGCGCTGGCTCTTGCGCGCCGCTGAAAATCCTTACTCGGTCGAGAGCCTGCGATTGTGCCCCTCGTTCGGCCGGCCAATCCATTGCGCGAGGAAGGCGCGGCACCAATCCTCGATCTTGGGGTCGTGGATCTCGTTATCGGCCAATTGCCGATCCGCCGGCTGGGCCTCGGGCCGCTTCATGCCAATCGAGGAACTGTCCGTCCAGGACTCGATGATCGGGCGCGTGACCTCGGGATGGAATTGCAGGCCGTAGATTTTATCATTCAAGCGATAGGCCTGATTGGGAAACATATCGCCCGTGGCGAGCGCTTCCGCGCCGCGCGGCAGCTCGAATCCCTCCTTGTGCCACTGATAGAAGACACGCGGCGTATCCAGCATGCCGCGCCAGGACGGCAGGGGGCGAATCGTCGTGTAACCAATTTCGTGGAGCTCCGCGGGATGGAACGCGACCTTGGCACCAAGCGCGAAGGCCAGCATCTGCGCGCCGAGACAAATGCCAAGAAAGGGCTTGCCCGATTCGCAGGCGCGCGGCGTCCAATCGATCTCGGCGCGGATCGCAGGCAGTGTCGCGTGATCGTGCACGCTTTGCGGTCCGCCGAAAACGACCGCGCCTTCGTGCTCGTCCATGGTTTCCGGCAAGGAACAGCCGTGCAAGGGGCAGCGAATGTCGAGGGTATAGCCCCATTCCTCCAACACGCGCCCCACCCGCCCCGTGTCGGAGGTGCGTTGGTGAATGATCATCAAGACTTTGGACATTCGATATAACGATTCAGGCTTCAGGCGCGCGCCAAACGCGAGCGCGCCCGATCAGTTCGGATAAGTGATATCCGGGCGGCGCCACGCGTCAAGTACAACCGTCGCGTCATCTTTTCGCGTCCTCGATCGCGCGCCAGAGCCTCTCTGGCGCGAGCGGCATGTCGATCCTGGCGACGCCGTGCGGGCGCAGCGCATCCAGCGCCGCCGATACGAGCGCGGGCGTGCCGCCCGTCGTTCCCGCCTCGCCCACGCCCTTCACGCCCAGCGGATTGGTCGTGCATGGGATTTCATTGAAGGCGAGAGTGAAGGCGGGAAATTGATCGGCGCGCGGCAAGCCGTAATCCATGAGCGAGGCGGTGAGAAACTGCCCCGACTCGCGATCGTACACGCAATGCTCGATCAGCGCTTGGCCGAGTCCTTGCACGAGGCCGCCATGGACTTGGCCTTCGACGATCATCGGATTGAGCACCCGCCCGACATCGTCGACGATGGAATAGCGCAGGATCGTCAGCGCGCCGGTGTCGGAATCGAGTTCCACCTCGCACAGATGGCAGCCATTGGCGAAGGTCTTGCCGCGCGGCAGATACAGCGCGCGTTCGGCAAGGCCGAATCCGGTATCCGGACTCCAGGGCCCCGCTTGAAAGGCGGCCTTCACGACCTCGGTCATGGTTACAGCCCTGTCCGTGCCTGCAACCACGTAGCGGCCTCCGGCGAATTCCAGGTCTGCGGCGGAAGCCTCGATCAGATGGCCGGCGACGCGCTTGCCGGCGAGGATGATGCGTTCCGCCGCGCCCACGAGCGCCGAACCGCCGACCGAAAGCGCGCTCGACCCGCCCGTGCCCTTGCCGTACGGCACCTGATCGGAATCGCCCTGGACCAGACGAATCGATTCGAACGGAATGCCGAGGGTATCGGCGAGGTATTGGGCATAGACCGTGGCGTGACCCTGGCCATTGGCCTGGGTGCCGATGAGGATCGTGCAACCTCCGCCCGCCTCGAAGCGGATTTCCGCGAGCTCGTTTGCAGAACCGCCATTGATCTTCACATAGGTCGAAATGCCGAAACCGAGCGTGCGGCCGCGCGCGCGCGCTTGCGCCCGGCGTGCATCGAGACCGTTCATTTCAGCCAAGACGAAGGCCTTGTCCATGGTCTCGGCGAATCGCCCGCTGTCGAACACCTCGCCCAAGGCCGAACGATACGGCATGGCCTCGGGCGGGATGAAATTGCGCCGCCGCAACTCCTCGCGCGCAATGCCCAATTCCGCCGCCGCCGCATCGACCAGCCGCTCGACGACGTAGAGTGCCTCGGGTCGGCCAGCGCCGCGATAAGCGTCGGTCATCATGGTGTTGGTGAACATGGCCTCGACGCGCACATGCGCGGCCTCGAAGGCGTAAAGCCCGGTCATGCCCTGGGCGTATGTGAGGGTCGGCACGGTCCGACCATGGGCGGAAATATAGGCGCCGAGATTGCCAAGCGTATGCACGCGGATCGCGAGAAATTTTCCCGCTTCGTCGAGCGCCAGTTCCGCCCGTGTCCAATGATCGCGCGCCTGCGGATCGGCCAGAAGGGTCTCGCCGCGGCTCGCGGTCCAGCGCACGGCGCGCGCGACCCGCCGCGCGGCCCACAGCACGATTGCATGCTCGGCCAGATACGCCTCGCGCACGCCGAAAGCGCCGCCGACCTCGGGCGTGATCACCCGGAGCGCGTGCTCAGGCACGCCGAGCACATGGCTCGCAATGCCGACGCGAAAGGAATGCACGCCTTGCGACGGCGTATGGAGAGTGTACCGCCCCTCGGCCGGGTGATATTCGCCCGCGATCGCCAGAGGTTCCATGGGAAAACCGCTGATGCGGTTGTTCACGAGTTCGACCGAGACGATCCGCGCCGCGCGCGCAAATTCCCGCTCGGTCGCCGCCTCGTCCCCCATATGCCAGTCGATTGCCCGGTTTCCCGGCGCGTCGGGCCAGATTTGTACCGCGCCATCGCGCGCCGCATCGCGCACATCGGCGACAGCCGGCAGGGCCTCGTAATCGACCTCGACGAGTTCTGCCGCATCTCGCGCCGCCGATTCGGATTCCGCGACCACGACGGCGACGGGTTCGCCGACATAGCGCACGCGGTCCTCGGCCAGGATCGGGCGCGACGGCGAGAACGGCGTAGAGCCATCCCGATTGGTCAGCGTGTCGGTCGGACGCATCCGCCCGAGACCATCGGCCCGGGTATCGGCGCCGGCGAGCACCGCCAGCACGCCCGGCGCCCGCTTCGCCTCGTCCACGCGCACGCCCCGTAATTCGGCATGGGCGTGCGGCGAGCGCACAAACCACAGATAAGCTTGGCGCGGCCAGACCAGATCGGCGGTGAATTTCGCGCCGCCGGTCAGCAGTCGCGGGTCCTCGCTGCGGCGGACGGATTGCCCGAAGCCGTATTTTCTCACCCAAGAACTCCGAAATTGTCGATGACGAGTTTCACGCCCGAAGCGAAGACCATGACATAGCAAAAGCGATAAAACGGCACCGCCGAAATCTTGCCGTGCAGCCACAGGCCCAATCCCATGCCGGCCGGCGCCACCGGCAACAGGACCAGAGTCGTCCACAGATTGCCTTCGTGAAACAGGCCGAGGCCCGCATAAGGCACCAATTTCACGATATTGACGAGGGTGAAGAACATCACCGCCGTCGCCGCGTAAACAGTCCGGTCGAGGCGCTGGGGCAGAAGATAGGCCGAAAGCGGCGGGCCGCCCGCGTGCGCAACGAAGCTCGTGAAGCCCGAAATCGCCGCCCAGAGCGAGGCGCGGCCGCGATGGGACGGCTGGGGTGGGCGCGACGAGCCGCGCCGGAGGAACCAATCGAGCGAGAACATGATGGCCAGCACGCCGATAAGAAGCCCGATCGCCCGCCCATCGAACAACCCCGCCGTCAGCGTGCCGATCGCGATGCCTAGCACGGCGCCCGGCATTAGATAGCGGAGCTGTGGCCAGCTCCATTTGCCGCGATAACTCCAAATTCCCATCGCGTCCATGGCGCACAGGATCGGCAGGACGATGGCCGCCGCGTCCATGGGCGGAACGATCAGCGCCAGCATGGGGGTTGCCAAGCTGCCGATGCCGCTGCCGAAGGCGCCCTTCGATACCCCCATCAATGTCAGCGCCGGAACGGCTATGACATAAAAGTGAATATCGTCGATCATGCCGCGCGCGGCTTGGGCCAATTATCCTTGAAGCGGTAATAGGCGAGCGTGGGCGGCGCGAACCAAGGGGTGCCGGTATAAAACGGCCGCGTCTCGAAGGGCAAATCGTCGAACGGCGTGCCCGAATCGGCCTCGCCCAAGATCTTCAGCGCGCTCTTGTGGCCGAGATAGGTAGCGAGCGCGATACCGGAGCCGCAATAGCCCATGGCGAAATGGACGCCGTCGTGCACGCCGGTGTGCGGCAGACGGCTGAACGTGAAGGCAATGTAGCCCATCCAGGAATGGGTGATGTCCACCCCGGCGAGGTCGGGAAAGGTTTCCACCATCATCTTGTAGAGGCGTGGGGCGGTGGCGCGCGGGTCTGCCTCGGTCATCGAGGCGCGGCCGCCGAAGATGAGGCGCGTCTTGTCGGGCGAAAGGCGGATGCCGTGGATGAGCTTGCGCGTGTCGTGCACCACGCGGCCCGTGGGGAGGACGCGCCGCACGATTTCGGGCGTCAGTTTTGCGGTCGCGATGCCGTAAGCCCCCATCGGGATGACGCGGCGCCGGAACCACGGCGCGAAAGGCCCGGTTTGACCGTTGGTCGCGAGCATCACGTTGCGCGCGCGTACCTCGCCGCGCCCGGTGCGCACGATGAAACCCGCGCCGTCGCGCGACAGCGCCGTGACGGGCGTGAAACCGGCGATTTCCGCGCCCGAAGCGCGCGCCCGGTCGAGCAAGCCCGCATGGTATTGCGCGGACTGCAGCGTTGCGTCGTCGTGACGCACCTGGCCGCCGAAATAGCCCGCGCTGCCGATTTCGCGACCCTGTTCGGCTTCGGGAACCATATCGGCGTTGAAACCGATTGCATGCTTGAGGATTTCGAGCTCGCGCGCCAACGCCTGATAATCCTCCGCGCGGTAAGCCGCTACAAAGCGCCCCGAACGCACGAAGTTGCAGGCGATTTGCTCGCGTTCGATGAACGACTTGAGGAATTCGATGGCGATCTGCCCTTCGCGGTAGATCGCGACCGCCTTCTCTCGACCATAGTTCGCGGCGGTTTCGCTGAAGGACCGTTTAAAGGCGGCGCCGATCTGGCCTTGATTGCGCGAACTGGCCCCCGTCCCCGGTTCCTCGGCCTCGAAGACGATGACCGACCGACCGGCACGCGCGAGGGTAAGCGCCGTCGACAGGCCGGTATAGCCCGCGCCGATCACGGCAATGTCGATTTCACGCGGTAGCGCCAATTCGGGAATGGCGGGACGCGCGATGCCATCCCACCAAAAGGGCTCGTACCGGATGGGCGTCATCGGCATCATCGGCGCGGTCGCTGCGGCGCGGCTCAAGGCTTACGCCCCCGTCCGCCGAATTTGTCCATCATCCGGTAGCAGAAAACCGCCGAGGCCAGGAACCACGGCGTCCCCGTGTAAAAGGGTCGCGTCTGGAATTCGAGCGCATCGAAGGCGTTGGCGCCCTCGCTCTTGCCGAGCACCTTGAGCGCGATTTTATGGCCGAGATAGGGCGCAAGATGCACGCCCGAGCCGCAATATCCCATGGCGAAGTGGATGCCGTCGCGCACGCCGATATGGGGCAGATGGTCGAAGGTATAGGCGACGAAGCCCATCCAGGAATGCGAAACCTTCACGGGCTTTAGTTCCGGAAAAATGCCGCACATCACATCGTGCAGGCGCGGCGCGGACACCCGCGGATCGCTTTCCGTCGAGGCGACGCGGCCGCCGAACACAATGCGGGTCCCGTCCGGCGAAGCGCGGTAATAAAACACCACTCGCCGCGTGTCCGAGATCACGCGCCGCTTCGGCATCAAGCGGTCCATGAGGCCCGCCGGCAATGGCTCCGTGGCGATGACATAGCTTCCGATCGGGATGATACGCCGGCGCCAATCCGCGAAAGCCGGCGGAGTGTAGCCGTTCGATGCAATGACGACGTTCTTGGCCTTGATCGTTCCCTTCGCGTGCGTGACGAGGAACCCGGTGCCCGATTTTTCGATATTCGTGACCGGGCAGTGGGAGACGATGCGCGCACCCGCCGAAATCGCGCGGTCCAGCATGCCCTGATGGAACTTGGCGGGATGAAGGCTCGCATTGTTGTGAACGTACTGGCCGCCATAATAGGCGTCGGTGCCGATATGGGCGTGTTGTTCGGCGCGCGGCACCATGTCGGCGATGATGCCTGCGTCCTTGCGGTAGGCGGGAAGCTCGTGGGCCAGGCTTTCGTAATCACCCGGCCGGTGCGCGCCGACGAATCGGCCGCACTCGTTCCAGTCGCAATCGATGCGCTCGCGCGCGACCAGATCGCCGACATAGTTCCGGGCATTGGTGACTTCCTTGATCATCGCGACGGCCTGGGGCTTGCCGTACGTGCGGCTCAGCTCGTCGATACCGAGACGCAGCTTGGTGCCGATTTGGCCGCCATTGCGCGTCGAACAGCCCCAGCCCGCATCCTCGGCGTCGAACGCCACGACCTCGCGCCCCTCGCGCGCGAGGGTGAGCGCGGCCGAAACCCCGGTGTACCCGGCGCCCACCACGACCACGTCCACCTCCCCAGGCAGCGTCGCTTGCGGCAGGACCGGCCGCGGCGCCGCCTCCCACCAATAGGGTTCCATTTTGGCGTTGGGGCTTAGGACATCGCTCATGGGGGCCTCGATTCGTCCGTCATGGGGGGCGCAACGGAAGCGTCCGACTGGAGAAAGGTTTTACAGCCTTGCGGGCGCTCCCGCCACTCGCCCGGTCAGTTGGCGCCGACCGCCTCGCCAAGGACTGGGCCGATCGAGGCGCGGAGGGTCAAATCCGCGTAGTCGTCAAGTGGCGTCGGCTCGCGGTTCACGATCACGAGCTTCGCGCCGTTGTATTTAGCGGCGGCAGGAAAGCCGGCCGCAGGATGGACGACGAGCGAGGAGCCGAGCACGAGGAATAAATCGGCGGCGAGGGTCTCGGCCTCGGCGCGGCGCATCGGAACATCGGGCATGGCCTGGCCGAAGGCGATTGTCGCCGGCTTCACGATCCCGAGACAGGCGTCGCATTCGGGCAAGATCCCGCGCGCACGAAACGCCTCCTTGATGGGCTCGAGTTCGTGCCTCAGGCCGCAATCGAGGCAGGTGGCATAGGTCGTATTGCCGTGCAGCTCTATGATTCGCCCTTCGGGCACGCCCGATTGCTGGTGCAAGCCATCGATGTTCTGGGTAATCACGCTCGTCGCTTTGCCCTCGCGCACAAGGCGCGCGACCGCGCGGTGGCCGCGATTGGGCTCGGCCTTGAGCAAGACCTTGTCGGTTTCGATCTTTCGCCGCCAGTATTCACGCCGCGCGTCCTCGGACGACAGAAACTCCTTGAAGTCGATGGGGCGGTATTTCGCCCACAGCCCGCCCGGGCCGCGAAAATCGGGAATCCCCGATTCCGTGCTGATGCCGGCGCCGGTGAAGACGACCACACGCTTGGCGGCGGACAGAAATCCGGCAAGCGCGCGAACGGAATCGACATGGTCCTGGTCCATGGAAAAGCTCCGCGACGGGGCACGCTCCGTCACGGAGTCTAGGGCGGCGCGCGCCGGCGCGGAAGGCTGCTATGATGGCCCGATGAACTCTGAGCCCGCCACCGAACGCACCGTCACGCTTAATTTTGGCGCGACCAGGCGCCGATTTTCGTATCCCGAGAGCGGTAATATCGCCGAGCACTTGCAGCGCATCCTCAAGGGCGAGGAATACCCGCTGCTTCCCCCTGACATCCTGTCGCCGCGCCTCGTGCTCGATATCGGCGCCAATGTGGGCGCGACTACGCTGCTGTTCGCCTTTGCCTATCCCAAGGCCCAGGTGCGCGCCTATGAGCCCTCGCCCGCGAACTATGCCTTCCTCGCGCGCAATGCCGCGGACATTCCCAATGTCACCCTCCGCCCGTTCGGCCTGTTCGACCAGGCCGAGACGCGCAAGCTCTACCACGGCCTCAACCACGCCATGGAAAGCTCGATCTACCGTTCAGCGGACACCACCCGCACGAGCTTCGAGACCGTCGAGTTGCGCCGCGCCGCCGAAGAATTGACCGATCTCGGCCAAGGCCCGGGCGTGGTCATGAAGCTCGATACCGAAGGCTGCGAGGTGCCGATTCTGCGCGATCTCGGCCCGGCGCTCGTCAATCTCGACGTGTTGTATGTCGAGTATCACAGCGAGGAAGACCGGCGCGCGATCGATGCTCTGCTAGGCGATAATTTCGTCTTGGCGACCGCGCGAGCCTCACGGCCCCATCTTGGAGAATTGCAATACCTCTCGCGTCGCCTCGGCGCGCGCATCAAGCAGCTCGCCCGCCCGCCCATTGGCGGCGGCGCCTAGGACCCGGCGCGTCAGCGTCCCTTTCCGCGAAAGACCCAGGTCAAGGTCGCGGCGACGAGCGCGATCGCCATGACAATGGCGAAAGTGTCGTTAAAGGCAATCATCCCGGCCTGGTGGACGACCGCCTGGTTGACCGCCGTCCGCCCGATCGCGGTTCCCATGTCCCAGCCATCGGGCATCGCGTGCTGGTGCCATAGCGGATTGTAGGGCGAGACGAATTCGATGAGGCCGGCGCGGATGCGCGTGGTTTCCTCCGCCCAATAGGTGATGGTCCACGCAACTCCGAGGCTCGTGCCGAGATTGATGGTCAGATAAAACATCGGCACGCATTGCTGGCGATCGGCGGCGGGCAATGTGGCGAAGGCGAGCGCGTTCACCGCGTTGAACGCGAACGCACATGACACGCCCTGCATTCCCGCGGCCCAGCCGATGCTCCAATATCCCACATCGGGCGACCAGCCGGACATAAGCCACGCGGTCACGGCAATGCCGAGGAATCCCGCGCAGGCCAGAACCTGCTTGTTGAGACGCGGCAGGAGCGGAACCATCATCAGACTGCCGAGCATGTAGCCAAGTTGGCGCGGAGTCATCAGTACGCCGATGATCTCAACCGGCAGGCCGCGAAAGTTCTGCAACAGCAGCGGCAACAGCACCATCGGCAGCGGCCACAATATGCCGTACATCACGGCGCAAACGAGACCCATGGTGTAATTCCAGTTCTTGAGCGGCTCGGTGCGCAGGAACGGGTCGCGCGCGGTCGCTGAGTGCGCCACGAACAGATACAGGCACGCCGCCCCCACGATCGCCTCGATGACGATTTCGGTTGAGCTGAACCAATCCAGGCGCGCGCCACGATTGAAGAGCAATTGAATCGCGCCCAGGCCTAGAAGCAGCGTGGATAGCCCGAACCAGTCGAGCGCGCGCTTTTGATCGGACGCCTCGCGCGGCACCACGGTCAGGACACCGAGCA
>JBJXGH010000067.1:0-8040 GCA_046153685.1 Alphaproteobacteria bacterium
TCAAGGTCGTGATGGAGCCGGCAAGTCCGACGGCCGGCAAGATTCGCGCGATGGTCGAATCGAAGAAAGTCACCTGGGACGTGTGCGACGGTTCGGCCTTCTTCGCCGTCTCGCTCGGGGCCATGGGCCTGCTCGAGAAGATCGATTACAGCGTCGTCAACAAGAACGAGCTCGTTGCCGGCATGACCTATGAATACGGCGTCGCGCCCTTTTCGTTCTCGAACGTCATCCTCTACGACTCGGCCAAGGTCGGAAACGACCCGCCGAAGGGCTGGGTGGATTTCTTCAATTTCCAGAAATATCCCGGCAAGCGCATGATGCGCCGCGACGCCAATGTCATGCTCGAAGCGCTCCTCATGGGCGACGGCGTGGCGATGAACAAGATCTATCCGATGGACGTTTCCCGCGCCGTCGAATTGCTGAAAAAGCACCGCAAGGATTTCGTCTATTGGAATTCCGGCGCGGAATCCGAGCAACTCATGCGCTCGGGCGAGGCGGTGATGGGCACCTTGTGGAACACGCGCGCCAAGATCCTGTTCGAGGAAACCAAGGGCCGTCTCGCCTTCACCTGGAACCAAGGCATCCTTCAGCCGGGCGTGCAGGTCGTGCCCAAGGGCAATCCCGCGGGCGGCTTGGTCAACAAGTTCCTCGCCTTCGCGTGCAGCAACGAGGACGCCCAACTCGGCCTGTTCGGATTTTTCGCCAGTGGGCCGTCGAACAAGCGAGCCGCCGCGCGCGTCTCGCCAGATTTGAAGCGTTTCAATCCCTCCGACCCCGACAACGCCAAGATACAGCTCGTGTATGACGGCGAGTGGTGGGGCAAGAACTACGCCGACGCCAATCAGAAATACCTCGACACCATCGCGGGTTGATCGCCCGCCGGCGTGAACTTCATGCCCGGGCGGCGAGGCAACTCGCCGCCTGTTTTTTCGGAGTCCGCTTGCGGCGAGGCAACTCGCCGCCCGGGTTTTTCTTGGTTATTGGGCGGCGGGGTAACTCGCCGTCCGTTTTTTCGAAAGAGGCCACCCATGGATTATCGCGAATATCTGGCGGCCACCCGGGCGGGTCCCATCCCCTCCGAGGCGGCGTTTTCCCGAAGCGAATATCAGGCGCGCGTCGCGGCGCTCCGCAAGGCCATGGCGGCGCGGGGACTCGATGCGCTCATGCTGTGTGATCCTGGCAACATGTATTACGTTTCGGGCTATTACACCTTCGAGACCTCGGTGCACGGGGCCGTCGTGTTGCCGCTCAAGGGCGAGCCGTTCATCCAGGTGCTCGCGCTCGAGGCGTCCAACCCGCTGATCAAGGGTTGGCTCTCCGACATTCTCGCATACACGCGCTCGGACCCCGGGCAGATGTCCGGGCAGCTCGTCGAGCGCTTCCGGGCGCTCGGCTTCGAGCGGGGGCGGATCGGCCTCGACGCGGCGCTGCCGGGCTTGCGCCTTTCGGTGTTCCGCGAAATCGAGGCGGCTTTGCCGGGCGCGCGGTTCGAGAACGCGACCGATATTCTATTGGCCGCGCGGCGCGTCAAGAGCGCGCGCGAAATCGCCTATCATCGCGAGGCCGCGCGTCTCACGGTGCTCGGCATGCGCGCGGGGCGCGCGGAGCTGCGCGCGGGCGCAAGCGAGAATGACATCGCCGCCGCCGCGTATTCGGCGATGGTGCGCGCGGGCGGCGAGTTCATGTCCATCCAGCCCATCGTCGCCTCGGGCCATCGCCACGCCTACAATCACATGCATTTTTTCCGCCGAAAGCTCCGACAGGGCGATTCGGTGATGCTTGAA
Organism: Alphaproteobacteria bacterium; assembly: GCA_046153685.1. GTDB lineage: Bacteria > Pseudomonadota > Alphaproteobacteria > CADEGL01 > CADEGL01 > CAMAPP01. Next base: position 1,785 of record JBJXGH010000067.1, read on the forward strand.
TTCGGCGCCGCCTATCACCGCTATACCTCGCCCATGATCCGCACCGGCTATGTCGGCGCGCCAACCGAGGAATTCCTCCGGGTGTCGGACGCCGCGCGCGAGGCCGCCGATCGGGTGATCGCCGCCGCCAAGCCCGGGCGCACCGGCCACGACGTGACGGTCGAGGCATTGAAGGCCTATGACAAGGTCAAGGACGTGGCCTTCCATTACGGCTGCTACGGCTACTCGGTCGGCGGGCAATTTCCGCCGTCCTGGGTCGAGCCCTCGGCGTTCTTCGTTCTGAAGAGCGAAACCGTGCTTGAGCCAGGCATGGTCTTCCACCTGCCGATTTGTTTTCGCGTGCCGCGGCGCTTCGCCGCCGGTTACAGCGAAACCATCCTCATCACCAAGAAGGGCTGCGAGGTTCTGACCGATGACCGGCGCGAGCTTTATCTCGCGCGCCCCGCGCTCAGGCGCGCCCGCCCGCGGATAGCCGCGCGCACGCGCCCTCGATCCGCGCCCGCAGCGTCGAAGAAAAAGCCTCGCGCTCAAGGCCGGGCGCGATCGGCTCGAGAAACTCGATGACGATGGTCCCGGGCTGCTTGCGAAAGCCGCGCCGGGGCCAGAACAGCCCGGAATTGAGCGCGACCGGCACCACCTTCAGGCCGAGGCGCGCATAAAGCGCGGCGATGCCGGGATGATAGGGGCGGCTCGCGCCCGGGGCGGTGCGCGTGCCCTCGGGGAAAATTACGATCGGTCGGCCCTCCTGGGCGCTGAGTTCCGCGCCCGCCAGCATCGCGCGCAATGTCGAGGCGCCGCCCGAGCGTTTGACCGCGATCATGCCCGCTCGCCGCAGGTACCAGCCGATGATGGGGATGAACAAAAGCTCGGCCTTGAGCACGAAAACCGGCCCATCCAGCAACAGGAAGAACGCGATCGTCTCCCATGCCGATTGGTGTTTGGCGGCGTAAATCGCCGCGCCGGGGATGCGGTTTTCGCCCCCGCGCACTTCGTGGCGCAGCCCAATTGCGAGACGCAGAACCCAGAGCGCATAGCGCGCCCATAGCCGGCCAAGCGCCGCGAGATGGGGCCCGCGCAGCAGGAGGGCGGGCCACAGCGCAAGGCAGAGGACGACCGTGCCGCCGAAGAACAGCAGATTGAAGATCGTCGAGCGCAAGGCGAGGATCAAGGCGACGGCCCGGCGCCCAGGCGGCGAAGCGCGACGCTGGCAAGGTATTTCGAATATTCCGAGGCGATCAGACTGGCCGTGCCCGGCCAGCGCCACCAGCCGTCTTGCTTTACGTGCCCGGGGAACACCGGATGGGGCATGATCTCCACGCTTGGCATCGTGGCGCGAAACTCATCGAGGCTGCGGGGCATGTGATAGCTGCCGGTAACCAAGCGCAACGAGCGGTAGGATTCACCGGCCATCCAGGCCGCAGTTTCGCGCGCATTTCCGGCAGTCGAATCGGCGTATCGCCCCAGAACCACGCAACACGCGAGTAACTCGGTGGAAAATCCGGGCAAGAGCCGCCCGGCCTCGACGCCCGCGGGTACGCCCGTGACGAATAATTTTTTCGCTCGGCCCTGGGTCAGCAGGGCCGCGCCCGCCTCGAGCCGGACGCTGCCGCCGGTGAGCACGACGATGGCATCGGTCTCGCGTCCGTCATCGGCGCCTGGGCGCGGGATGGCGTCGGCGTAGCGCGCGAGGCCCCACATCCACAGCCCGGCCAGAACAGTCGGCGCGGCGAGAACGAAGGCGAGGGCGCGCGTGCGCCGCGTCACGGAGCCCGGGCGAGGCTGCGCAGGACCGCGATGCGCGCGGTGATCATCGCGATAACCGTTGCAACCAGCGGCACGGCCAATAGGGCGAGCCATTGGCGCCATTGGAGCGAGAGGGCGGGTAGAAGGGTGGGACCGAGCGCGCGCCCGGCGCGGTCGAGCGCGGCCACGGTGGCGGCCGCGAGCGCTATCGCCGGAACTCCGCCTTTGAGGCTGAGCATCATGGCGTGGCGCTCGAACTGGCGCGCAATATAGCCGTCGCGGGCGCCGATGAGATGCAGGACCTCGATGGTATCGCGGTGTAATGCCAAGCCCGTGCGCGCCACGAACACGACGCCCGTCACGCCGACGAAGCCGATGAAGACGATGACGCCGAGGGAGATCGCCTCGATCGAGCGCGCAAGGCGCGTGAGGTTGGCAAGCCACAGCCGATGGTCGGCGACGTTCACGCCCAAAGCGACCGCGGACAATTCCTTGGTCAATTGCTGGACGTCGATGCGCGCGCCCGGCGCCAGCGCTACATCGATCAGGCGCGGCAGGGGCAGTTCCTTGAGATTCGCGCCCTCGCCGAGCCAGGGCGCAAGCAGGGCGCCGATTTCCTCGGAGCTGAGCACGCGCGCCGAGGCGATGCCGGGTGTGCGGCCGAGAATCTCGGCGACGCGCGCGGCTTGTTGGTCGAGTTCGCCCGGCTTGAGCGTCTCGCCTCCGGGGCCGCCAACCTGAACCGTCAACGTGCCGACCAACTCGCGATCCCAGCGCTCGACCGCGCCCTGCAGCGCCAGGGTGGATGCGAGCGCCAGGCCCGCCAGATAGACGAGCAATGCCACCAGCCAAGGCAAGAACCGGCTGGCATGGTCGTCGGCAAGGGGCACGTCCATGCGCATCTCAGCCCGTCCCGCCCGCGCCACCGGGCACGATTTCCACCATGCCGCCGCGGATCATGAGCCGTGGATGACCAAAGCGCGCGACCAAGCCCTCGTTGTGCGTCGCGATCACGATCGTCGTGCCGAGCTTGTTCAATTCCTCGAACAGATAGAGCAGGCGCAGCGCCATCCGGTCGTCCACGTTGCCGGTCGGCTCGTCGGCAAGGAGCAGGCTTGGCCGGTTGATGACCGCGCGGGCGATGGCGACGCGCTGCTGTTCGCCGCCCGACAAGGTGTTCGGCGGTTGGTTCATGCGTTCGGCGAGACCGACCCAGTTCATGAGCTCGGTCACATGGCCGCGCGATTGCTCGCTCTTGGACCCTGCCACGCGCAGCGGCAAGGCGACATTTTCCAGCGCGCTCAGGTGGTCGAGCAGGCGGAAGTCCTGGAACACGACGCCGATCCGCCGGCGCAGCGGCGGCAAGGCGCGCCTTGGGGTGCGCGACATATCGTGGCCGAACACGCTGACGATGCCCCGGGTCGGCCGGTGCGCCAGATACATGAGCTTCAGCAGGGTTGATTTGCCCGCGCCGCTTTCGCCCATGACGAAATGGAAAGAGCCGCGCTTCAATTCGAAAGACACGTCGGAAATCACTTCCGGACCCATGCCGTAGCGCATGCCGACGTTCTCGAAGCGGAGGATGGGTGGCTCGCCGGGCTCCATGGGTCGGGAAGGGTACCAGAAAACGCGGCGCAAAAACTCTTCGAGATGGGCGGGCATGCCCGCTTGAGTTGCGCGTGGGCGCTGCCTAGAGTCGCGCCGCTCCCTTGGATGGTTTCATGATCATCGTCTGTCCCAACTGCACCACGCAATTCCAGCTCGACGCCGCGCGGCTTGGTCCGGAAGGCCGTCAGGTGCGCTGTTCGCGCTGCCGTCACGAATGGTTCCAGGGCCCTGGCGAGGACTCGGCGGACAAGCATCCCGCCCTGGAAGAGGGTGCGCAACGGGCCCTGCCGCCGCCCGAAGAGCGGATGCCCCGGGCCCCTTCGACGGGGGACGAACACGATGCGCCCGAGTTTCGCGCGTTCCGGCGCGGCCCAGGCCCGGCGCGCCCCATGCGCCCGGCCCGTCCGCCCCGCAACCGCGCCGTGCTCGGCTGGGCGGCGCTCGGGTTGTTCCTGGCAATCGTTTTCGGCTCGCTGTTCGTCGCGCGCGCGGCGGTCATGGCTTCTTGGCCTGCGACCAAACGTGCCTACGGCGTCTTGGGTTTGGCGCCGCCAGCGCCCGGCGAGGGTCTTGCCATTCTCGAGGTCAAAACCGCGCCGAGCGAAGACGGCAGCACCCCCGTCCTCATCGTCACCGGCGTGGTGCGCAATACCGCCGGTTCCGAGCGTGAGGTGCCCATGCTCAAGGCGGAATTGCGCGACGCCAAGGGCAAGGCCCTGCATCAATGGCTATTCGATCCGCCCAAGCGCAGCCTTGTGGCGGGGGAAACGGCCGGGTTTGAAACCCGCGCGGAAAACCCTCCCGGCAACGCGGTCGGCCTTGCGATCACCTTCGCGGTCGATGTTGCCAAACCCTGACGCCGGGCGTTAACCCGGAATTAACCCGATTTCGGCTTTATGGAGGGTCGAGGACGAATTGCGCCGCGCTGGCGGCGCCGTCGAAAGGAAAAGCCATGCCTGCGGGGATACCGGCGCGCATTCTCGTGGCCGAAGATGATCCAGCCGTGCGGCAATTCGTCTCGCGGGCGCTGGTCCATGTAGGTTACGAGGTCGAGGCGGTCGAGGATGGGCTAGGCGCGCTCGACGTCCTGGCCGAACGCAGCTTCGATCTCTTGATCAGCGATATCGTGATGCCCGGCTTGGACGGCATCGCGCTTGCGCTCAAGGTGGCGAAGGAATGGCCGGAACTCCCGGTGATGCTGATGACCGGCTACGCCCATGAGCGCCAGCGCGCCCATAATATCGAAGTGTTGAGCCACGCCGTGCTCACCAAGCCCTTCACCCTCGACGATATCGTGGCCGCGGTCGCGCGCATCCTCGAACCCGCGCGCTCGCCCGCCTAATACCCTCAGCCAGACGAATCCCCGAGGGCTGAGCGAATACCCGGGTTCTAAATCGGCGGCGTCTAGAATCGCGGCAATAGCCGGTCGAGATATTGCCGCTCGACGGGCGGGCGGGACCGGTCGCCCGCGCGCTTGCGTAATTCGTCGAGGATTTCGCGCGCGCGCCGCAATTCGCTTTCGTCGGGAATGTTGATGTCCTCGAGCGCGGCGCCGAAGCCGCCGCCGGTGGGCCGGCCGGAGCCGTCGCGCCCCTGGCCGCGCTGGCGGCTGTCGCCCGCGCCATCGCCGCTGGCTGAGAATCGTTCAAGCAATTGCTGCGCCATCGCACGGCCGCCCTGGCGCAAGGCCTCGAGCGCTTGGCCCTGCTGTTCGACGCCGCGCGCGGTCTGGTTGCCGCCGAAGGCTTCGATGGCCTCGCGCATGGCGCGATCGGCCTCGCCCAAGGCGCCGGGCGATTGGCCGACCAGCCCTTGAAAACGCTTCAGGAGATTGTCGAGGGCTTGGCGGATCTGATCCTGGTTCTCGGCCGCGGCTTGGTTCTCGGGGTTTGCGGGGCCGGACGGCGCCGCGCCCTGGCGGCTCTGGCCGGGCCGCCGGCCCTCTTGGAACTGGCGGAACATCTGATCCATGAGCGATTGCTGGCGCTCGGTGATATCGCGCAGCTCGCGCATCATTTGCGCGCCGACGGAGTTTTGCGGCTTGCCTTGCTCGGCGACGCCCGCACGCATGTTCTCGAGCGCGTTGCGCAGCTGCGACAATAGTTGGCGGGCAAGATCGCGCGCACCCGCGCGCATGAGCTGGCGGGCCTCGTCGATGAGCTTCTGGAGGTCCTGCGCACCGATCGACAAATCGTCTCGGTTGACGCGCTCGACGCGTTCGCCGGATTTGAGGCGCTGTTCGAGCTGCTCCGTCAAAGCCTGCATGTGGCGCTCAAGCGCCTGACGCAGTTCGGCGAACAAGCGGTCGAGTTCCTCGTCATTCGCGCCGCGCTCGAGCGCTTCCATGAGCTTCTCCTCGAGCGCGCGCAGATCGCGCGCCGACAGCGACAGATCGCCGTCCTCCGCGCGCAGAGCCAAATCCCACAGCAAGTTCACGACTTCGTCGCGCGCCGTGGGCGCCCGATCGTAGATCAATCGTCCGCGCGCGGCCGACAATCCCAGGACCAGAACGCTATCCTTCGCGCGTTCGGCCGCGCGCTGGGCGATGGCGTCGAGTGTCGCGGCGACCGAATCGCGCTCCTTGGGCGAGAGCACCAGGCGCTTGCGCTGCTCGATGATCGCGCGGGCGATGGGGTTGGAGAATTTGCGCTCGGGCAGGATGAAAGTCCGCTTGGCGGACGCACCCGTCTGGCCGATGGCGTCGGTCGCCGTCATTTGCCCCACGACCTGCAAACCCGCCCAGGGGTGCGGTGTCAGGTCGAGATAGGCGCTGTCGCGCACGCTGGCGCGCGCGCCGTGAATGGGCAGCGGCACGGCGATGGTTTCGCCATCGTCCGCGCCCGCTCGGCGCAGCACGAGCTCGCACTTGACCACGCCGTAATCGTCGCGCGCCTCGAAATCGAGG
>JBJXGH010000070.1:0-19685 GCA_046153685.1 Alphaproteobacteria bacterium
CGCTGCGCATCGGCATCATCGCGAGCGGGCGCGAACCGGGCCTGGTCGAGGCCTATATCAAGGCGGGCGTGCGCACGGGATTTGGCGATGACTGGCTGCGCGTGATCGGCGTCGAATGGTGCCCCGATTGCAGCACCAGCGGGCGCACCGCCGCCTATTACGAACCCTATATCGGCACTCCCGCGCTGGGCGAGCACGCAGGCAATCGCGGCATGTTGCTGTACGAGGCCCGCGAGATGAAGGCGCTTGCCATCGCCGCGCACCGGGCGGGGCTCATGGTGTGCATCGAGGGCGTGGGCGATCGGGGCATCGATTTCGCTCTCGACGCCATCGAGGCCGCGATCGAGGCCCATCCGGTCGCCGATCACCGCATGCGCGTCGAACATTGTTGCTACGTCACCCAGCCGATTCTCGAACGCATGATCGCGCTCGGCGCGGTCGATTCCTCGGCGACCGGATTCATGTATGAATTGGGCGACGCCTATATCGCCAATCGCGGCCAGGGGGCGATGCGCCATATGTGGCCCCACCGCACCCTCATTGATCGCGGCGTGAAGGCGCCGGGCCACTCGGACGCGGCCGTGTGCCCGTTCAACCCCTTCCTCGCCATGTGGTCGATGGTCACGCGCAAGACCCGGAGCGGCGCCTCGCTCGACGCCCGCGAGGCGGTGACGCCCGTTGAGGCCTTGCGCGCCTATACCACTCTCGGTGCCTGGTCGGGACGCGAGGAGCACATCAAGGGCGCGCTCGTGCCGGGCATGGTCGCCGATTTCGCCGTCCTCGACCGCGATTTCTTCACCGTCGATCCCGACGAGATCCGCCATGTCCGCGTACTCGCAACCTATATCGACGGGATCTGCCGCTACCGGGCCTAGATCGGGGGGTCCTGGATCGGGGCGGGGCCTGGATCGGACACCCCTATATGCGGGCTTAAATGCGGGCACGGGATCATGCGCAGATATGGAGAATGGGTACATAACAAGAACATTGACCGCACCCCATACGCCGCCTAGACTTTGCGTCTCCGAACCTGGGATTCCTGGGAATTCGGGTTAAATCATGGCTTTAAGGCACGGTGCCCGGCCGGACCGGTGATCGGTTTGGCGGCCCGGTTCGACGCTCGGACCTCATTCGATGTCGGACCCAATCGATCGCGGGATTTGGCTCATGGCGCGTGTATCCGGAATCTCCCAACAGATCTGGGACATGAAGTACCGGCTGAAATCCGCCGACGGCACCGCTCTCGACAAGACCATCGAGGATAGCTGGCGGCGCATCGCCACGGCCCTCGCCGCGCCGGAGGCGGACGCTTCGTCCTGGGCGGAGCGATTTTACTGCGCGCTCGAGGATTTCCGTTTCCTGCCGGCGGGCCGCATCGTCGCGGGCGCTGGCTCGAAGCGCCAGGTGACACTGTTCAACTGCTTCGTCATGGGCACGATCCCGGACGACATGGGCGGCATCTTCGAGCACCTCAAGGAAGCCGCGCTCACGATGCAGCAGGGCGGGGGCATCGGCTACGACTTCTCGCCACTGCGGCCCAAGGGCGCGCCGGTGAAGCGTGTCGGCGCCGACGCCTCGGGCCCCTTGTCCTTCATGGACGTTTGGGACGCCATGTGCCGCACGATCATGAGCGCCGGCTATCGCCGCGGCGCGATGATGGCGACCTTGCGCTGCGACCATCCCGATATCGAGGCCTTCGTCGAGGCCAAGCGCGAGCCCGGCCGGCTGCGCATGTTCAATCTCTCGGTGCTGGTCAGCGATGCGTTCATGCAGGCGGTCAAGGAAGACGCGCCCTGGCAGCTCGTCTTCGGCGGCACGGTGTTCAAGGTCGTCCAGGCGCGCGCGCTGTGGGACCAGATCATGCGCGCGACCCATGCCTTTGCCGAGCCGGGCGTGATTTTCATCGACCGCGTCAACGCGCGCAACAATCTCGCCTATTGCGAAACCATCTTCGCGACCAATCCGTGCGGCGAGCAACCCCTGCCGCCGTACGGCGCGTGCTTGCTCGGCTCGATCAATCTCGCGGCCTTGGTGCGCGAGCCATTCGAGGACGGCGCGCGCATGGACATGGCCGAGCTCGCACGCCTCGTGCCGCTTGCCGTGCGCATGATGGACAACACCATCGACGTCTCGAACTTCCCGCTCAAGGCGCAGGAAACCGAGGCGCGCACCAAGCGGCGCATCGGCCTGGGCGTCACGGGCCTCGCGGACGCGCTCATCATGTGCCGCGCGCGCTACGGCGACGAGCGCGCGATCGCGCTGACGCGCACCTGGCTCGCCGCCGTGCGCCGCCACGCCTATCTGGCCTCGGTCGAGCTCGCGCGCGAAAAAGGCGCGTTCGCGCTGTACGACGCGAAGGGCTTTCTCGCGGGCGAGACCGTGTGCGGCCTCGACGCGGACGTGCGCGAGGCCATCGCCCGGCACGGCATTCGCAACGCCCTTCTGACCTCGATCGCGCCCACGGGCACGATCTCGCTGTTCGCCGACAATATTTCCTCGGGTATCGAGCCTGTGTTCAGCTATGCGTACTCACGCAATGTCCTGATGCCCGACGGCAGCCGGCGCGAGGAGGAAATCAGCGACTACGCCTATCGCCTCTACCGCCGCCTGCACGGCGACGGCAAGCTGCCCGAATATTTCGTCGACGCCCAGGTTCTCGCCCCGCGCGATCACCTGGTCATGCAAGCCGCCGTGCAGGATTACATCGACAGCTCGATATCGAAGACCATCAATTGCCCGGCCGAGATCGCCTTCGACCAGTTCAAGGACGTCTATCTCTCGGCCTATGAATTGGGCTGCAAGGGCTGCACCACCTACCGGCCGAACGACGTGACGGGCTCGGTGCTGTCGGTCAAGGCCAAGGCCGTGCCGAAACCCAAGCAGGAGGAATTGCCGCTCGAAAGACCCCAGGCCCAAGGGCGCGACGGCAACGAAGCCAGCAGCGTCGTGTACATGACCCAGCCCCTCGACCGCCCCGAGGCCCTGCCCGGCAGCACCTACAAGATCCGCTGGCCGGAATCGGATCATGCCATCTACATCACGCTCAACGACATCGTGCAGGACGGCCGCCGCCGGCCCTTCGAGGTCTTCATCAATTCCAAGAACATGGAGCACTACGCCTGGACGGTCGGCCTCACGCGCATGATCAGCGCCGTGTTCCGGCGCGGCGGCGACGTGTCCTTCGTGGTCGATGAGTTGAAGGCGGTGTTCGACCCGCGCGGCGGCTCGTGGGTGGAGGGGCGCTACATCCCCTCCCTGCTCGCCGCCATCGGCGAGGTGATCGAGCGCCACATGATCGAGATCGGCTTCCTGCCATCGGCGAACGCGCCGGTCATCGCGGTCGCGGACAAGCGCGTGGTTGGCCTTGAGGATGGCACGCGCCATGAATTGCGCGGCTGCCCGCGCTGCGGCGAGCGCGCGATGCTGCGCCAGGAGAATTGCGATGTCTGCACGTCGTGCGGCTATTCCAAATGCGCCTGAGCGCGGGCTTTAAGCCGCGCGCCTAGCGCACCATCGCGCGCACCAGTGCCCGAAGCTCGAACAGCTCCGGCTCCTCGACCCCCATCTCGTCGAGATGGGCAAGGGTGTTCTCGAGATAATCGACATTGGGGCCGCGCTCGCCCGCGCTCTCCGCGATAAGGCGCGCGGCATCCGAAGGCGAGAGATCGCAGGCATATTGCGGATGGCTGTCGTCGGCGACATAGGTGGTCGCGTGCTCGCATTTGCCCCCGATGTCCACCGGCAGCGCCATTTGCCGGTACACGTAACTCGTCATCTCACGGTCTTCGAGATAGGCCAGAACCTCGGAGCGGTCGGGCGCCGCCACGAGAAAGGCGCGGCCCTGGCATACCCCGCCCGGTCTCAGGCCAAGCACGAGACCGGGACGCACCTCGGTGCCGCGATAGCGGTGCGAATAGATGCAGAAGGCGCGGTGATAGCCGTCGAGGCGCGCCGGCAGGGCACGCATGTGGCGAAAACCCGGGTCCCACATCAGCGAGCCGTAGCCGAATACCCAGAAATCGCCGGTCGTCGTCGCGCGCGGGGCGGTCATGACGCGCCGATATGCCGCGATACGGCGCGTTTCGCAAGGCCGAAGCGTTCAGGCCGTGCCGCGCCACGTGAATGCCGCGGTCCCACAAGCCACAAGAGCCGATAAACGTTCCAGCCCGTTACGCCCGACGATCCAATACTCTGGTTGGCCCTATACACGCGGTGGGCCTATAAACACGGCCGAACGGTAAGCTCGGCCCCCCGCCCGGGCGCCGCGAACCGCCGCCGTGTCGGCGCAACAAACGACGAACAAGCCCCATGACCCGCCGTCGAATCCTTCTCGTCCTTGCCGCCCTCCTCGGCGCGGGCGCGCTGTGGACGGGCGCGTGGTTTCTCGCCGCCGCCCAGGCGCGTCAGGCGGCGCTCGGATGGATCGAGGCCAAGCGCGCCCAGGGCTATCACGCCCAATACTCGGCGTTCACCGTCGCGGGATTTCCGTTCCAACTTCGCCTCGAACTCGCCGATCCGGAATACGGCGCGGGCGAAGGCGGCGAAGACTGGCTGTGGCGCGCCAGCGCGGTCTTGATCCAGATCTCGCCGTGGTCGCCCCATCGCCTGGGCGTGATCGCGCCGGGCGCGCACAGCCTGGCGCTGGTTCGGCGAGGCACGCGCGTGAGCTATCTGCTCGATGCCGGGTGGATCGACGGCACCATTCAGCTCGGCGCCGATTGGGACTTCGAGAGCGTGACCGCGTCGTTGCGCGAGGCGGAAATCGGCATTGCCAACCGCCCCGAGCGCGTGCAGATCACGGGTCTCGATTTCGAGTTCCGCCTGCCCCCCCAAGGCGGGGGCGGCGCGCCCACGATGGAGCTGTCCTTCAGCATCGACCAGCTCGGCTTGCCCGACGGCATCGAGGCGCCGCTCGGCGGCAATATCGGAAAGATCCAAGCCGATCTCGCGCTCATGGGCCGCATCCCGCCCGGCCCGCTCAAGGTCGCGCTCGAGGACTGGCGCGTCCAAGGCGGCACGGTCGAAGTGCGCAGCGCCGCCCTCGTCTGGTCGGAGCTGTCCCTCGAAGGCGACGGCAGCGCGGCGCTCGACCGCGCGCTTCAACCCATGGGCGCGTTCTCGGTGCGCTTTTCGGGCTATGCCCAGGCGTTCGATGCCCTGGTCGAGGCGGAACTGGTACGCCCGACGGCCGCCGCGACGATCAAAATTCTGCTCAACCTTATTTCGCAGCCGGGCCCCGACGGCGCCTCGCGGGCAACAATTCCCTTGAGCGTGCAGGATGGCGAGATTTCGATCGGCCCCGCGATCCTGATGGCGCTGCCGCGGGTGCGTTGGGAATGAGCGCGCCCGCCTGACCGGCCGCGATCACACCGCGCCGGATCGCGCGCGTGCGCGCGAACAGATCGTGCAGGAACTCGCCCTCGCCCCAGCGGATCGCGCGCTGGAGCTGCGCCATGTCCTCGGTGAAGCGCTGGAGCATCTCGAGTACGGGCTCGCGATTGTTCAGCAGGATGTCGCGCCACATCACCGGGTCGGACGCGGCGATGCGCGTAAAGTCGCGAAAGCCACCGGCGGAATACTTGAAGATCTCGCCACGCACCTCGTTTCCAAGACGCGTGGCGGTGCCGACGATGGTATAGGCAATGACGTGCGGCACGTGCGAGGTGATCGCCAGAACGACGTCGTGATGCTGGGGGTCCATGACCGCGATCTGCATGCCGCAGCCGCGCCACAGCGCCGCCACGCGCTTGGTCGCCGCCGCCGGCACCTCGGCCGTGGGCGTGAGGATGCACCAGCGGCCCTGGAACAATTCGGCAAAGCCTGCCTCCGGCCCCGAATGTTCGGTGCCGGCGACGGGGTGGCCGGGGACGAGATGCACGCCATCGGGCAGATGCGGCCCGACATCGCGAATCACGCATTGCTTGGCCGAACCCACATCGCTGACGATCGCGCCATTCTTCAGCGCGGGCCCCATGCGCGCCGCGATATCGGCATAGGTGCCAAGCGGCGAGCACAGCACGACAAGGTCCGCGCCCTTCACGGCCTCGGCCGGGTCTTGGTACATGCGATCGACCAGACCTAGGCGCAGCGCGGTCTTGCGTGTCGCCGCGGAGCGGGCGCAGCCAGTGATTTCGCCCGCAAGACCGTGCAGGCGCGCCGCGCGCGCGAGGGAAGAGCCGATAAGGCCGATGCCGATGAGCGCCATCCTACCGAACAGCGGGGGCGCCGACTTGGCAGGCCCCGATTTCGTTTTCGCCGTCTTGGCGGCCTTGGAGCGGGGGGGAGTCTTCGCCATGGCGATTACCTCATGAACTCGGCGAACGCGTCGCGCACGCGGCGCATCTCGGCCTCGGTGCCGATGGTGATGCGCAAGGAATCGGGCAGGCCGTAGGCGCCGACCGCGCGCACGATGATGCCGCAGGCGTCGAGATGCGCGTTCGCGGCCGTCGCCCCGCGCGCGGCACCCGCCGGGAAATTCACCAGGATGAAATTGGCCTGGCTCGGCGTGACGTCGAGGCCGAGCGCGGAAAGCTCGGAGCTGAGCCACGGCAGAACTTTGTCGTTGTTCGCTCTGACCGCGTCCTGAAATTCCCGATCCCCGAGCGCCGCAACCGCCGCCAATTGGGTGGGCAAGGCCACGTTGAAGGGCCCGCGGATCCGATTCAACACGTCAACGATGGCAGGCGGGCAGTGCACCCAGCCGAGACGCAAGCCCGCGAGGCCGAAGAATTTCGAGAAGGTGCGCGAGACCACGGTATTGCCGCCGGCCTCGACCAGATCATGTCCCGCCGAATAGTCCCGCGCGCGCGCGTACTCGCAATAGGCCGCGTCGATCACCAGCAAGATGTCGTCCGCGAGGCCCGCGCGCAGGCGAACGAGCTCCGCCTCCGGCACATAGGTTCCGGTCGGGTTATTGGGATTGGCCAGGAACACGATCTTCGTGCGCGGCGAGACGCGGGCGAGAATCTCATCGACCGAGGCGGTGCGCGCGCGCTCGGCCGCGGCGACCGGCACGGCGTCGGCCGCGCGCGCGGCGATGGGATACAAGAGAAATCCGTGTGCGGTATGGATGATCTCGTCGCCCGGACCCGCATAGGCCTGGGCCAGCAGGTGCAGCACGTCGCCCGAGCCGCAGCCGCACACGATGCGCTCGGGGGCGAGCGCGAACCGCGCGCCGATGGCGGCGCGCAATTCGCTCGAGGCGCCATCGGGATAGCGCCAAATGTCCTCGGCCGCCGCCCGGTAAGCGGCGACGGCCTTTGGGCTCGCGCCGAGCGCGCCCTCATTGGCCGATAACTTGATCGCGCGCGCGGTCGCGCCCGCATCGAGCTTCGACTTGCCCGGCACATAGGCGGAGATGGCCAAAATATTGGGGCGCGGCTTGGGATCGGCCATGGCGTTTTACTCAGCCCGCCAGACGCGCGTCGTCGAGCGGCACGGCATAGGCGCCGAGCACGCGCGCCGTCGCGCCGGGAACGGCGGCGGCAATCCCGGACAAGCGCGCGTCCGAGGACTCGATGAAGCCCTCGACCTCGAACGCCGCGCCGTCCTTGGCCATCACGGCCGCGCGAACCGCGATTCCACTATTCCCGAATACCACCCTGAGCCGCTCGGCATCGGCGGCGCGAGCACCGCGAACCCCGATCCATGTCCTGTCCTCGCCCGAGGGTGCGGGCGCAAGGCGCGCCACGGCTAGGGCCTTGGGCGCACCCGTGCCGGCGCCCGGATGGGACGCGAAGGGCAGACCCGCGACGATGTGAAATTCGCCGTCATCGAGCAATTTCGGCCACCAAGGATCGACTTCGCTCGGATGTGGAACGGGTAGAACCGCGATCGAGGCCGCGCCTTGGCGCATCGCGGCCAAGACATCGCGCGCGCGCGGCCATTCGGCCACCGCCGTGGACGCGCCGTATTCTTCGCGCGCCAGCGCCGCGCACGCGCCGTCCGCCAATGCCGCCACCGAAAACGGCCCTTGCAGGCGCACCATGGCGCCCATGATCTCGCGCCAGACGCGCACCAGCGAGGCGCGCGGGAAGTCGCCGGTGTGGCGGGCGAGCAGGCGGCGCAGAACCTCCGCCTCGCGCGCTGGGCGCAGAGCCAGGCTGCCGGCCTTGGCAGCACGGATGCCGGCGACGATCTCCGCCCGCTTCACGATCAAATCGTGCAACGCGTCGTCGAGACGGTCGATTTCCCGGCGCAAAGCGTCGAGGGATGTTGGTTGATTTGTCATCGAAAGTGCGGAAAACGGCCAATCGGGCCAACTACTACTAGGCCCTGCCACGGATAATTGCAAAGCAAACTCACGGACAAATCCAAAGTAAACATTGACTTACAGGGGGGGCGACCCTAGCAATTGCGCGAACCGAAATCCCGCCGTCACGCGAGGTTACCGCACCCGCAATGAACGTCGCTCCGTCCGGCCTGCCGCGGGTTTCCTGGCCCGCCGAGCTTCCGGGTTGCCGCGTCGAATTCGGCCGCGCGGCACCCATGGTGCTCGATTGCGGCGCAACGCTTGGCCCCTTCACCATCGCTTACCAGACCTACGGCGCGCTGAACGCCGACAAGACCAACGCGGTGCTGGCCTGCCACGCGCTGACCGGCGACCAATACCTCATGGGCACCCATCCGGTGACGGGCAAGCCCGGCTGGTGGGAACACATGGTGGGCCCGGGCAAGCCGATCGACACCGAGCGCTATTTCGTCATCTGCGCCAATGTCCTCGGCGGTTGCATGGGCACCACCGGACCGAAGGACGTCAATCCGGCGACCGGCAAGCCCTGGGGACTGTCCTTCCCGGTCATCACGGTCGCCGACATCGTGCGCGCACAGAAACTGTTGATCGACCATCTCGGCATCGATCAGCTGTTTTGCGTGACCGGCGGCTCGATGGGCGCCATGCAAGCCCTGCAATGGGCCGCGAGCTATCCCGATCGCGTCTTCTCCGTCGTGCCCATCGCGGGCGCGGCGCGGCACTCGGCGCAGAACATCGCGTTCCACGAGGTCGGCCGCCAGGCAATCATGGCCGATCCGGATTGGTGCGAGGGCGACTACCAATCGCACGACAAGATTCCGCACCGGGGTCTCGCGGTCGCGCGCATGGCCGCGCACGTCACCTATTTGTCCGAGGCGGCGTTGCACCGCAAGTTCGGGCGCAACCTCCAGGACCGGGAGAAATTGTCCTATGGCTTCGAGGCCGATTTCGAGGTCGAGAGCTATCTGCGCCACCAAGGCTCGACCTTCGTCGAGCGCTTCGACGCCAATTCGTATCTCTACATCACGCGCGCGAGGGATTATTTCGACCTGGTATCCGAACACGACGGCGTGCTCGCCAACGCGTTCAAGGGCTCGAAGACGCGGTTTTGCGTGATCTCGTTCACCTCCGACTGGCTATTCCCGACCTCGGAAAGCCGCACCATCGTGCGCGCGCTGAACGCGGTCGCCGCCAATGTCAGCTTCGTCGAAATCAAGAGCGACAAGGGCCACGACGCCTTCCTGCTCGACGAAGCCGAGTTCTTCAAGACCCTGAACGGCTTTCTCGACGGCTGCGCCGAGCATCGGGGCCTGAAACGGCCATGAGCACGCCCGGCCCCGATGCGGCGCGCGCGCCCATGCGCGCCGATCTGCAACTCATCGCCGACATGGTCGAGCCGCAAAGCCGAGTGCTGGACATCGGCTGCGGCGACGGGGCGTTGCTCGATTATCTCGTGCACGCCAAGGGCGTGGACGGACGCGGCATCGAGATTCGCCAGGAAGGCGTGAACGCCTGCGTGACCCATGGCCTGTCGGTCATCCACGGCGACGCGGACGAAGATCTCGACGACTACCCCAGCGGCGCCTTCGATTATGCCATCCTGTCCCGCACGCTCCAGAACACGCGCGATCCGCACTGGGTGTTGGGCGAACTCGTGCGCATCGCGCGCTATGCCATCGTGTCCTTTCCCAATTTCGGCTATTGGCGCGTGCGCTGGCTGTTGCTGACGCGCGGACGGATGCCGGTGACCGAATTGTTCGACGACCCCTGGTATCGCAGCCCGAACATTCATCCGTGCACGATCAAGGATTTCGAGGAATTGACGAACGCCATGGGCATCACGATCGCGCGCGCCGCACCCCTGACCAAAACGGGCGCACCCATGGGAAATCACGTGCCACGCAGCCTGACCAATCTGTTCGCCGAACAGGCGATCTTCCTTCTGACCCGGCGCTGACGGCAGCGGGCTCGATTCAATCGCGACGCACCGCGCCGCAGGCCCGATTCAATCGCGACGCACCGCGCCGCAGGCCCGGTTCAACCGCGGCGCACGGCGCCGCCGGACTCGGTGACGAAAACGCGGCGGCGGCCGCGCACGCCCATGGCGGGTTCGGCGGCATAGATGCGCTTTGCCGCCTCGACCACCACGGCACCGGCGACGGCGTCGAACCATGGCTCGCACATCCGTTCCCATGCCACGCCCGCGCTCGCGATCAGGCGCGAGCGCACCGGCGGCACGTACAAGGCACCCCACGCGCGCAGCGGCGCGAACATCGTGTCGCGCAGCAAGGCCGAAAGCTGGCGCGCGGTGTAGGGATGACCCTGACCGAAGGGCGTATGGTCGAAACGCGCCCAAATCCCGCGCCGGTTAGGCGCGACGACCAAGAGCCTTCCGCGTTCGCTCATCACCCGCCAAATCTCGCGCAAGGCCGGGCGCACATCACGGCTGAACTCGAGCGCGTGCACCACCAGCACTCGGTCGAAGAACAGATCGGGAAACGGCAATTCATCCTCGCCCGCCAGCACCGCAAGCCCTCGCCCCTCGCTGGGCCAGTGCAAAACGCCCTGCCCCGCCGGCATGAGGGCGATGGTGCGCTCGGCGCCATCCTCGCCGGGCGAGAGATAGGGCGTGGCATAGCCAAGACCGAGCACGCGCGCGCCCTTGAGATCGGGCCAGATTTGCCGGATGCGCCGGCGCAGCAGCGTGCGCGCGAGCCGGCCCAGGCCCTCGTCGTAGAAATCGCGCAGATCGAGAACATCCATGGCGGTCGCCCAGTCTAGCAGGCGCCGCTCGGCCGCGATATTCTCCGCCCCCGACGCAACCGACGACCGGAGGAAACACCGATGAAGCTGCGCTATTCACCGACCTCGCCCTATGTGCGCAAGGTCGTGGTCTTCGCCAAGGAAACCGGTCTGGATCCGCGCATCGAGTTCGTCGCGACGACCACGGGAGTGACTTCGGATTTGGCCAAGCAAAACCCACTCGGCAAGGTGCCCGCGCTCATCGCCGACGACGGCACGGCGATCTACGATTCGCCCGTGATCCTCGAATATCTTGATGCGCTCAATCCCGGCCCGAAACTCATTCCCGCCTCCGGCCCCGCGCGCTGGAAAGCGCTTATCGGCCAGGCGCTGGCCGACGGCATCATGGACGCGGCCGTGCTGCGGCGCGGCGAAGTTCTGCGCCCGCAGCACGTGCAATCGGCCGATTTCCTCGGCAAGCAGGCGGCCGTGTGCGCCTCGGGCCTCGATACCTTGGAGCGCGAGGTCGAAGCCCTGGCCTCGCCGATCACGGTCGCCCAAATCTCGGTCGGCTGCGCGCTAGGCTATCTCGATTTTCGCTTCGCCTCGGACGAATGGCGCAAATCCCGCCCCAAGCTCGCCGCCTGGTTCGAGGCGTTCAACGCACGCCCGTCCATGTCGTCCACGGTGCCCAAGGGCTGATGCGCGCCGAGGACGTCGTCCGGCTGCTGAACCTCGCCCCGCACCCCGAAGGCGGACATTTTCGCGAAACCTATCGCCACGTGCCGCAGGCGGGCGGGCGCGGCGCCATGACGGCGATCTATTACCTGCTCGCGGCGGGCGAGCGGTCGCAATGGCACCGGGTCGATGCCGACGAGTTGTGGCACCATTACGCCGGCGCGCCGCTCGCGCTCGCGCTATCGGCCGATGGCACGGACCGCGAGGATTTGGTGCTCGGCGCTGCCTTCGCCGAGGGCGCGCGGCCGCAAATCCTCGTGCCTTCGGGCACATGGCAAGCGGCGCGAAGTCTCGGCGCCTGGACTCTCGTCGGCTGCACCGTGGGACCGGCGTTCGAGTTCGGCGGGTTCGAACTCGCTCCCACCGGCTGGGAGCCGGGGCCGGGCTAGGCCCGCCGCACATCGCGCGAGGTCGGGTATTTGATCGCCAATTTGGCGCGTCGGTCCCGGCCACATGACATTGACCTTCGCGATCGCGTCCGACCGGCCACAAGCGCCTGGGCGCTATACGGAAAAGTTCGCGGGCATTGCCCGGTTGGTCCATGCGAGCGTTGACGCTCACACCCGCGAGGCGCTGGCGATCGCGCCATGACGGCCGCGGCGGATTATCGCCCGGACGCCGCCGCGCACCCGATATCGGCCGGAATGGCCGCTAGGAGGTCCAAGCCGTTAATCGCGAATGCGCGGGTCCGCGCCGTCAGTACATGTGCTGGCCGCCATTGATGGACAGCGTCGAGCCGGTGACGAAATCCGCCTCGTCGGCGACGAGGAACAATACGCCGCGCGCGATGTCCTCGGCCTTGCCGAGCCTGCCCACGGGGATGCGCGCGACGATTTTCTCGAGCACGTTCGGCGGCACCGCGCGCACCATGTCGGTATCGACATAACCCGGCGCGATGGCGTTGACCGTGATCCCTTGGGCGGCGCCTTCCTGGGCCAGGGCCTTGGTGAAGCCGTGAATGCCCGATTTCGCGGCGGCGTAATTGACCTGGCCGTACTGGCCCGCCTGGCCGTTGATCGAGCCGATATTGACGATGCGCCCGAACCGGCGCGCGCGCATCGATTCGATGACGCAACGGCTCATGTTGAAGCAGGAGGTGAGGTTGGTATCGATGACCGCCGCCCAGGATTCGGGCGTCATGCGCTGCAAGGTGCCGTCGCGGGTGATCCCGGCATTGTTCACCAGGATATCGACCGGACCGATTTCCGCCGCGACGCGCCCGACGGCCGCCACGCACTGATCGTATTTCGAGACGTCGAATTTGTAAGCGGCGATCCCTGTCTCGGCCGTGAACGCCTCGGCGGCCGCATCATTGCCGAAGTAATTCGCGGCGACCTTGTAACCCGCGTTCTTGAGCCCGACCGAGATCGCCCGACCGATGCCGCGCGTGCCCCCCGTGACGATCGCCACCCGGCTCATGTCTGCCCCCGCGCCCGCCATGCCGGCCGCCCGGGACAATTCCCGCGCCGTCCAGCCGGTATTCTACGCTAGTCGCGAGCCACGCAAAGCGCGATTCCCATTCCGCCGCCGATGCACAGGGTCGCCATGCCCTTCTTGGCATCGCGGCGCTGCATTTCGTGCAGCAGCGTGACCAGCACGCGCGCGCCCGAGGCGCCCACGGGATGGCCAAGCGCGATCGCCCCGCCATTGACGTTGACCTTGGCCGGGTCGAGTTGCAGCTCCTTGTTGACGGCGCATGCCTGGGCCGCGAAGGCCTCGTTGGCCTCGACGAGATCGAGATCTCCCACCTTCCAACCCGCCTTCGCCAGCGCGGCGCGGCTCGCGGGGATGGGGCCAGAGCCCATGATCGCCGGATCGACGCCCGCCGTCGCCCAAGAGACGATGCGCGCGAGCGGCTTGAGACCGCGCTTCTTCGCTTCCGCCGCGGACATGAGGACGAGGGCCGCCGCGCCGTCATTGATGCCCGAGGCGTTCCCAGCCGTCACCGAGCCGTCCTTGACGAAGGCCGGGCGCAGCTTGCCTAGGGTTTCCTTGGTCGTGCCGTGGCGCGGGTATTCGTCGTCGGAGACGACGACATCGCCCTTGCGCGTCGAGATCGTCACGGGCGCGATTTCGTCCTTGAAGCGCCCGGCCTTCTGCGCGGCCTCGGCCTTCTGCTGGGAGGCGGCGGCGAAGACATCCTGTTCCTCGCGCGTGATCTGCCATTTCTGGGCGACGTTTTCGGCGGTATTGCCCATGTGATAGCCGTTGAAGGCGCACCACAATCCATCTTTGATCATCGAATCGACGAAATTGAGATCGCCCATCTTCTGACCGTTGCGCAGATGCGCGATGTGGGGCGCTTGGCTCATGCTCTCCTGGCCACCCGCCACGACGATCTCGGCATCGCCGAGCATGATCGCCTGATAGCCGAGCGCGACCGTACGCAGTCCCGAGCCGCAAAGCTGATTGATGCCGTAGGCGGTCTTCTCGGCCGGCACGCCCGCCGCCATCGCCGCCTGGCGAGCCGGGTTCTGGCCTTCGCCCGCGCTCAGAATCTGGCCCATGATGACCTCGGTCACCTCGCCGGGCGCGATGCTCACGCGCTCGAGCGCCGCCTTGATCGCGATCTTGCCCAGATCATGGGCCGCCAGGCTCGACAGCGCACCGTTGAAGCTGCCGATGGGCGTGCGCGCGGCGGAGACGATGACGACCTCGGTCATGGGTGACTCCTTGGGCTGAGCGGCGTGGGACTGAGCGACGAAATCCTTCAATTTATATGCTGCACCGCAGCAAAATAAGCAAGACGCGCCCTCCGAGGCCTATGTCCCAGGCCTATGTCAAAGAGCTAGACCGAATATTGAACATCTTCCGCGCGGCACGGCGCGAGCAGCCAGGCGGCGAGGGGTCGCCAGACTTCGGCCTCGGCGCGGCCGCCGACCACCATGCCGACATGGCCGAGCGCGGTCTTGAGCACGCGCGCGTGGGGCAGCGCCGCCGCCAGCGCCTGCGCCGCGGCGGGCGGCACGATGCGGTCACGTTCGGGCACCACGACCAAAGCCGGACAAGCAAGTGCCGCGGGCACAATGGCGCGGCCCGCCATGTGCCAGCGCCCCTTGGCGGGGTCGTTGGCGCCGTACCAGCCTTCGAGACATTCGCGCGCGACGGGTGCCGCAAGCGGCACGCCGTCGTTCGCCCAATCCTCGAGCGCGACGAAAGCCGCCGCCTCGCGCGAGCCCGGCGCCTGGCCGGCGAAGCCGAGAAATTTCCGCAGCGCCAATTGCGGATCGAGGCCCGCGAACAAGGTCTGCAAGACATCGAGCGGCACCTCGCCTAGCGCCTCGAATACCGGCCAAAGCGGCGCCATGGTCGCAGCCAGCGCGCGCGCCTGGGCGGGCCGCTCGGCGTGGAAATCCCACGGCGTCGCCAGCACGGCGAGCGCCGATACGGCCTCGGGACGCAGCACGGCGAGCGCCAAGGCGAGCAAACCACCCATGCAATAGCCGATGACGCGCACCGGCGCGCCGCCATTTTCCCGGCGCGCCGCATCCAGCGCCCGCCCCAGGCGCCCCGCGACGTAATCCTCGAGCGAAAACACGCGCTCCCCCTCGCCAGGCGCCGCCCAATCGACAAGCAGAGGACGCAAGCCCGAGGACGCGAGAAAACGAACGAGGCTGCGGCCCTCGGCCAGATCGAGGACATAGGCGCGGTTGATGAGCGAGGGCACGACCAGAACCACAGGCCCGGCGCCGCCGTAATCGAGCAGGCGCGTCGTGCCTTCGCGCCAAATCGTGGGCGGATCGGCGAGGGTACGCGTGTGACCATGGCCGCGATAGGCGGCGATGCCGTCGAGAAACCGGCCGAAGCGGCGCCTAACTTCGCGTTCGACGGCGCGTTCGAACGCTTCCCTTGGCGCGTCCGCGAGCGCCGCCGCCAGACTTGCGGCCCTTGCCTTGAGCGGCGCCTTCCAAGGCAGCGAGCCGTTTCTCAAGCCGGGCAAGGCGGCGAGCGAGCTGCTCCACGTCGCCAGCGCCACCGCCAGGTGGAGCGGCAGCGGCCTCGGCCCCCTTCTCCCGCCCCGGGCTTTCCTTGCGTCGGCCTCTGTCATCGCCAGCCTGTTTTCCGTCCCCAGCCTGCTTCTTGTCTTCAGCTTGCCTCTTGTCCATGGCATTTTTTCTCATGGCCGGAGCGAAACCCGCCGCCCAATCGGCCGCCCCGCCACCCAAAAGCGCCAGCCACCGGCCAAGGGCATCGGCCAATTCCGGGTCCGCGGCAACGAGGCTTAGCTGCTCTTGCCACAGATCGAGAAATCGTTTGGCCAATTCATCGAGATCGGGCGGCGGATCTGGTGATTTTGCCATGGGCGGCTACTATACCCCAATCTGCGGGAACCCGGTCCACAAGCTGCGGTGCCGGCCTTGCGCGGTGCAGCATATTGCGCTCATGCTGCGCAGCATAAATCCCCCGAACGAGCCGGTTAGGTTCGATAGGCGAGATCGAAAGGTAAGACATGGCTGAGCCGAACGACGCCGCCAAGCCGCCCATCATCATCAAGAAGTACGCCAATCGCCGCCTCTACAACACGGCGACCTCGAGCTATGTGACGCTCGACGACCTGTGCCAGATGGTCAAGCAGCGTATCGTCTTCACGGTTCACGACGCAAAAAGCGGCGACGACATCACCCGCGCCGTTCTGACCCAGATCATCGTGGAGGAAGAGGGAAAAGGGCAAAATCTTCTGCCCATCGGCTTTCTGCGACAATTGATCGGCTTCTACGGCGACTCCCTTCAGGGCTTGGTGCCTAAGTACCTTGAGGAGAGCATGGGCGCATTCATGCACAACCAGGAGCGCATGCGCGCCTATGTGCAGAACGCCCTCGGCGGCATGTTTCCGTTCGGCCAGTTCGAGGAACTGGGCAAGAAAAACATGGCGATGATGGAGCAAGCCATGCGTATGTGGGCGCCCATGGGCGGCAAGGGCGAGCCCGGTGACGCGGAACAAGCGGCAAATCCGGCCGGCATGCCCGCGCCGGGTGTCGCGCGCGAGGGCACGGACAAGCTCGACGACCTCCAGCGCAAGATCGACGCCCTTCAGCGCCAGGTCGAGGATATAGGCCGCACCCGCAAGGGCTGACGCACCAATCGACGAGGGTTTCCGGACATGACTGCAGACGCGATTCCCGGCGCCATTCCGGAACCGGAGCTCCAGCGCTTGAAGCGCCACGCCAAGGACCACATCCTGTTTTACGGTCGCGAGCTTTCGGACATTTTGATCACGAAGGCCAGCGGCGCGCGCCTGACCGACGAAAACGGCCGCGAGATCATCGATTTCGCCTCGGGCCAGATGTGCTCGACCCTCGGCCACGGTCATCCGGCAATTCTCGAAGCCATACACGCCGCGTGCGACGACGCGATTCACATCGATTCGACGAAATTATCGCCGCCCGTGGTGGAGCTCGCCGCCGAGCTCGCGGCTCTACTGCCGCCGAATCTGCAAAAATTGCTATTCCTTTCGACCGGCGGGGAATCGAACGAGGCCGCGATCCGCCTGGCCAAGCTGCACACCGGGCGGTTCGAGATCGCTTCGCTCGCCAATTCCTGGCACGGCACGACCGCGGGCGCGCAGTCGAGCACCTATTCCTCGGGAAGGCGCGGATACGGCCCTGCCATGCCTGGCAGTTACGCCCTGCCGCCGCCCTATGCCTATCGCTGCCCGGTGCGTCACTGCCAGGGACGCTGCGACATGACGTGTCTCGATATCGGTTTCGAGATGTTCGACCAGTGGTCCACCGGCGCCGGCGCCGCGGTCATCGTCGAGCCGGTGCAAAGCGCGGGCGGCATCATCGTGCCGCCCGATGGCTGGCTCAAGAAGCTGCGCGCGCTGTGCGCGGCGCGCGGCATGTTGGTGATCTACGACGAGGCGCAAACCGGCCTCGGGCGCCTCGGCCTCAATTTCGGCTTCGAGCACGAAGGCGTGCCGCCCGATTTGATGACGCTGTCGAAGACCCTGGGCGCGGGCGTGCCGCTCTCGGCCTTGGTCGCCGGCGGCGACATCGCCGAAAGCGCCCGGGAACGGAAATTCTCGTTCTATACCTCGCACGCCAACGATCCGATGCCGGCGCGCGTGGGTCTCGCGGTCGTCCGCACCCTCGTGGGCGAACACTTGGCCGCGCGCGCGCGGGAGATGGGCGCCTATCTGCGCGCGGGCCTCGACGGCCTCGCCCAGCGCTATGAGGTGCTCGGCGATGTGCGCGGCCGCGGCATGTTGATCGGACTCGAATTCGTCCACGACCGCCAAGGCAAGAAGCCGAACCCCGAACTGGTCGAGCGCGCGACCAAGCGCGCCTTCGAGCTCGGCCTCGTCGTCAACCGCCCGGGCGGCGCCGCGCATTGCTGGCGCATCGCTCCGCCGCTGACCATCGACCGCGCCGATATCGATACCGCCGTCGAAATCATGGATCGCGCGCTCAGAGAGTGCGGCGCGCGCTAAGGCCATGACTGGACGCACGCGCGAAAGCGATTACGTCATCGTCGGCGCGGGCTCGGCCGGATGCGTGCTCGCCGCGCGCCTGTCGGAGGACGCGGGCCACGACGTGACCTTGCTCGAGGCCGGCGGCTCCGATCGCAGCCCGCTCATCCGCATTCCGTTCGGCCTCATGTGGGTGATGCAAAGCCCGCGCTTCGATTGGCGCTTCGTCACCACGCCCCAGCCGCGCCTGGCCAATCGCGCGCTGGCCTTCCCGCGCGGCAAGGTTCTCGGCGGCTCGTCCTCGATCAACGGCATGACCGCGATTCGCGGCCAAGAACAGGATTTCGACCTCTGGGCGCAAATGGGCGCGCGTGGCTGGGATCACGATTCAGTCCTGCCCTATTTCAAGAAGCTCGAAACCTTCGCGCGCGGCGACGCGTCCTTTCACGGCAAGGACGGCCCCATTCATCTGTCGGATGTGAGTTATCGCCCCCCCATCGCCGATGCCTGGATCGCCGCCTGCGCCGAGCTCGGCATACCAGCGAACGACGATTTCAACGGCGCGACGCAGGATGGAGCAGGTTATTACCAGAACAATATGCGCCGCGGCCTGCGTTCGAGCGCGGCCACGGGCTATCTCGAACCCCATTACGGGCGCAAGAATCTCGCCGTCGTCAAACACGCCCACGCAACCCGCATCTTGTTCGCGTCCGGCCGCGCCACGGGGGTCGAAGCGGTCATCGACGGCGTCGTACAAATCATTCGCGCGCGCAAAGAGGTGATTCTGGCCGCGGGCGCGGTGCAGAGTCCGCAATTGCTGATGCTGTCGGGCGTGGGACCGGAAGGCGAATTGCGCCGCCACGGCATTGCACCCATCCATCGCCTGGAAGGCGTGGGGCGGAATTTCCACGATCATTTCGACGTACCGGTCATCTACCGCGTGCGCAAGGGCACGGCGCTTGCGTCGCAATACACCCCGCTTCGCGCCGCGCTCCATGCGCTGCGCTATGTTGCGACACGCAAGGGTCCGCTCGCGACCGTTACCTCGCCCGTGGGCGTGTTCGCCCGCTCGCGCCCCGGACTCGCCACCCCAGATTTGCAATATCACGTCGCGCTCTGGGGCTTCATCGGCCACGGCGCGATCAAGCTGCCGGGCGACGCGGTGACCGCCGCGGTCTGCCCCGTGCGCCCGACGAGCCGCGGCACGGTCACGCTTTCAAACGCCGATCCCCTGGCGGCACCGGTCATCGATCCCAATTATCTCGCGACACCCGAGGACCGGCGCACGATCATCGACGCCGTCCGCCTGACGCGACGCATGGGCGCGGCGCGCGCTTTCGCGCCCTTTTGCGAGGCGGAGCTTTATCCGGGCGCGGGCGTGCAAACCGATGACGAGATTCTCGACTATGTCGCGCGCTATGCCGACACGGTTTATCACCCTGCCGGATCGTGCCGCATGGGCGACGCGAACGATTCCGCGAGCGTGGTCGATCCCGAATTGCGCGTCGTCGGATTGGCCGGCCTGCGCGTGATCGATGCCTCGGT
>JBJXGH010000075.1:0-6360 GCA_046153685.1 Alphaproteobacteria bacterium
GTCGCCTTCACGTTCTCGAACAATGCCGCGACCGCGGCCGGATCGGTCGCATCGCACGCAAAGGCCCGCGCGCCGACCGTGCGCGCGACGCCTTCGATCTTGGCCTTGTTGCGTGAACTCACGGCGACGGTCATGCCCTCCTTCGCACAGCGCCGCGCGATGGCGCCGCCCAGGCCCGGCCCGGCGCCGACGATGAGCGCGGTTTCGGTTTTCGTCATGGCTGGGTTGTCTCCGTATTCGGGGGGCGCCGCGCTTGCGCGTGCGCGGAGAGTGCGGTTGTGAGCACGATCGAGAGCGATGCGAATGCGGCCGCGACGGCCAGGATGGTCTCGCTGAGGGAAAGAATCGACAACAGCACGAATCCGGTCGCGAGCGTGCCGGCCACCGCCCCGGCCGCGCCCGCGGCGTACATCATGCCGATGACCCGCCCGGCGCGCTCGGGTGCGCGCTCGATGGCAAGTTTCGTGGCGATGGGCTTCACGATTCCGGCGAACAGGGCTGGAACGGCGAAGGGCACGGCCAGGGCCGCGAGCGCGGCCAGCCACGCGATATCGCCCCTTCCAGCGACGGGGCCGACGGCATAGGCAAGCCCGAGCGCGCCGAGTGTCGCGGCGGCGGCAAGCGCAAAGGCGCGTGATAGCCAGATGCGCGCGGATTGGCCTTCGGCCAGGCGGCCGCCGAGAAAGGCGCCGGCCGATAGCCCCAGCAACACGGCCACGATGACGCCCACCCAGACTTGCACCGTGCCGCCGACATAGGGCGCCAACAGGCGCGCGGCGGCGATCTCGAGCACGAGAGCGCCGCAAGAGGCGAAAAACACGGCGAGCGATAGCAATACGGTCATGGGCAACGCTCCGTCCGCGCGAGATCGATGCCCAGCTTCGAGAGGATGCGCAGCGAACAGAAATTGGCGCCCAATCTATCGACGGGGGCGAAATCATCGGTCAATACCGGCGATTCATGGGCTGCGATGTCGCGCCGCAAGTCCTCCGGCGCCAAACGCACCCAGGCGTGCTTCGCGCCGCGCCGCGCTTGGAAGCTGCCGGTCGGCGTCGGGGTATCGCCCGCGACGATCAGATAGGTCGTGCTTGCTGGCGACAAGATTTCCGACGATTCAAGCCAGACCTCGACCACGGGATGGTCGAGCGCAAGAGTGGCCACGACCGCATGGAGCAGGTGCGGCGAGGCGCGTGCGTCGATCAGATTGATCACATGCATGCCGCCAGGTTTCAGTCGCGCCCGCACGGCGCGGTTGAATTCGCGCGTAACGAGGTGCGCGGGCACCTGCAATCCCTTGTAGGCATCGCCGAAGAAGACGTCGAAAATCGGCTCCTCGGGCAGGGCTTGAAGGGCTAGGCGCCCATCGCCGTGCACCACCGTCATGCGCGGATCGGCCGACACCCACATGCGCGACATGGCAATGGCGGTGACCTCTGGGTCGAGCTCCGCCACGACGATGCGTGCCAAGGGATCGCGGGCGATGATGGCGCGCGGCACGGAATAGCCGCCTCCGCCAAGATAGAAGGCGTGCACGCCGCCGATGCGGGCGCCGAGGCGTACGTCCAGGATCTCGTCGAAGAAATGAGCGTAGGACCAATATAGGAACGTGGGATCGTCGCGGATATTCGAACTCTGCGCGTCGTGGTCGAGATAGATCGACATGGTCGGCATGCCGGTCAGCGCGGACTCGTCGATCAGGCGAATACAGTAATACGCGCTCTCGGTCGTGCATGGTCCGCGATGAAATCCGATCGAGCCGCCGCCGGCGGCAAGCGAAGCGAAGAGGGCGGCGAAGGCCATGGCCCGGCGCGCATGGCCTGCGCGCCACGCGATGGTCGTCGCGAGAACGCCGAAGAGCGCGGCGACCGCGAGCAGGGTTCCGGCGGCGCCGAGGGCGGAGATGAGCCCGAAGCCCGCAGCCAAGGCGCCCGCGATTGCGCCGAGTGTGCCAAGGGCGAACATCGTGCCGATCGCGCGGCCTTCGTGAGCGGGATTGGCATCGACGGCGAGTTTGGCGAGCAGCGGCGAAACCGCGCCCGCGGCGATCGTAGGCGCGAAGAACAGCGCCAGACAGAGCACGGCGACGTGGACGATGGGCGCGCCGCTGCCCGCCCGCATATCGCTCGCAAAGGCGACGAACAGTGCGAGCGTGGCGAGGCAGGCGATGGCCGCCAGGGCAAGCGCGGTGGCGGCACCCGATGCGGGACGCCCGTTATCGGCAAAGCGCCCGCCCAGCCAGTGACCGAGTGTAAATCCCGCGACGACGGTCGCGATGACGGCGGTCCAGATGTGAAGAGAGGTGCCGACCAAGGGTGCAAGAAGGCGCACCGCCGAGATTTCCAGCGCCAGCGCCCCCGCCGACGAGGCGAAGGCCGCCGCGCCGCACAGACCCAAGCCAAAGGGCGCACGCGTCTGGCCCGCTGGCGCGCGTGATGTCGCCATGCGCGCGCTACTCGGCCGCGGTCTTGCGTGCCGCCGGAGCGCGGAACGCGGCGAGCAATTCGTCCTGCCGCGCCTTCGCCGCCTTCAGGTGGCGTTCCTTCACGTGGCCATAGCCGCGCACGTGTTCGGGAACCGAAGCCAGCTCGACCGCGAGGCCGTGCTTATCGTTGTCGATGCCCGCGCACAATTCGTCGAGCAGCGTTTCGTACGCGCCGATGGCCGCGCGCTCGGCGCGCCTTTCCGATGTGTAGCCGAACGGATCGAGGGCCGAGCCGCGCAGCACCTTGAGCTTGGAGAGGGCGCGGAAAGCGGCGAGAATCCACGGGCCGTATTCGCGCTTCTGCAACTCGCCCGAGACCGGATCGCGAGCGGCGAGCAGGGGCGGGGCCAGATGGAAGCGGAGCTTGTAATCGCCCTCGAAGGCCTTGCGGACCGAAGCGAGGAACGTGCCATCGGTGTAAAGCCGCGCAACCTCATACTCGTCCTTGTAGGCCATGATCTTGTAGGCGTAGCGCGCGACCGCCTCGGCGAAACCCGCCATGCCCTTGGCGCGGCCGGCCTCGGCTTGTTTTGCACGCGCGACCAGGGACTCGTAGCGCCTGGCATAGGCGGCGTTCTGATAGGCGGTCAGGTCCGCCACGCGGCGGGCGACGATGTCTTCGAGCGTCCGCGACACCATATGCATATTGCCTGGCGCCAAGTCGGGACCGTGGGCCAAGGCGGGACGCGCTTGCGCCTCGACCGCCTTCACATCGTGCGCGGCTCGCCGTCCCCATTCGAAGGCACGGCGGTTCATCTCGACCGACACGGCGTTCAGTTCGATCGCACGCAGAATGGCGTCCGCGGATACCGGAATCTGGCCCTTCTGATAGGCAAAACCCAGCATGAACAAATTGCTCGCGATCGAATCGCCGAGAAGGGCGGTTGCCAGCGCCGTCGCATCGACGAACTCGGCGCGCGCGGCGCCCGTCGCAAGGCGGATGATGTCCTTGAGGCCTGCGCCGGGAAAAATCAGGTCCGGATTGCGCGTGAATCCTGCGGTCGGGGTTTCGTGGTCGTTGACGATGGCGCGGCTCGCGCCCGCGCGCATCCTGGACAGGGCTTCCTTGTTGCCCGCAACCACCAGATCGCAGCCGAGAACGAGATCGGCATCGCCCGCGGCCACTCGCACGGCATGGATATCTTCGGGCCGGCGCGCGATGCGCACATGCGAGAGCACGGCGCCGCCCTTCTGGGCCAGGCCCGTGATATCCAGAATTGAGGCGCCCTTGCCTTCGAGATGCGTCGCCATGCCGAGCAGCGCGCCGATGGTCACCACCCCCGTGCCGCCCACGCCTGCGACCAGGATGTTGAACGGCCGGTCGATTTGGGGCAGGGCCGGATCGGGCGGGGCCGTGCTTTCGGCGGCGGCGGCGGCGCTGGATTTGAGTTTCCTCAAGCGTCCGCCATGCACGGTCACGAAGCTCGGGCAGAAGCCGTTGACGCAGGAATAGTCCTTGTTGCACGAGGACTGGTCGATGGCGCGCTTGCGGCCGAACTCGGTTTCGACCGGCGTGACCGAAAGGCAATTCGATTTGACCGAGCAATCGCCGCAGCCCTCGCACACCGCCTGGTTGATGAAGGCGCGTTTCTGGGGGTCGGGGAAGGTGCCGCGCTTTCTCCGTCGGCGTTTTTCCGCGGCGCAGGTCTGGTCGTAAACCAGGGCCGATACACCCTGCCATTCGCGCAACTCGCGTTGCACGGCGTCGAGCTGGTCGCGATGGTGAACGGTCACGCCCGCGGCGAAGGCGGTGCCGATCGGGTATTTGTGGGGCTCGTCGGTCACGACCGCGATGCGCTGGATGCCCTCGGCGGCGAGCTGTCGGGTCAGCTGGGGCACGCTCAACTGGCCGTCGACGTGCTGGCCGCCGGTCATGGCGACCGCGTCGTTGTATAGAATCTTGAACGTCATGTTGACGTTCGCCGCGACGCAGGCGCGCACCGCCAGATAGCCCGAATGGAAATAGGTGCCGTCGCCCATGTTCTGAAAGACGTGGCCCATCGCGGTGAACGGCGCGAGGCCGATCCAAGTCGCGCCCTCGCCCCCCATGTGCGTGTAGGTATCGGTGCGCCGGTCCATCCATTGCGCCATGAAGTGGCAGCCGATGCCGGAAAGCGCCTGGCTGCCCTCGGGCACGCGGGTCGAGGAGTTGTGCGGGCAGCCCGAGCAGAAATACGGCGTGCGCTCGAGCGGCGGCTGGAGCGTCTCAAGCGCTCGGTCGGCGTCCTCGATGCGCTTTAGGCGAGCCTCGAACCGGTCGTCCCAGCGATAGCGTTTGATGCGTTCGGCGAGGGCGCGCGCGATGCCCGAGGGCTGAAGCTCGCGGCACGGCGAGATGAAGGGCTTGCCGGTCTCGTCAACCTTGCCCAACACACGCGGGCGCCGGTCGGCCGGCATGTGGTAGAGGATTTCCTTGATTTGGGGCTCGATGAAGGCGCGCTTTTCCTCGACGACGACGATTTCCTCGAGACCTTCGGCGAAACGCTTCAAGCCTTCGGGCTCGATGGGCCAGCTCATGCCGAGCTTATAGACGCGGATGCCGAGATCGGCGGCGGTGCGCTCGTCGATGCCGAGATCGTCGAAGGCCTGACGGACATCGAGATAGGATTTTCCGACCGACACGATGCCGAGACGCGCGCGGGGCGAATCCATCACGATGCGGTCGATGTTGTTCGCGCGCACAAAGGCGCGGGCGGCGTCGAGCTTGTAAAGCTCGATCCGATCGTCCTGGAGATACCACGGGTCCGGCCAACGGATATTGAGGCCGCCAGGCGGCATGGCGAAATCGGTCGGCAGGACAACGCGCGCGCGCTCGGGATCGACATCGACGGCGGCGGCGGCTTCGACCGTATCGGACACCACTTTGAAGCCGACCCACAACCCGGTGTAGCGCGACATCGCCCAGCCGAGCAGGCCGAAATCGAGGAAATCCTGCACGCCCGCGGGATAGAGCACGGGAAGCTTGTAGGCGTAGAGGCTGTGCTCGCTCTGCATGGAGAGCGTCGAGGATTTGGGCGCGTGATCGTCGCCCGCCAGCACCAGCACGCCGCCGTGCTTGGCGGAGCCCGCCGCATTGGCGTGGCGGAAGGCGTCGCCCGTCCGGTCCACGCCCGGTGCCTTGCCGTACCACATGGTGAACACGCCATCGACCTTGGCGCCTGGGAACAGGCCGACCTGCTGCGCGCCCCAAACCGAGGTCGCCGCCAGGTCCTCGTTCACGCCCGGCCAAAAGTGAATCTGGTTCTTGGCCAGAAATTTCCGCGCCTGGCCCGCGGCCTGATCCAGCGTGCCGAGGGGCGAGCCGCGATAGCCCGAGATGAACCCCGCGGTCTTGAGCCCGGCATTTTCGTCGCGCCGCTTCTGCATCATGGGCAAGCGCAGCAGGGCCTGGGTTCCGGTGAGGAATACCCGGCCGCGTTCGACCGTGTACTTGTCGTCGAGCGTGACGGCGGCGAGCGCCATGGAAACTCCTCGGCCGAATCCTTATGGAACGTGTGGTAATCTGATGCGCGTTCGGGCGGTTGGCAATCGGCACCTTGAATATGGGGCGGGAAATATGGGGCGGAAAAGCCGCCGGGCGGCGCCCCGACCGCAACCGTGCGCGACAAGCGCGCCGGGAGCCGTTATAGGAGGGGCTTCAAGAGATTTCCCCCATAGTTTCCGGTCATGACCGTCTTGCTCACCGGCGCTGCCGGTTTCATCGGCTCTCACGTCGCCGCCGCACTGCTCCAGCGCGGAGAGCGGGTATTGGGTCTTGATGACCTCAACGAATATTATGACGTATCGCTAAAGCACGCGCGCCTGCGTCTCCTGACCGGCCACAAGAACTTCGTCTTTCGCCAAACCGATATCGCCGACCGCGCCGCGCGCGCGGCCGC
>JBJXGH010000082.1:0-54532 GCA_046153685.1 Alphaproteobacteria bacterium
CGCGCGCGCGGGCGGCGCGCAGGCCGTCCTTGAGCGCCGAGACGTGGCGCGGCGCAAGATCGAAGGACAGCGCCTCGATATCGATGTCCCGCGCACGCCAGGCGCCCGGGTGGTCGGCGTGCGACCGGTATCGCGCCGCCGCGCTCATCGCGGCCTATCGCCCTTCACGGTGATGCGGTGCATGACGCGCCGTTTGCCGAAGTAATCGTCGATGGGCGTGTGCAGGGTGCAGCGATTGTCCCAGAACGCCAGCGAGCCATTCGCCCAGCGAAACCGGCAGGTGAACTCGGGCTTGATCGCGTGGGCGAACAGAAAATCGAGCAAGGGCCGGGATTCGTCCTCGGTCATGTCCTTAAAGCGCAACGCGTAATGGGGGTTGACGAACAGCGCCTTGCGCCCGGTCTCGGGGTGCGTGCGCACGACGGGATGCTCGACCTCTTGCGCCGCGAGAATCTTGTTCCGGTCGGTCTTGAACTGTTTTTCGTCCAAGCCCGATTTGGCGTAGGGGTCATAGACCTTGCGCGTGCCGTGCATCGCCACGAGGCCATCCAAGGTTCGCCGCATGCCTGGCGAGAGCGCCTCGTAGGCAAGATACTGATTGGCGAACAGGGTATCGGCGCCATATTCGGGGACATCGAGGGCGTAAAGCATGGAGCCAAGGACCGGGCGCTCCTGATAGGTCACATCGGAATGCCAGCCGGCGGCGAAAACCTCGCGGTCCTCGGGTTCGCGAATGATCGGCAGGACCTCGGGGTGACCCTCGATCGATTTCAAATAGCGATGCACGTCGAGCGCGCCGAAGCGGCGCGCGAAGGCCTTATAGGCTTCGGGATCGAGTTTTTGGTCACGGAAGAAGATCACGACGTGATCGAGAAATGCGCGGTGGATGGCGACGAATTTCGCGTCGTCGAGATCCGCGAGATCGACATCCAGAAGCTCGGCCCCCAAGGCCCCCGCAAGCGGACGAATGTCCATGCGCCCCCAGCTCTCCCCGTCGCGCTTTCGCGCGCCCTTGCCGACCGCGCCGTTTCACGCGCGACGGCGCAAATCCAATGAGTTGCACAAACGTTAGACCCGCATCCTGTCAGCGTCAACGCGGCCAGAGCCCAAACGAAACGGGGCCGGGAATACCCCGGCCCCGAAGCAAAGTACGGCGTCAGGTTTCAGGCGACGCCGATTTGCGAGACAAACTTCGTGACCAGATAGGCGTCGAGCCCCTCGATGCCGCCTTCATGGCCGTAGCCGCTTTCCTTCACGCCGCCGAAGGGCGTCTCGGGCAGCGAGACGCCGAGGTGATTGATGCCGACCATGCCGGAATCGAGCGAGTCCGCGATCGCCGCCGCGGTCTGCGCCGAGCCCGTGAAGGCGTACGCCGCCAGGCCGAATTCCAGGCCGTTCGCGCGCTTCACCACGTCGTTGAAATCCTTGAAACGCATACACGGCGCCAGGGGGCCGAACGGCTCCTTGTTCATGACATCGGCGTTTTCGGGCACGTCGGTCATCACGGTCGGGGCGAAAAAATATCCCTGATTGCCCACGCGCTGGCCGCCGGACGCCATCTTGGCGCCGCGCGCGCTCGCGTCCTCGACGAGTTTTTCCATCGCGTCCACGCGCCTGGCATTGGCCATTGGCCCCATCTGGGTGTCCTTGTCGAGGCCGTTGCCGAGCTTCAGATTTTTCGCGATCTCGGCGAACTTGCCGACGAATTTGTCGTAAACCTTCTCGTGAACGAAGAAGCGCGTGGGCGAAATGCACACTTGGCCCGCGTTGCGGAACTTACCCGCCGCCGCCACTGCCGCGACCTTCTCGGCGTCCACGTCGTCGAACACGATGACGGGACCGTGGCCGCCGAGCTCCATAGTCGAGCGCTTCATGTGATCGGCCGCCAGCCTTGCGAGGTGTTTGCCGACCGGAATCGAGCCGGTGAAGGAAATCTTGCGTACGATGGGCGAGGGAATGAGGTATTCGGAAACCTTGGCCGGCACGCCGAAGACGAGATTGAGCACGCCATTGGGCAAGCCCGCCGCTTCGAAGCAGCGCGCCACGGCCACCGCCGTGCCAGGCGTCTCCTCGGACGCCTTGAGGATGAGCGCGCAGCCAGCGCCAAGCGCGCCGCCGATTTTGCGCGCGGGAGTGAGGGCAGGGAAATTCCACGGCGTGAACGCGGCGGCGACACCGATCGGCTCCTTCAACACCATCTGCCGTTGGTTCGGCATGCGCCCGGGAATGATGCGGCCATAGGCGCGCCTGCCTTCCTCGGCATACCACTCGATGATGTCGGCCGAGACGTTGACCTCGATGCGCGCCTCGGCAATCGTCTTGCCCTGCTCCATCGTCAGGATCGTGGCGATGGCCTCGGCGCGTTGGCGCATGAGCTCTGCGGCCTTCTTCATGATCCGCGCGCGATCATAGGCCGGCGTCTTGCGCCAAATCTCGAAGCCCTTCTCCGCGCTGGACAGCGCCGCGTCCAAATCCTCGCGCGTGGCGTGGGGTAATTTTCCCAAAACCTGCGCAGTTGCGGGATTCAACACGTCCTCGCCCGACCGGCCGCCATTGAGCCACTTGCCGTCAACGTACATTTCGAGCTTCTCGTACATGGTGTCTCCTCGCGTGGCCGCGCCGACCGTTCGGACGCCGGACCATCGAACCTGGGGATGGAAAATCGCGGTCCAACTCTGGCACGCGGCGCCGCATCGATCAATTCGCCCCTGCGCGACATCGCCCCATGCCCGGCACGGCGCCAATATTGACGACCGCGCGGCGGCCATGACACCTTGCGCCATGGCATTTTCGATGGTGACCCACGCAACCATGGCAGCGGCCGGCGCTCTCGCCCTGGCCCTAGCCGCGTGCCAAGGCACGACCCAGATTTCCTCGACCACGCCCGAGGCCAAGCAAGCCGGCAACGCGCCATCGGGCTTCGCCCAGTTCACCGATATCCCCATTCCCGAGGGCGCGCGGATGGATATGGAACGCACGCTCATTCTCGGCTCGCAGGAGAAATGGATCGGTCGCCTGGCCATCGCGTCGGGCGCGAGCGCGGCGGCGGTGTTCGATCTGTATCAGGACCAAATGGTGCGCTTCGGCTGGGTCGAGATTTCCGCCGTGCGTAGCGAGACAAGCGTCTTGACGTTCAGCCGCGAGGAGCGCGTCGCGACAATTCAAATCCAGCGCAGCACGCTCGGCTCCACCCTTATCGACATCACGGTGACGCCACGCGGCACCAAGCCGCCCAAGCCCTGATGAGTCCCAAATCCCACAAAGTGCCGTACCGCGAACCTGATGACCCGCGCAATCTGCGCGACGTGCTCGGTTGCTTCGCCACCGGTGTCACGATCATCACCGGCCGCGCGCCCGATCGCCAATTGCTTGGCTTCACCGCCAATTCCTTCAACTCGGTATCGCTCGACCCGCCGCTCGTCCTCTTCAGCCTCGACCGCAAGGCGCAAAGCCTGCGCGGCTTCCAGTCGAGCAGCCATTTCGCCGTCAACATTCTGGCCGAGGACCAGCACGCCTTGTCCACCCAATTCGCGCGCACCAGCGGCGACAAGTGGCAGGGCGTGGAATTCGTCGAGTGGGAGGGCGGCTGCCCCATCCTGCTCGGCGTCATCGCGAGCTTCGAGTGCCGCATCCGCGACATGCACGGCGGTGGCGATCACGTGATTTTCGTCGGCGAGGTCGAACGCATGACCGCCGAAGCGGGCGGCAAGCCGCTGCTGTATTTCCGCGGCAAATACGCCGGAATCGCGGACTAGCCGCCTAGGGGCGGCGCGATTTGCCGCCCAGGGCGTGATAAATGCGTGTGAAGTCCTCGCTTGCGCCGGCCGCCTGCACGCGCCGCCAGATCGCTTCGATGAGCGTACCCACCTCGCTCGCCGTGCCGGCCCGCCGCGCATTTTCGGCGTAGAGCCGCACATCCTTGTGCATGAGTCCGGCGGCGAAGCCCGCATCGAAGGAGCCGGTCAGCACGCGGTTGGGAAATTTGTCGGCCGTCGCGGTGTTCTGCCCGGTCGAAACATTCAGCACGTCGAGCATGGTCTTCATGTCGAGGCCATTGGCCTCGCCGAAGATCACCGCCTCGCTCGTCGCCGCCATTGCCGTGCCCGACAAAAAATTGTTCAGCAACTTCATCGCCTGGCCCTGGCCGGGACGGGTACCGACGTGAAACAGATTCTTGGCCATGGCGAGAAAGGCCGGGCGCAGGGTTTCGAACAATTCGGCCTCGCCCGCCGCCATGACGGCGAGCGTGCCGCGTCGTGCGCCGGTTGCCCCGCCGCTCACGGGCGCATCGATAAACGCAAGACCGGCTGCGGCGCACGCACGCGCCGCGTCCTCGGACGCCGAAATGCCGATGGTCGAAAGATCGACGACGGTGCGCACCCTACGTGCTTGCGCGCCCGCCAAGGCGCCGATCGCGCCCAGCACCGCCGAGCCGTCGGGCAGACTCAGTAACACCGTGTCCGCGAGCGCGGCGATCTCGGCTTCGGACGCGCCATGCCGCGCGCCCGATGGCGCGCGTGCTTGCGTCCCCGCCTTGTCGTAAACCGCGAGTGCGGCGCCCGAGGCGGCGAGACGGGCGGCCATGGGGCCGCCCATCTGACCGAGGCCGAGAAAACCGTAAACCGTCATTCGCCGCGCGCCTTGGCGGCCAGTTCTGGCTCCTCCGCCAGGATCTTCCGCGCGACGCGGAACGCCTCGACACCGGCGGGAATGCCGCAATAGACCGAAACCTGCATCAGCACCTCGCGCAGCTCGTCGATGGTGCAGCCATTGCGTATGGCGCCCTTGAAATGCAGCTCGAATTCATGCTGCCGGTTCAGGGCCGACAGCATGGCGATATTCAGCATGCTGCGCTGCTTGTGGCTCAGCGCCTCGCGCCCCCAGCACGCGCCCCAGCAGAACTCGGTGACCAGGGCCTGGAAATCGCGGTTGAAGTCGTCAACGTTCTTCAGCGCTTTATCGACATATTCGGTGCCCAGGACCTTCTCGCGGATGGCCTTGCCCTTCTCGAACAATTCGGTCGCCATGGGGTACCCTCTTTTGCATATGTGCGTGGACGAAGCACGCTTATCGTAAGCGAAGGGACGGGCTAAGGTCACCTTGGGATATGAACCCCGGGAGATACGGCCATGGCGGCTTTGCCTGAATACGAAGTCTTCGCGCTGAAATACGGCTCGGTCATGCGCGGCCGGGCCGAGAATATCCTGCGCGGCGATCCGCACGACATGGCGCCGGATCCGCTCGATTATTTCATCTGGGTGGCGCGCGGCGCGGGCCGCACCGTGGTCGTGGACACGGGATTTGGCGACGCCGAGGCCAAGCGGCGCAATCGCCAGCGCACGATCGAGCCCGCCGACGCGCTGAAGCTCGTCGGCGTCGATGCGGCCGAAGTCGAAGAGGTGATCATCAGCCATCTGCATTACGACCATGCCGGCTGCCTCGATGCCTTTCCCAAAGCGCGTTTCCATGTTCAGGAAGACGAAATGCGTTACGCCACCGGCCGGCACATGTGCCATACGTGCATCCGGCAGGCCTACGCGGTCGAGGACGTGGTCCAGCTCGTGCGCGCGGTCTATGGTGGGCGCGTGGCGTTTCACGACGGCGACGCGGAACTCGCGCCCGGCCTCAGCCTTCACCGCATCGGCGGCCACACCATGGGAATGCAGTCGGTGCGCGTGCATACACGACGCGGCTGGGTGGTCTTGGCGTCCGACGCCAGCCACATGTACGCCAATATGGAAACCGGCATGCCCTTTCCCATCGTCCACGACATGACCGAAACCCTCGAAGGCTACCAAACGCTCCGCCGCTTGGCCGCGAGCCCTCGCCATATCGTGCCCGGGCACGATCCGCGCGTGCTTCGCCGCTATCCCGCCCCCACGCCCGGCCTTGCCGGCATCGTCGCGCGCCTCGACGTTGATCCCTCGGACGCGGCGTGAGCCGGTCTCGAATCGCCCTCGGCGTGCTCGACCAATCGCCCATCCGAGCGGGCGCCGCGCCTGCGGATGCGGTGCGCGAATCGGTCGAACTCGCGCGCCTGTGCGACACGCTCGGTTATGCGCGCTATTGGCTGGCCGAGCATCACAACAGCCGGGGCCTTGCCGGTACCGCGCCCGAAATCCTAATCGCGCGCATCGCGGCCGCCACGCACGGCATCCGCGTCGGCTCGGGCGGCGTGATGCTCAACCACTATAGCCCCCTCAAGGTGGCGGAAACCTTCCGCGTGCTCGAGGCGCTGTATCCTGGCCGCATCGATCTCGGCATGGGGCGCGCGCCGGGATCGGACGGCAAGACCGCGGTCGCATTGCAATTGTCCGCCGATGCGCCGGGCAGCGATTCCTTCGCGCCGAAGCTCGCGACCCTCATGGCGTTCCTCGAAGGCGGCTTTCCCGACGGCCATCCCTTCGCCGGGATTCGCGCCCAGCCCGAAAGCGCAAGCCTGCCCGAACTCTGGCTTTTGGGTTCGTCCGATTACAGCGCGGCCTACGCGGCCCATCTCGGCCTGCCATTCTCCTTCGCCCAGTTCATCGTGGGCCACGGCGGCGAGGCGGTGTTGGCCGCCTATCGGCGGAACTACAAGCCCTCCCTGCGCGGACCCAAACCCTTCGCGAGCCTGGCCGTGTTCGTGCTCTGCGCCGACACCGAGGACGAGGCCGCGCGCCTGGCCGCGAGCCGCAAACTCTGGCTGCTCAATTTCTTCCTCGGCCGCGAAGGGCCTTTCCCGAGCCCCGAGGAAGCCCTCGCCTATCCCTATTCCGCGCGGGACGAGGAAGTGATCCGCCGCAGCGGACGGCGCAACGTCATCGGCACGCCCGGCCGGGTGCGCGCCGAGCTCGAGCAAATGGCGGAGGATTACGGCGTGGACGAGATCGTGGCTGTATCGATCTGCCACGATTTCCAAGCCCGGTTACGTTCCTATGCCCTCCTGGCCGAAATATTCGAACTGCCAAGGCGCCCAAGCGCGTAGAAGGATTCCCATGACGCTCGAACGCCTGTTTTCCCCTCTCACCATCCGCAAGACGACCTTTCGCAACCGCATCCTGTCGACCGGCCACAACACGCGCATCGCCTACGACAACGTGCCCAACGAAGCCCTCGCCGCCTATCACGCAGCACGCGCCAAGGGCGGGGCGGGGCTCATCATCTGCGAAGCGGCGACGGTGCACGAAACCGGGCGGCATTTGTCGATCGCGACCGATGCGAACGTAGCGGGTTTCGCGCGCATCGCCGCGCGCGTGCACGAACACGGTTGCGCCATCTTCGGCCAGCTCTTTCACCCGGGCCGCGAGTTGGGTCCGGCGCCCGATGGCAGTCGGCCCGTCGCTTGGGCGCCCTCGCCGGTGCCCAACGACCGCTTCTACAACATGCCGCGCGCCATGACGGCGGCGCAGATCCGCGATTTCGCGCGCTTTTACGGCGAGGGTGCCGCGCGCTACCGCACCGCCGGCATGGACGGTGTCGAGATGCTCGCGAGCCAAGGCTACGGCCTCGGACAATTTCTCAATACGCGCACCAATCTGCGCGCCGACGAATATGGCGGCGATCTCGAGAATCGCCTGCGCTTCCTCGTCGAAGCGGCGCGCGCCGCGCGCGCGGCCATCGGCGACATGGTTCTGGGCGTGCGCATCTCGGGTGACGAACTTAATCCCTACGGCATGGAATTGCCCGAGGTCGTCGAGATTTGCGCGGCGCTCGATGCCCACGGCTTGTTCGACTATTTCAATGTGATCGCGGGCTCCTCCGCCACGCTGGGCGGCGCCATCCACATCGTTCCACCCATGGCCATCAAGAACGCCTATGTCGCGCCCCATGCGGCGGCGGTGAAGGCCCAGGTAGGCGTGCCGGTCTTCGTCGCCGGGCGCATCAATCAGCCGCAGATCGCCGAAACCGTGCTGGCCGCCGGCCAGGCCGACATGATCGGCATGACGCGCGCGATGATCGCAGACCCCGAAATGGCCAATAAGGCGCGCGCGGGCCGGTTCGACGACATCCGCGCCTGCATCGGCTGCAATCAAGCCTGCATCGGCCACATGCACATGGGCTACGCGATATCGTGCATCCAGCATCCCGAATCCGGACGCGAACTGGTTTACGGCACCAAGCCCCGCGCCGCGAAGGCGCGGCGCGTCCTGGTCGCGGGCGGCGGTCCCGCCGGTCTCAAGGCGGCGGCGGTGGCCGCCGAGCGCGGGCATCGCGTGACGCTCCTTGAAAAGGACTCGAGTCTGGGCGGCCAGGTGCGCCTCGCACAATTGTTGCCGGGACGGACGGAATTCGGCGGCCTGATCGCGAACTTGGCTCACGAGGCGCGCAAGGCGGGCGTCACCATCGTCACGGGGCGCGCCGCGACCTCTGGGATCGCCCGCGCCGAGGCCGATGCCGTGATCGTCGCCACCGGCGCCCTGCCGCGCACGCCCGACATTCCCGGTCTCGAAGACGCCCACGCGGTCACCGCCTGGCAGGTACTCAAGGGCGAGGCGAATATCGGCGGCTCGGTCGCGATCGCCGATTGGCGTTGCGATTGGATCGGCATGGGCATTGCCGAGAAACTCGCGCGCGAAGGCCGACGGGTGCGGCTTTACTCGAACGGCAACACCGCGGGCCAGAACGTCCAGGCCTATGTGCGCGACCATTGGCTCGGCGTGCTGCACGGCCTCGGTGTCGAACTCGTACCCATGGCGCGCCTTGCGGGCGTGGACGAAGACACGGTCTATTTCGAGCATGTCTCGACGAACGCGGTGTTCGAGGCGCGGGACGTGGAAACCCTCGTCCATTCCTTGGGGCACGATTCCGACACCGCGCTCGAAAGCGAACTCGCCGCCGCCGGCATCGAGCATTACCTCGCCGGGGACTGCCAGGCGCCGCGCACGGCGGAAGAGGCCGTGCTCGAAGGGCTCAAGGCCGGACTCGCCGTATGAGCGGTCCTGCGAGCGGGCACGCGCTTTGGCTCGCGGCGGCGATGTGGCTGACTTTCGCCGCCGCCGCCGCCGCGCAGCAGGGCGCGGCGGCCAAATCGCAGATCCGCCCCCTGGTCGGCGAGATCAAACTGTCCTACGGCCCCGTCTCCGGATTTTCCGAATCCGTCCATCTCGACGGCGCGTTGCAGCCCTCGGGCGGCGTCAAGCCCATTCCCTTCAAGGCCAAGCTCACGCGCGCGGGAAGCCTTGCGGCGCGGGGCGGAGAATTGTCGATGGAGCAGGTCTTCAACGCCGAACGGCAAGAGAG
Source organism: Alphaproteobacteria bacterium (assembly GCA_046153685.1). Classification (GTDB taxonomy): domain Bacteria; phylum Pseudomonadota; class Alphaproteobacteria; order CADEGL01; family CADEGL01; genus CAMAPP01. The sequence goes on from JBJXGH010000082.1 coordinate 9,223, forward strand.
CAAGGCCGGCGGCGGCAAGGGCACGCTCAAGCTCGTCCTCTCGCCTTCGGGCGAGATTCACGCGGTCGAATACGCCACGGCCAAGGGGACGGACCCGATGCAGGCCCTGGCGGTGAAAGCGCTGGGCGCCGTGACCTTGATGCCCGCGGTGCGCCACGGCCAGGAGATTTTCGATCTCAGGCGTCTGCCGGCGATCGCGACCGAATCTCTGCCGGGCCTTGTCGTGACCAAGAACACGCTCGCGCTCCGGGCGGTGGGCATGAGCGGCGAGAACCTCGTGGGCGAGGCCTCGGGTATCCTTGCCTTCGCGCTCGGCGACCGGATCACGGTCGAGGCGAATCTCGCGGGGCAATGCCTGCTTGATGCTGCGAGCGCGCTCATGCGCGGCTGCGATTTGCGCGCGCGATTCACGCAAACGACACCCACGGACAGCTCAACCGGCCAGGTCCGCCTGCGCTCGACCATGGACATCAAGCGCTGAGCGGCGGTGACGCCGGCAAAATCAATAGAGCGTGTAGCCTTGCGCGTCGTCGCAGGCGAACACGGCGCCGGTGAGCGCGCGCGAGGCACCCGAGGCGCACAGCAAGAGCGGCGCATCGAGGTCTTCCGCGCGCATCAGGCGCTTGCGGATGAAGGTCGAAACAAATTTTCTGCCGGCCTCCGAATCGAAGAAGTAATCATTCATCTCGGTCGAGACATAGCCCGGACAAATGGCGTTCACGTTGATCGCGTCGCGCGCCCATTCGAGCGCCATGGCCTTCGTCATGTGGATGACCGCGGCCTTGGACATGCCGTAGGCCGAAAGCCCGCGCGTGGCGATGAGCCCGCCCATGGAGGCGATGTTGACGATCTGCCCGCCCTGGCCGCGCGCGATCATCCGCCGCCCGACTTCCTGTGCCGTCAGCCACATGCCCTTGGCGTTCGTCGCCATGATGCGGTCGTACTCGGCCTCGTCGATATCGAGAATGCGGCGGGGATCGGCCACGCCCGCATTGTTGACGAGCGCGTGCAAAGGCCCGAACGCCGCCTCCGCCGCATCGAGGCCGGCCAGAATCGCGGCGGCATCGGTCACGTCGATTTGCACGGGATGGGCCGCGCCGCCCGAGGCACGGATTTCGCTCGCCAGCGCCTCCAGCCGGTCCTTGCGCCGCGCCGCGACGGTAATCTTGGCGCCCGCGCGCGCCAGCGTGCGCGCGAAATTGCGCCCCAGCCCCGCCGAGGCGCCGGTGACGAGGACGTGACGGCCCGACAAGCAATCCTTAGCGAACATGGCGGTCTCCTTGTCCGCCGATCCTAGCAAGCGCCGCGAGCCCGCGCGATTGGACAATCGCACCCCGTCTTTGGCATCGCGATTGACGGCGGGCTTGGCGCTCTTGAAAGTGTCGTCTCGTGTAACGCGCCCATCTCGAAATGCGCCCATCTCGAAATGCGCCCATCTCGAAATACGCCCGGGGGAGAACTGCGATGAACGCCAAGCGCGCATGCGACCTGATGATCGTCAACGGCTATGTGCTCTCCTTGGACCGCGAACGGCGCGTCTATCCTTCTGGTGCGGTGGCAATCGACGGCGCACGCATCGTCGCGGTGGGGCGCGAGCAAGACCTCGCCGCCAGCCATGCGCCCCGGCGCACGCTCGATGCGCGCGGCGCGGTGGTCCATCCCGGCTTCATCGATGCCCACGTTCACATCGTCCACGGCACCTGCCGCGGCATCTTCGGCGACCGCCCCCAGCCGGGCGCGCCCGGCGTCAATTTCGCCGATTGGAAGGCCGATGTAACGCCCGAGGACGAGAACGCGGCAACAGCCTTTGCGGGCCTGGAGATGCTGCGCAACGGCTTCACCTGCTTCGTCGAGCCGGGCTCGGTGTTCGATTCGGACGCGGTTGCCGCGGCGTGCGAATCGGTCGGCGTGCGCGCAATGCTGGCGGGCTGCTATCTGTGGGACCAGATCGAAATCATGTCGACACTCGGCAAGCTCGACAGCAAGCGCATGTACGAACGCGCCCCCGCCTCCCTCGACCGCTCCTTGCGCGAACTTGGCAAGGAACTGCACCGCAACCGCGACCCTGAATCGCTGGTGCGAGGCTATGTCGCGATTTACGGCCTCGGCACGGCGTCCGACGAACTCGAACGCGCCGGCAAGAAACTCGCCGACGAGCACAAGGTCGCCTTCCACCAGCACGACGGCTATACGCCCGAGTCTCACGAGGCCGACCGCGCGCGCTTGGGCAAGACGCGCCTCGCGCGCCTCATGGAACTGGGCGTGGTCGGCGCCAATAGCGCTCTCGTGCACATGAATCTGATCGACGATTCGGACGTGCCCGATCTTTTGAAAACCGGCGCCACCCTCGTCTGGTCGCCGCACGCCTATTTCGGCCTGGCCGCGGCCGCGACGCTCCGGCCGAAGATTCCGCATCTCTACAAACGCGGCATGAACGTGGCATTGGCGGTCGATGGCACCATGGATATTCGCATCGGCGAGGCGGCCGCGGGCGCCTTCGCGCTCGCCCGCCAGGAAGGCGTGGCCATCGAGCCCGAGGACCTCATCGAAATGCAGACGATCCGCGCCGCGAAATCCGCCGGCATGGAACGCGAACTCGGCAGCCTCGAAGCGGGCAAGCGCGCCGATATCGTCATCCGCTCGGCGGAGGCGGCCGAGACCTATCCCGCCGTCAACCCCGTGCACCAATTGGCCTTGATGGCGCGCGAGGGCAGCGCCGACACCGTGATCGTCAACGGCCAGATCGTGCTGCGCGGCGGCCGCTCGACACGCCTGGACGACATGGCCGTCCTTGCCGAGGTCAAGGCCTCGGTGAAGCGGCGCATGTCCAGGCTGGGCCTGGTGCCCAATCTGGCCTGGCCGGTGGTCGTCTAGTTTTCGCTGGGAGCCACGCCCTAGGCCGCTGCCCAGAATCCGGGCGATTCGACCGCGTCGGCGACCGCCACCGCCGCGGCTTCGAGCAAACGCTCGCCCTTCTCCGCCGTCGCGACCGAAGGATCGCCGATGACGCCCGATTCCGAGAATTCGCGGAACGAGCGATAGCGATACATGCCCTTATGCGAGGTCATGACCTCCATGGGCGGATCGGCGATCGCGCGCATCGCGACCGTATCGACAAGCTCGGGTTTGAGCAGCAGGAGCATCGAGGTTTCCGCCTCGCACGCGTGGCGCACATTGGTTTGGCGCTCAAGGATCTTGGCGTAGCTTTTCGCCGTGTCGTCGAGCGTCCAATAGCTCGTCGTCGCAATCGACACGCCAAGCTCGCGCGCAAGCTCGCCCACGATCACGTTCAACGCCGCGATATTGCCGCCATGGCCGTTGAGAAGCAGAACGCGCCGAAAGCCGTGGCGCACGACCGAATGACAAATGCCGCGTAGCAGGGCGTGAAAGGTCGCAAGATCGAGCGTGATCGTGCCGCCGAACGCCATGTGGTGCTCGGCCAGCCCTGTCCAAACGGCCGGCAAGGTCACGACCGGCTTGGCGCGATCGCAAAGTTTCCGGGCCGCGCGCCGCGTCACCTCGGCCGCGAGCAAGGCATCGACCTGGACCGGCAAATGCGGGCCATGTTGCTCGGTCGAGCCCACGGGCACGATCACGACCGCATCGCGCTTGGCGAGGGCGTTCAACTCATGGGCCTTGAGATTGTGCCACTCAAATTCGGTCGCGCGCGGTGCCGCCATGGTGTCCTCCTCGTTCGCGGCAAACTCTTGGTGCCGGCTGCGCGTCTGTCAACGCCGCCGGGCCCGGGCGATTCGGCTGCGCGGCGCCGCGTGGGCCATTGACGCGGCTAGGCCGCGTGCGGGAAAAGGTACCGACTCGGGGGAGCGGCGCCATGAAACGAACCTATGTCTGGCCGAAGGGCCATTGGAACTGGCATTTCAATGTCTCGCACAAACACGGCCTGCGTGTCGGCGATCTGTGCTTTGTCGGCGGCCAGGTCGATGTCGACGCCAAGGGCGTGCCACAACGCAAGGGCGATTTGCACGCGCAAATCGACGTGGTCGCGCGCCACATCGAAACGGTGCTGGGCCATCTCGGCGCCGATCTAGACGACGTATGCAAGCTCGTCATGTTCTACGTCAATGACGGCTCGGTGGACGAGCGCGCGGCGCTGACCACGCTCCGCCGACATTTCCGCGGCGCCGTGCCGCCGGCGATCATGCCCGTGCCCCTGCCCGCCCTCGCCTATCCCGGCATGCAGGTCGAAATCGAAGCCATCGCCATGCGCAAGGAATCGGGCGCGCGCATGGCGCGCACGCCGTCCAACCCCAAGGGTCACTGGGATTGGCCGTTCAGCCACGGCGTGCGCTGCGGCGAGATGATCTGGGTGGGCGCGCAAATGCCGGTCGATCAAGACGGCCGCGTCCGCGCGCCCGGCCAGGCCGAGGAGCAGGCGCGAATCAATATCGAGAACATTCGCCGCGTCCTCGCGGGCTTCGGCGCGAAACTCGATGATGTCTGCCGCATCAACACCTTCTTCGTCGGCCACGGCACGGCGAAGGATTGGGCGCGCGCGGCGGACGTCCGCGCGCACGCCTTCAAATGGCCGGGCCCGGTGGGCACGGGCGTGCCCGTGCCCGCGCTGTTCCCGGGCGGGATGACGATCCGCCAAGAGGTCTGCGCCATGCTGGCAATCGACGGCGCACAACTGCCGCGCGTGGCCGTGCGCCCGACCGATCATTGGGATTGGCCGATCGCCGTCAATTTTCAGCAAGGCGTGAAGTGCGGAAATCTGATTTTCGTCGGCGGCCAGGTCGCGCTCGACGGCGGCGGCAAGTCGCAATTTCCCGGCGACATGGTTCGCCAGACGCGCGTCACGATGGACTATATCGGCCGCGTTCTCGAAGCCTACGGCGCGAAGTTCGACGACATCGTCAAGGTGAATACGTTTTACCGGGGCGGGGCGAGCGGCGAGACATTGAAGAAAAATCTTTCGATTCGCTCAAGCTATTTCAAGACACCTGGTCCGACCACCACGGGCATACCGTTGGCCGACATCGCGGCGGAGGGCCTCGAAATCGAAGTCGAGGCCTACGCGATCGTCGATTGAAGCCGTGATCCTCCGGCCGCGAAGGCGCGGGGGAAGTGGTCTTAATGCACCGGTCCCGCCGCCCGGCGCGGCGCCTCGGTCTGGGCCAAAAATTCGAGTGACAGCCCCCAATCGGCCGAGGCGACCGCCTGCTGGATGAGGCGGCAGATGCCGTGGATCATGTCGAAATTGACCGCGATCGACACCGCCTTGCGCTCGGCGGTCTGAAAGCTGACGCTCGCGCGCTCGGGACCCGTCATCTTGATCTGACAGCCGACGACCAGCATGGGTTCGGGTAAAGGCTCGGGCATGGGCTCGGCCGGATCGTGCGCGGCTGCGGTCGCCGGATCGGGCGCTGGTGCCAGATTTTGCACCGCCGGCGATGGCGGGCCGCCGTATTCCGCTTTTTCGCGTTCCTTATAGGGCTGGGAGAAATCGCTCGATTTCACGGCGTGTTCGTGGCGAAAGGCCATAACCGCCTGGCGGGCATCGGGGGTAGGCGCATGGCTGGAAATCTTGGGGTCGCGCCCCAGCGCGTCGAGCAAGGCCGGCCACAAGGCGCGCACGAAACGCCGCGTCAGCGACAGCGCGACCTCCTCGCCACCCTGGGTGCGCACACGCAGCAGGATTCGGTCCTGTTCGGGGACGAATTTGAGATTGATCTGATGCAGGGCATTGGCCATGGCGAAGCCATCATATGGGCAAACCAGGACTAGTCGGCAAGTCCGACTCCGCACACGATCTTTCGACCGCCGATCTTTCGACCGCCATTCGGGGCGCGGGTCCTTGATCGCGGGCAAGGTTCTGCCAAGCTATCGTGTCGGCGCAACATGGGCGCCCGCCTGACCCGCGACAGAAAACAGCGCAGTGTTCAACGAAGTTCATGGTTGATATCGGGCGCATCCACGCCGAACGCGGCGCACACCGGCCCAAACTTTCCGGGCGCGATGGCGCACGCGTCCATCCGCGCGCCGGCACCCATCGCTTGGCACCATTGATCGCCGCGGTGAGGCCCGCGCGCGTCGAGGATCTCGACGATCTGCTGGTGGTGGAACAGCGGTGTTTTTCGACCGACCGCCTGTCACGGGCCAGCCTGCGCCGGTTTCTGCGGGCATCAAGCGCACGCACGATCGTCGCCTTGCGCCAAGGCCGCATCGCGGGCTACGCCCTGATCACGCTGCCCAATGGCGCCGAGCACGGGCGGCTCTATTCGTTCGCGGTGGTACCCGACGCGCGCGGGCACGGCGTCGGGCGGCGCCTCTTGGCCGCTGCCGAGAAGGCAACGCTTGAGGCCGGACGCAGCACCCTGCGCCTCGAGGTCCGCCCCGACAACCGCAAGGCGCGCGCGCTCTACCGCTCGCGCGGCTTCGTCGCCAATGGTCGGCGCAAAAATTATTACCAGGACAATGCCGACGCGCTGCGGATGGAAAAAATCCTCGTCCTGCCGAAGATGCCCGGGCCGGGCGTGCCCTATTTCGCCCAGACGCTCGATTTCACCTGTGGGCCCGCCGCCTTGCTGATGGCCATGGCCGCGCTCGATCACCGCACGCCGCTCGCGCGCGCCGCGGAATTGCAGCTTTGGCGCGAATCGACGCTGATATTCATGACATCCGGTCACGGCGGCTGCGACCCCTTCGGCCTTGCCCTGGCCGCGGACCGACGCGGCTTCAAGGCCGCCATTTTCGTCTCCGATCTCGATGATCTGTTTCTCGAATCGGTGCGCAAACCCGAAAAACGCGAGGTCATGCGCCTGGTTCAGCGCGATTTTCGGCGCCAGTTGCGTACCACCAGCATCGTGGTTCACGGCCGCGCGCTGCGCATGTCGGAACTAGACGCCTTTCTGGATGCCGGCGCCATTCCGGTCATGCTGGTCAGCGGCTTTCGCGTCTATCGGCAAAAAATCCCCCACTGGGTCGTCGTCACGGGCGCCGATCGCCGATATGTCTATCTGCATGACCCATACATCTGGCGCCGCAATGGACGCACGGCCCAGGATTCCATGCATCAGCCGGTAAACCGTCACGAATTCCAGCGCATGATCCGCTACGGCAAGGCGAAATTGCAGGCCGCGATCATCTTGTCCCGGGGCGGAGAAAAGCCCGTCCGACCGCGCCCCAGCGGCAACGGAGCAGCCTAGATGCACACCATACTCGTCGAGCGGCGCGCCCATTTCCCGTTCGATATCCCTGGCTGCCAAACGGTCGAAGTGCGCGAGTTCATTGCCCGGCCCGAATTGGTGCGCGCGCGGCGGGCGAAAATCATCAACCTGTCGCGCGACTATAGCTATCTCGGCTATGGCTATTATTGCTCGCTGCTGGCCGAGGCGCGGAAGCAAAAAGTCGTGCCCTCGGTCGAAACCATCCTTGAGCTGCGCGAGCGCTCCATCTACCGCTACGCCCTGCCGGAGCTCGACGAGCTGCTGCGCCAATCGGTCAAGCGCGCGCCCGACCTGCCCGCTTCGCCCTTCGCGCTGTTCGTGTTTTTCGGCCGCGCGGCGGACGACCGCTTCCGCGACCTCGGCCGGCGAGCCTTCGATCGATTCGGCTGCCCCATTCTTCGCCTCAATGTCTCACCCGAGAACAATTGGCAGATCGCCGCGATCAAGCCGGCGGCGATGGAAGACCTGACGCCCGACCAGGTGCGCCAATTCGAGACCGCGCTCGGCGGTTATACCCGCGCCACCTGGCGCAGCCCCAAGGCACAGAAGGCACCCGGCAAGTACTCGCTCGCGATTCTGTGGAATCCGCAGGAAGCCCTGCCGCCCTCGGATCTGCGAACATTGCAGAAATTCATCAAGATCGGCGAGCAGATGGGCATCGACGCCGAGCTTGTCGAGCGCAAGGACTACGCCACCTTGGCCGAGTTCGACGCCTTGTTCATTCGCGAGACGACGACCATCGACAACCATACCTACCGCTTCGCCAAAAAGGCGGAGAAGGAAGGCATGCCGGTGATCGACGATCCGACCTCGATCCTGCGCTGCACGAACAAGGTCTATCTGGCCGAGCTGCTCAAAGCGAACCGGATTCCGACGCCCAAAACCCTGCTGGTCGATCGCGGCCGACTTCAGGCGATCGAGCAGGAAATCGCCTATCCCATCGTACTCAAGATTCCCGATGGCTCGTTTTCGCGCGGCGTCATCAAGGCGCATAATCGCCAGGAACTGACCGACGGCGCGATGCGGCTTCTCAAGGAATCCGATGTCATTCTCGCCCAGCAATACATCTATACCGAGTTCGATTGGCGCATCGGCATCCTGCGCGGCGAGGCGCTTTTCGTCTGCCACTATCTGATGGCCGATGGTCATTGGCAGATCGTCAAGCATGATTCCGGCGGCGGCTTCAAGGAAGGTCAGACGCAAACCTTCGGTGTCGAGCACGCACCCGCCGAAATCGTCCAACTCGCGGTCAAGGCCGCGGGCCTCATCGGCGACGGTTTTTACGGCGTGGACATCAAGCAGACGTCACACGGCCTCTACCTGATGGAGGTCAACGACAATCCGAACGTCGAAATCGGCTGCGAGGACTTGGTCCTCGGGGACGAGCTGTATCGCAAGATCCTCGGCGAATTCGTCCGCCGATTGGAGGAACGGCCCGTGACGGCCACCCCGGCCTTGCCGGGCTTCGGCTCCGAGCCGATGGCACCGGCGAACGGCAATGGCGCGGCCATCGCGCCGCCGCTCGAAAGGGTAAACCCGACCGCCGCAGCGAAGCTCGGTACCATGGCGGAGAATGCCACAGCGAGCGCAGCTTCGCCCGAAGCGGCCTCACCCGCTTCCGAAGCGCTGGAAGCACGCATCCAAGAGGGTCCCGGCTGATCTCCGGCCGCAGGACATCCCACGCGCGCGCATTCGACGTCGCGGTGATCGGCGCCGGCATCGCCGGCCTCGGCTGCGCGCGCCACTTGGCGCAAAAGGGCAAGCACGTCGTCGTACTTGAGCAGAACGAACCCGGCTCGGCGGCATCGGGCGTGAACGCGGGCACCCTTGCCTATCAGAACAAGCGCGAACCCCTGCTTGCCTTCTATCGCGAGGCGCTCGAGGAATGGGCGCGTCTGCGTCAAACGCTCGGGGAGATCGGCCATGGCCAGCCCGGCGGGCTGCATGTCGCCTCGGCGGCGGAGCGCGCGGAGCTCGAACGCGTATCCGGGGCGCGCGCGGCGATGGGGGCGCCAGTGGAATGGCTGGAGGGCCGGAAATTGCGCGCACGCGCGCCGTGGCTCGGGCCTGAGGTCGATGCGGCGACCTATTGCGTCCGCGACGGCTATGCCAATCCCCAATTGGCCTGCGTGGCGCTGGCGGCCGAGTGTCGCCGCGCGGGCGTCACCGTCGTGGCGCACGCGCGCGTGAGGGGTGCCGCGCTCCGAAACCGCCGGCACGCGCTGGATACTTCGGCAGGCGATTTCGAGGCCGAGGCCGCGGTCATCGCCGCGGGTCCGTGGTCGGCTGGCGTTGCCGCCCTGTTCGGCCGCGAACTTGGCGTGGGATCGAGCCTGATCGTCCTATCGGTAACCGAACCGACGCCATCACCCATCGATGCCGTGGTCACGCATGTCTCCGGTCGGCTCACGCTCAAGCGTCTCACCAATGGCACCGTTCTCATCGGCGGCGGCTGGCCGGGAAAAGGCCGGTTCGTGCCCTACGAGCCGGGTATCGACGCCGTGTCCTTGCAGCTCAATCTGCGCTATGCGGCGGCGATCGTGCCGACGCTCGCCAAGATACGCCTGGTGCGCGCCTGGGCCGGGTTCGAAAGCGTAACCCGGGACGGCTTGCCGATCCTTGCCGATCTCGGCGGCGAAACGATGCTTGTCGCCTGCGTGCCGACGGCCGCGGGGCTGACTGCGGGGCCGTTGATGGGACGCCTAGCGGGCGAGTTGGTCTTGGGCAAGGCCCTGCCGGAATACGCGCGCCCTCTCGCGCGCGCCCTAGCCTAGCCGAGCAGACGCTCGGCCATGCGGACGATGCCGAATTCCATGCGATCAACCACGATGGCATAGAGATCGCGCACCGAGACCATGCCGACGGGTCGGCCGTTCTCGACCACCGGCAAATGGCGATAACCCTTCGTCGCCATGCGATCCAGCGCCTCGCGCGCGAAATCGTCGGGTGCCAGGGTATCGGGATTGGCCGTCATGACGGCGGCAAGCTTGGTCTTGGTCGGGTTGAGGCCGGCCGCAACCACGCGCAAAACCATGTCTCGCTCGGTGAAGATGCCGACCAGCTTCTTTGCCTTGACCACCATCACAGCGCCCAGGCGACGCTCGGCCATGATTTGCGCGGCTGCGGCGACGGTCTCGTCGGGCGCCAGCATGACCAAGGATTGCGCCTCGACGATGTCGGGAATGATTCTGAGATTGCGCACCATGGTTTGGCGAGTCCTCAGAAGAACAGCTGCTGCAAGTCGATCGACGATTCGCGACCGACCTTGGGGAAGGATTCGCCGAGCCAATTCTCGGCCGTCTGGCGGCCTAATGCCTTCAGCGAGGACAGGAACCTGGCGTCGGAGTTGAACTTGGACGAGGCGCCCAGGCAGTCCATTGCCTCCTCGGCCTCGATCATGTGGAAATTGATCCGGCGCAGCCGGTGGTTGCTGTGCGACATCACGTGATCGCCGACCAATTCGCTGACGAAGGCGACCGCACGCATCTCGCGCATAAGGGTCGAGTTGAACGAAATATTATTCATGCGGTCGAGGATTTCCCGCGCGGTGGTCGGCACATTGGCGGTACGGATGGGGTTGACCTCGACCAGCACGACATCCGACGAGGTGCATTCGTAGAGCAATGGAAAAATCGCCGGATTGCCCATGAAGCCGCCATCCCAATAGTGCTCGCCGTCGATTTCCACCGCGCGGAACATCAACGGCAGGCAGGCGGACGCGAGAATGACGTCGGTGGACACCTCGTGGATGTTGAAAACCTTGATCTTGCCCGTGCGCACATTGGTTGCGCTGATGAACAGCTTCAAGATTTCGCACCGTCTTAGCTCCTCGAAGTCCACGAGTTCGTCGAGCACCGAGCGCAACGGGTTGTAATCGAGCATGTTCAATTGATAGGGCGAAAGCAGCCGCGACAACATGTCGAGGGCCAGATAGGCGGGCGAATGGTCGAGCGTGCCATTGGTGCCCATCATCCGGTCAAACCAGCTCGGTTGCAGCGGGCTCCACCGCCCTTCCTCGCCCACGCGCCGCCAGAAGTGTTCGAGCGCATCGCGCGCGCCCTGCCTTCCGCCCTCCATCATGCCCCAGGCGAGGACCGCGCCGTTCATCGCGCCGGCCGAGGTACCGCTGATGCCCTCGATTTCGATTCGTTCGTCCTCAAGCAGCCGGTCCAGCACGCCCCAGGTGAAGGCGCCGTGCGCCCCGCCGCCCTGGAGCGCGAGCGTCAGCCGTCGCCGCTCGGGCTCGACGCCCGGACGCGACGCCGACGATTCGGAGCCATGACCATTGCGGCCAAGACCGTTGCGACCGTGACCGTTGCCAGAGCCGTTTTTCTGAGTTGGCCGATTTTCGTTCGGGCCCGTATTGGACATGGCCTCGTTTTTCCCCCTCGGGCGCCGCATGAAGGGGTTTATAGGCGACCGCGCCTTGATAAACCGTTAACCAAGGCCGGGCATCCCATGGCCGGGTATCGCCAGGGCCGCGGCTTGGGCGATCGGCCTCCTATCCAGTCCCATGCGGGTCCTTACGCCCAAGGGGCGCGTCTTCGGTGGGGTGCCCGGCGTGCCCCGGGTCTCAATCAACGATAAACAACTTTGCGCCGCGCACCGAACGCGAGCGGTGCGGCGCGTCGTTTTCCGCCACCTGGTAGGACACTCCAGGCGTCATCGGATAGCTCCGGCCGTCCTTGAGCTCGGTCACCATCTCGCCTTCCATGACCAGCAGCACGTGGCCGCGCATGCACCAATGATCGGCCAGATAGCCGGCCGAGTATTCGACCATGCGCACGCGGATATTGCCGAGTTCGAGCGTGCGCCAGACCGCGTGGCCGGTTTCGCCCGGATGGATCGTCTCGGCGACTCGGCTCCAATCGGTGATGCAGAAGGGGACGTCTTCGATACGCATGTCTTGCTCCTGGGATGTAAGGTCAGGAACGAAGCTCGCCGACGCGCGGCGCGTCTCGTTCGATGTACTCAGCCGCATGGTCGTCGATGCCGCCATAGGTGGACCAGACCTTGAAGCCGAGCAGGGCCTTGAGCCTCGGGGTCGCGCGCGCCAGCACCTCGTCCGTCACGCCGACGGTGAAGTTCGTGAGTTGGCGGCACATGGGAGCCGAATAATATCCGGTCACGCCAAGACGCGGCACGCCGGTGAGATTGAGCCCGGCGGCGTGCCACATGCGTCCCTCGAACACGACGGCGGTGCCCTCCGGACCCTCGGCGGGCACGGTCGGCACGGGATGCGGGAGGGCCTGGGAGGGCTGGATGCCCGATAGATGGCTCGTCGGCACGACGCGCGTGGCGCCGTTGGCCTCGGTGAAATCGGTCAACATGTGCATGCAATTGACGACCATGGGCGGCCAGATGGTCCCGCGCGCACGCGCGAGCGGGCCCGTCGGCGCGTTGGTGCGCGTGGCGTCGCCGGGACGCGGATAGCGCGCATCCGGCGTCACGGGATGGGGCATCCACCACTGATCGACGTGCAGCGCCATCGCGGAGCCGCCGCGGCGCACGATATGCGCCTCCAGCACCGAGAGCAGGAATTCACGGCCGAGCACATGTTCGACCAGGGGCAAGGTGCGCGGATTTTCGGCGATTTCGGCGAATACCGCGCCCTTGTTGATGAGCATCGGCACCCATTGGTTCACAAGGTCGATATGCGGTGCGTTTTCGGTGCGAATGCCGCGCGCCCGCTCGGCCTCGGCCTGTTCGAGCAGCCGGTCGCGCGCGCGCGCGACTTGATCGGCCGTCAGCGCCTCGGCGATCAGGCAATAGCCGAAGTCCTCCATGTCCGAGCGAAGGCGCGCCGCATCGCGCGTGGGTTTTGGCAGGCGCGCGGGATCCCATGGCACGAAATTGTCGGCGACGGCGCGGCTCGTCACGGCGCTCCCTCATGGTTTATCAAGCGCGATCAACACGCAAAATCCGATTCCAAGGCCACTCGATCCTAGGTCGCCATGCCGGCCACTTCAAATCTTGGGCCCGAGCGCCAAAGGAGCGATAGTGCGCCAATGCTCGGCCCGCACGCGCAACCGGAGACCGCAATGGCCCCACCCAACCGCACCGCCCTTGCCCGCCTCGATACGCCGCTCATGGCCCTGCCGCGCCTTGGCCGCGAGATAGGGGTCGCGCTTTGGGTCAAGCGCGACGACATGACCGGCTCGGTCATGGGCGGCAACAAAGTGCGCAAGCTCGAATACGTCATCGCCGACGCGCTGGCCCAGGGTGCCGACACGCTCATCACCTGCGGCGGCACGCAATCCAATCATTGCCGCGCCACCGCAATTGCCTGCGCGCAATTGGGCCTGCGCGCCCATCTGGTGCTGGCGGGCAACAGCCTGGACCATCCCGACGGCAATCTTTTGCTCGACTGCCTGGCCGGCGCGACGATCACCTTGGTTTCGCCCGAATTGTTCGGCACGGCGCTCAACGCGGAAATCGAGACGATCGCAGCGACCGAGCGCCGGGCGGGACACAAGCCCTATGTCGTGCCTTTGGGCGCGAGTTTCGAGCCGGGGCTATGGGGCTATATCGGGGCGGTCGCGGAGCTGAAGGCCGATTGCGCCAAGGAAGGATTTTCGCCGGAGATTCTCGCCTTCGCCACGGGCTCGGGCGGCACGCAAGGGGGCCTTGTGCTCGGAAATGCGATGTATGGCTTGGGCGCGCGCATCGTCGGCTATAGCGTAGCCAGCGAGGCGAGCGATCTTGGCGCCCGGGTTCGCGCGCAAATGCGCCAATGGCAGGCGCGTTACGGTCAAAATATCGACGTCGATTCGCTCCCGGTCGAAATCGACGATCGCACCGTCGGCGCGGGATACGGCCAGGCGGACGATGCGGTGTTCGAGACCATCGCGCGCGTCGGCAAGCTCGAAGGTCTCATCCTCGATCCCGTCTATACCGGCAAGGCCATGCACGGCCTGCTCACGGATCTTTCGCACGGCAAGCTCAAGGGCGCGAGGAACGCGGTGTTCCTTCATACCGGCGGCGTGTTCGGCATCTTTCCCCAGCGCGGAAATTTCTCCGCCTAACGTCAAGCCAGCCGCGCGGCCTGCCACCGGCGCGAGCGCGGCGTATTACGCTGCAATATTTTGGCGATCATCCGCTTGCCCGCGCCATTCGGTGCAAGACTTGGCGCCGCGACAGCCGCCCGCCGACCGCGCCACCGGTCCCGGGGCGCCAAGCGGGGGATGCGAGTGTTTTGAGAAAGCCCGGCCTTCGCAGCGCCGGCACTCTAAGCGGATCGCGCCCGACCGTTGTGCGACGCATTGTCCAGATGTCGCGAGTTTTTAATAATATTTTATTATTTCAATATGTTACACGGCATTTTTTAGAACCTCGGCCGGACCCCATTGACACATGGGGTTATTCACTATTTCCTTGACGTGCACACGACGTTTTGGCCTGGACTTGTCCGCTTGCCCCTCGGGGCCTTCGCTCAAGACATCCTCCAAATGCGGGTTGCGACAGCCACGCGATAGGCGCGAGGCAAAGTGCGTTCAAGTTGGGCGCAAGGAGAGAAAGTCATGAGTATCGGTACCGTGAAGTGGTTCAACGCGCAGAAGGGTTACGGCTTCATCACGCCCGATGCCGGCGGTAAGGACGTGTTCGTCCATATCTCGGCGGTCGAGCGTGCGGGTCTTGGCACCCTCAACGAAGGCCAGCGCGTTAGTTACGACATTCAGGCCGGCCAGCAGGGCAAAACTGCGGCCGTCAATCTGAAGCTCGCCTAAGCGAAAAATCGGCGGACCCTTACGGGGTCCGCCGATACGTTTACACGGCTGACTTCGTGCCTATATCGCACGCGAGCCTATGCGGCGCCGATCTGGTTTTGTCCGCAGGATTTTTGCTCGAAACCCGCTCAGGACGTTCCTTCGTGGAGCGCGAACCACTCCTCCTCCGCCGCCGCCAGTTCCAGCCCAACGCGCGCCGCCTCGCCGCCAAGTTCGGCTAGGCGTTTGACATCGCCCAGGTGCGCCGCTGGATTGGCGAGCGCCTGTTCCAATTCCGCCTTCCTCGCGGTCAAGCGCGAGACGAGCGATTCGGTTTCAGCGAGGCGTTTGCGCGCCTGGTTTCCCGCCGCGCCCGATTTTTGCCCGGAGCTGCCGGCCGAATCCGATTTTCCGGCGCCGGATTTACGTCCATGGGCGGCGCGCCCAGTGCGCGCTCGCGCGCTCGCTCCGCCGCGTTCGCCGAGCAGGAGCGCGCGGTATTCGGCCATGTCCCCGTCGAAGGGCTCGACCGTGCCGTTGGCGACCAGCCACAAGCGATCCGCCACCAATTCGATCATGTGGGGATCGTGGCTGACGATGACGACCGCGCCCTTGAAGACGTTCAAGGCTTGGACGAGCGATTCGCGCGAAGCGATGTCCAAATGGTTCGTCGGCTCGTCGAGCACCAGAACGTGCGGATTGTCCGCGGTGATGAGCGCGAGCATGAGCCGCGTCTTTTCGCCGCCCGATAAATCCGCGACCCGCGTTTCGGCGCGGCCTTGCGAAAATCCGAATCGACCGAGATGGGAGCGCAGTCGGGTTTCCTGGTCGAGCGGCCGCTTGCGCGCCAATTCGGCCACCGGGCTTGACGTCAGATCGAGTTCCTCCGACTGGTGCTGGGCGAAATAGCCGACGCGCAGCTTGCGCGCGCCCGCGATGCGCCCCGCCATCGGATGCAAGCGCCCGGCCATGAGCCGCGCCAGGGTGGATTTGCCGTTGCCGTTCGCGCCCAGAAGCGCGATGCGGTCGTCCTGATCGAGGCTGAAGGACACTTGGCGCAACACTGTCCGGCCGTCATATCCGGCGTCGACTTTTTCGAAGGACAGCAGTGGCGGCGCCAGGGATTCGGGGTCGGGAAAATCGAACTCGATGCCCTGCTCCTCGAAGTGTTCGGGCATGGGCTTCATGCGTGCGAGCATCTTCAGGCGCGACTGCGCCTGGCGCGCCTTGCTCGCCTTGTAGCGGAAGCGATCGACGAAAGCCTGGATGCGCGCGCGCTCGGACTCCTGCTTGGCGCGGTGCTTGGCGTCGAGTTCGAGGCGCAGGCGGCGCGCGTCCTCGAAGCGGTCATAGCCGCCGCGATAGAGCGCGAGCTTGCCGCCCTCAAGGTGAAGAATCGCTTCAACCGCGGTGTTCAATAGATCGCGGTCGTGGCTCACGAGCACGATCGTGCCGGGATAGCCGCGCAGATAATCCTCGAGCCACAGCGTCGCCTCGAGGTCGAGATGGTTGGTCGGCTCGTCGAGCAGCAGGAGATCGGGGGCGGTGAACAGCAGGCCCGCGAGCGCCACGCGCATGCGCCAGCCGCCGGAGAAGCTCGAACACGGCGGCCCCGGGGCGGCCTCGTCGAAGCCGAGGCCCGCCAGGATGCGCGCCGCGCGCGCGGGCGCGCCGTGCGCGCCCTTGTCCTCGAGGCGTGCATGGATTTCTCCGATGCGCTCGGGGTCGTGCGCGGTCTCCGCCTCGGCCTGCAAGGCGACGAGCTCGACATCCGCCGCCAGCACTGTGTCGATGAGGCTCGCCTGACCGCCCGGCGCTTCCTGGCTCGTGATCCCGATGCGCCAGCGCCGGGGCACCGCGATCTCGCCGCCATCGCATTCGAGCGCCCCCGAAATCAAGCGCAGAAGCGTGGTCTTACCCGTGCCATTGCGCCCGACAAGACCGACACGGTGACCTGGATCGACGATGGCCGAGGCGCCGTCGAGCAGGGTCCGCCCGCCGATTCGGTAGGTGAGATTATCGATGCGAAGCATGGCCCGGGATGGATCGTGGTGATGGGACCCGCGCCCGAAGGGCGCGAGGCCGCGATGGTTAGCACACAAGAAGCGCGCAGAGCCACCATTCCCCGCGTCCCATGAGCCGCGCCCGGGACGCGCCGATTTCGCCCGGCGGGCTCGCCCCTCCCCCGGGTGCGCCTCGGTCCTCTCAGCGCTGCGGGCGCATATGGTCGGCGGCCTTGAAATAGGCGCGCGCGTGGGCGACGAGTTGGGCATCCGTCGGGTGATCGACGGTCTCGACCCCGACGATCTTGGGCTCGAGCGCGCGCGCGTGGGCATGGACGTGCTTGATGAAGGCGAGCTTGGCCTTGCCCGGCCCCACCACCAGAATCTCACCCGCGCCCGATAGCGCCGCGGCGACCTCGCGGTAATAGGCTTGATCCTCGGGGGCATGGCCCGATCCAAGAGCGCCCGATTTGTGATGCAAATGGCGGCTGGGATGGGCCGGTGCGACCTTGAGCATGTGTACGTCTTCTGCGGTGAAATCGAATACACGCGCCTCGCGGTGATCGAGCCAGACGACGGCGTGATAATGGACCATGGCGGACTCTCCTTCAGCGACCGGCCGAATTGTCGCGCCTTTATAACCCGGGTTTCGGGAAGGCGAATTGCGCCAAATCAAATCGCGCGGCTTTAGCCGTCCGCCTCCGTTCGCCCCGGATGGCCGGGCAACTCGACGAGAAACCCTCCGCCATCGCCTTCGGGCAGGAGGCCAAAGCGTAGAACCAAGCCGCGCGCCCTTGCGTCGAGAAGCTGGCGGGCGATCGGCTGGAATAGGGTGGGTCCGCTCGTCGGCGTCGGCCGGTCGATGCGCACGACAACGCTGGTCGGCGCGCCGAACCGGCGGCGCTCAAGCATGCGTTCGAGCGCGAGCCGCGCGCCCTCGGCCGTCACCCCGCACAAGTCGAGGGTGTATTCGCCGTCCGCGCGGTCGCCAACCAGGGCGCGCAACCGCTCGTTTTCAAGAAAGGGCATCGCAACCGTCAGGCCGGCGCGCGAACACTTTCGGGACAGTCGTCTTGCCGAAGCCGACAAAGCCGGCGGCGACGAACACGCAAAGCCGCCGTTCGCTCGCCCCGATATTCCGGCGACCCATCTCGCTCTCCTCCAGCCCCGACATCGCCCCGCTCCGACTTCACCCGTCCGCCGCAAGCCTAGCGCAACCCCAGGCCGGGCGCGACGCGCGGAATCGGTTATCGCTGCACGCGGGCGAACAACATGAGCGGCAGCACCACCAGTCCCGCATAGGCGACGATCTGGAACGTGGAATTGAAGGCGACCATCATCGCCTGCCGCCCGACCTCGGCGCCGAGTGCCGCAAGATCGCTCGCGCGGCTCAAATCGATCTGGCCGCGCCCAACGCCCGAATGCAGCGCCTCGTTGTAGGGGCCGACGAACTGGCGCAGCACCGAGTGGCTCGATTGGACTTCGCGCGTCAGCAGGCTGAACACGGCGGCGGCGGCAACCGCAACGCCGAGATTATTGATGAGATGCATGAGGCTCATGCCCTGGGTGCGCAATTCCCCCGGCAAGGTCGCGAACGCCATGGCGCTGATGCCGATATAGGGCATGGCCGAGCCGAAGCCTTGCAAAAGCATCGCCAGCACGATCCCGAACCAGGACGGATCGACGCCCCAGCGCGACATCATCCAGACGGGCGCCATCAACGTGGCGAAACCCACGATCAGCCAGACCCGCCCATCCACCCGGTCCGCCAAGGGCATGACGATCAGCATGCTCGCGAACGCGCCGAACGAGCGCGTGGCCAGCAACATCCCGATCACCGGCAAGGTCAAGTTCATCACGCCGGTCATCACGATCGGCAGCACGAAAAGCGGCAAATAATTGTTGAGGCTGTATACGAACATGAACAGCATCGCGACCGTGTAATTGCGGTCGGCGAACAGGCCGAGCGGCATGAAGGGCCGGCGCGCCGTCGCCATCCGGATGACAAACAAATAGAACGCCAGCGAGGCGAGCGCCATCGCGGCGACGATCTCGCCCGAGGCGAACCAGTCGAGGCGTTCGCCGCGCGACAGACCGTACATGAAGGCGCCGATGGACAGCACGAGGGTGAGAAAGCCGATCCAGTCCATGTGCGCGCGCGAGCGCCCGCCGCTCTCGGGCACGGCGAACCAGGCGACGAAAAAGGTCACGATGCCCAAGGGCACGACCATCAGGAACACCCAAGGCCAACCCTGATACTCGGTGAGGAACCCGCCGGCTAGTGGAGCAACGAAGCCGCCCCACAGCGCGCCCATGCTCCATACCGTGGTGCCCTTGGCCTGGCTGCGGCGTGGCCAGGCATCGACGGCGATGCCCTGGCCGAGGGGCGAAAGGGGCGCGCCGAACCCACCCTGGAACATCCGCGCCAGCACCGCGGTCTCGAGACTCTCGGCAAGGCCGCATGCGGCGGAAGAAGCGGTAAAACCGGCGATGCAGATCAGGAACAAACGGCGGCGGCCGAGCCGATTGGCCAACCACCCCGCGCAGGCATTGGTCATGGCGGCGGCGACGATGAAGCCGGTCACCACCCAGGCGATCTGATCGGGCGCCGCCGAAAATGCGCCCTGCATGTGCGGCAGAGCCATACCCGCGCCGGTGATGGCGATGACGTAGAGCACGGTTCCGAGAGTACCGCCCGCGATCTGCGCCGCCTTGGCGAAGCCGGCCGGCGCCGCTGGTTCTCCGGGTTGGAAATTGTGATTCACGCGGGCGATTTCACGCGGGCGCAGGCGCGGGCGCAAGGCTTCTTTGGCGCAAGCCCACAACGCCGAATACGGGAGCCGCGCCGGCTGGATGTAGGGCGGGGCGGGAAAATCGGGCCAGGAACGAGCGGGAAAAGGGCATTGCCGCGTTACCGAGAAAAGAACGCGCAGAGTCCGCGGGCACGATATTCCCGGTCGGCCGCGACCGCCGTTCGCCACGTGCCCATGCGGCCATCGTTCCTGAACCAGACCTCGCCCAGATGCCAGGCAGATGCGGGATCGCGTGGGGCTTTGATCTGCGCGTGCGCAGATCAGCGGCGATCAGTGGCCCGAAATGGTTCACTCGCCGTCGAATTGTCTCGCAGGAGACCGCGATATCCCGCTCCGACAAAAGAATCGAAGCCGCTGAGTCTCGGCGTGAACCGGAGATAGATTGAAGCCGCCCGGTGAAGGATCTCAGGCGCGAACCGATAGCATATTTTGTTCATCCCCTTGGCTAGCGGCCGGCACGAGATGCCACAAGCTCGCTATCAGCGTGACAAAGCCCCGACGCGGCATGGCTTCCCCCATTCGAAAGCGGGCCAATCCTCACTCCGCACTTGGACCAATTTCGACAGGGCAGACTAGAGGAATTCGTCAAACGACAAGTACTTCTCGGCCAGCTTGAGCGTCTCATCCGTGAACCGTGTGCCCATGGCTTGCGCCGTCGGCGTCTCGGCATGCGAGCCCACCCAAGCCACGAGCAGGATGCGCCGCAGCATGACCATGGTCGGGATCGCCGCCTCGTTCTCGGGCGAGAGCGGTGCCACATCCCGGTAGCCAGCGATCCAGGCTTCCATGAGCCCGGGGATAACCGGCTCATGCTCGATGAAGCTGATCGAGGCGGCGAAATCGTAGGCGAACCAGCCGAAGCCGCAATCGTCGAAGTCGATCACGGTCATGCGCTCGCGATCGACGAGCAAATTGGCAAGCCGGAGATCGGCATGCACAAGGCCGAAATGCCCGGGCCCCGTGCCGAGCGCCGCCACCTGCCGCTCGATCCGGTCGGCCGCGCGCTGGAGAAGCGCCCGACCCCGATCATCGAGGCCGGGCCCCTTACGCCAATCGCCCCAATAGGCGACGCGCCCCAAGGCCGCGTCGAAATTCCACGCCTTCCGTCGGAAGCCTTCGGGCACCGTCCAGCCACGCGCCTGCCGGTGCATGCGCGCGGTGATGCTGCCAAGCTCGCGAAACCACTCCAGCAGATTGCCGTCGATTTCGGGCTCGCGGCCCGAGACGAATTCGAAGCCGACCGCGATGCGCGGTGCGTCGCCATTTTCGCCGATGGTCTGTAGCAGCGCTCCGTCGCGCGCCGCGATCGGCTTTGGTGTCAGCACCGTGCCGTCGGCGCGGAGTGCCTCGATCCAAGCAAGCTCGGACCGGATCTCGTCGAGCGTGTGGTAGCCGGGCCTGTGCACCCGCAGCACCATCCGCCGCTCGCCCTCGGCGAGAAGGTAGGTTGCATTCTCCGAGATGGTCAGCAGCGTCACATCGGCGTCGGGGCCGAAATCCCAGCGCGCGCGGGCCTGTCGCACCTGCCGCTCGAGTCGGACGAGAAAATTGCCATCATACATCATCCGATCTTGAGGACGTCTTCGGCGGCGCGGAGAAGCTGATCGGCGTTCTCGCGGCTGAAGCAGAGCGGCGGGCGAATCTTGAGTACATTGGCTTGGGCACCCGCGAGTCCGATGAGGACTCCGTGTTGCCGCATCCCGGCGACGACGGACGCCGCAATATCGCTCGCGGGGCGTCCGTCGCGGGCAAGCTCGACGCCGAGATAAAGACCCGCGCCGCGCACATCCGCAATCGTCGAAACCCGGCCCGCAATCCCGGCAAAACCGTCACGAAGATAGCTGCCGACGGTGCGCGCATTCTCGATGAGGCCCTCGCGCTCGATCACTTGGAGCACCGCGAGTCCGGCGGCAGCCGCCACCGGGTTGCCACCGAAAGTATTGAAATATCCGGACTCGCGTGCAAATTCGTCTATCACTTCGGGCCGCGCCACGAGCCCGGACACGGGCATTCCATTCCCCATCGGCTTGCCCAGGACGACCATGTCCGGAGCGAGTCCATGCCGGGCGAAGCCCCACATGGCATCGCCCGTCCGCCCGAAGCCGGGCTGCACCTCATCCGCGATATAGCAACCGCCCGCCGCGTGCACGACCGCCTGCGTCTCGGCCAGCATGCCCGGGGGATCGACGAAAACTCCGTCGCTCGAGAAGACCGAATCGGCGATGAAAGCCGCGAAGCCTATGCCATGGCGGCGCAAGTCCGCGATCGCCGCTTCGACCCGCGCGGCAAATCGAGCGCCGACATCGGATCCCTCGCGTCGATCGGGCGGGGCGACGGTGCGCACGTCGACGCCGATCGGCACCGAGGCGCCCGATGACGGCGAGATCGCCGCGACGGCGGTCGTGTTCCCGTGATAGGCGGTGTCGGTGACGACGATCCCTTGGGCACCTGTCGATCGCCGCGCGACGCGCAAGGCCAAATCAACGCTCTCACTTCCCGTGCAGGTGAAGACGATCTGGCTCAATCCAGCGGGAAAGCTCGCGAGCAACGCCTCGGCATAATCGGCGAGGATGTCGTAGAGATAGCGCGTGTTGGTCGCGAGCTTGGCCGCTTGCCGGCTGATCGCCTGGACGACATGGGGATGGCAATGCCCGACCGAGGGCACATTGTTATAGGCATCGAGATAGGCGCGGCCGTCATGGTCGTAGAGCCAAACGCCTTCCGCATGGCTCAAATGCAAAGGCTCGTCGTAAAAAAGTGGGCTTGCCTCGCCCAACACGCGCAGCCGCCGCGACAGGGCGCGTTTCAAGGGCGCGGCTACGCTCGCCGTGTCCCGGAAAGCATTCAGCGAGAGAATGTTTCTGGTTTCGGTCATCAGATGGGGAGTAGCTCAAGCTGCTTGATGTGACCACCCAGAGTTATAGGCCCGGATGCGATCCGATTTAGCCGACTACGTTCAGCGTGTAGGGAATTTCCGGCGTCGCCAGGGTCACCTTGTCCTTCTCGAAGAGGAAGGACTCGATCATGAAGAACTGGCCGACGTGGCGCGGCATGAAGATCTGGATCTCGTGGTTGACCGCGGTGTTGGGCTCGAACACCCGGTCCGCGTTCTTCTCCGAAAGCGGGTCATAGACGAAATTGCCGACCCAGTCGCTCGGAAATCCGATACCCATCTCGTAGCCGCCGATCCAGCCTCGGCTCGTCCACAGGCCCTCCTTATCGTAATGCGCCTTGACCTTCTCGTTGAGCTCGCGCACCGGCAGGTTGGGGCGCAGGCAGGACTTCACCACGTCCATCACGGCCGCGGCCCGGTCGGTGACGTCCTTCACATCGCTCGCCGGCTTGCCAACGCTGAAGGTGCGCGCCGCGTTGACGTGGTAGCGGTGATTTACGCCGCAGACATCGATGCAGACGATGTCACCTGCCAGGATCTTGCGTCGGGTGGTGTATGCGTGGGTCGCCAGCGACTTCTTGCCGGAGATCACCGGCATCAGCTGCGCCTGCATCTCACCGCCCGCCTTGGCCATGGCGAGCGTGATCTCGCCCTGGACCTCGAGCTCCATGATACCCGGCCGCAGCACCTCCATGGCGCGCTTGAGCCCGGCAGTGGCGATGCGTGCGCCCTCTCTGAGGACGGCCATCTCCGCGTCGGACTTCACCCAGCGCACCTCGCGCAGGATCATGCTGCCATCGATCACCTTGGCGCCGGCCGCCTCGAAGGCCGCCTGGAAGCGGTCGGAGCCGGCGCGGCTCGGGCGCATGGCGTGCATCTCGATGCCGACATTGCCCGTCAGCCAGCCCTCGGCCTTGAGTTCCTCGGCGATGAACGTCGTGCCGTCGCGGTAGCTGTTCTTGGGGAAGTAGCGGGTGTCCTTGTCGACCGTAAAGATGCGCGTCAGCACCGCCTCGCGCTCGGTCTCGAAGTGGATGTAGCGGTCGTGGTCTACGTGGACCGCAAAACCATTGGTTGCCGCCCACTCGATCGGGCTCTCGGTCTGGTACCACATGCAGCGGTAGCCCGAGATCCAGTACATGCTCTCCGGCGAGGTGAGGAACAGGCAGTCGATGCCAGCCGCGGCCATCGCCTTGCGGACGCGCGTCAAGCGCTGGGCGAACTCCTCCTCGGTGAAGACAAGCTCACGCTCCAGCTGGGCGTTGAAATAGACGTCGTCGCGGTACTCCATGACATTCTTCCCTGACTTTTCCCAAATACGCGTGAGTTCCTGACCTGAGCCCCAAGTTTCATCCAGCGACGAGTAGAGGCTGCTGGTCATTTGAACCCATTGGGCTCGGTGGCGCAACGGGATGATCGACGCGCAAGGCGCGTTGATCGAAGCTCCCGGTTCTCGCGCTGAGCCTCGGGCGAATAATGGCTCCGCCTTCTCAAGAGTTGGAGCCTCCGGCAATCCCGAGGCGGTTCAATCTCTGTGCGAACAGAGGCATTGTCATGATGTTCGCGGACGGTTGGGGCAGTGACGTCATGACAGCCGCCATCACGCATCTTACCCACTCGTCGCCCGAGCCGCTTCGCATCTGGTGCGCTGACTTTCGGACCTATGTCACCGTATCGACCGCCACGGGCGGGGCCGTGCGAGCGCGTGCAGGAATTGCATCGCCCAAGGCGCCGGGACTGGGTGTGGAACCGCTTGAATCGGTTCTCGGTCAGTTGCTCGTCGAAATCTCTTGATGCGAAGCGCGGGTGCGGACCGATCGCGTGCGATCAAGCCGCGTGCGATCAAGCCGCGCGTGATCAAGATTGTCGCCAGGCTCCGCTGCGAATGGGAGATCGAGCCGGATCGCCCGGTGAACGATCTCGGACGCGAACCGGCAGTCGGGATGGCTGATCGTGTTCGTCCACATGGCTCGGCGATGGCACGGGCGGTCGCCAATCTGCTATCAACGTGACAATGCCGAGGCGAAGGGTGTTTCCTTGGACTTCACGTCCTTGGAGCCGAGCACAAGGAGAATACCCCGATGACCGCTTCCCAAACATTCGTCACCGACTTGACGGCGCTCGATACGCCGGACGTGGTGGATTGGTTGCAGGGCGGGTGGCGCCGCGTCCTCAAGCGCACAACGCCGAACGGCGCCGAGGACCGCACGACCGATTGCATTTATTTGCAGACGGGCAGTCTCTACGCGGACATTCGGGTGCCGGTCGATCGGCCGGCCCTGACCGGTCGGCGAGGCGTTGACGATTGCACGCCGCAGGAGCTGGCGGCGATGTCGACCGTGAGCGCCTTTGCGGGTTGGTGCGAGTTCGAAAATGGAGTCGCCCATTGGATCCGGCCGATCGATTTGAATCCGCCATCGGGACGCGAGGACGAGGGACGCATGGCGATCCAGGACGGCAATCTGTGGGAGTACGGGCTTGAGGGCCAGCATGTCGAGGAATATGCCCCACGCGGGAACGGTGTGCGCCGCAAGGGGGCATGGGCGCTGGCGCCCGATCCGGTCGAGCCGCGGCCCGGCGTCCTGGTGATCATCGATGATCTCATCATCCGTGCGCTCGGCCGACCGCAAGCGCTGGAGGTTGGGAACACCCTTGCCGAGCGGGTCATGGGTTTTGCGGATGACCGAGCGGCGCTGCGCCAGCTCTTCGATTGCGAGCTCTCATTGGCCATCATCGGCGATCTTACGGTAACCCGGTCGTCGCTCGCCTGGCGCGAAGGGCTGCGCCTCGCGCCCAAGGGCGCATTCCGGGTCGGCGAAGGTGCCGACGAATTGATCGAGGAAGGGGACGGGCGGCCTTACCGCTGGCGTCGCCGTGGCGCGGGCTCCGACGCGGCGTCTCTTGCACAGCTGCTGAACGGCTAGGACCAAGTGTTCCTCTCCGTGCACGCCTGGATCAGAGTGTAGAAGCCGCGCACCCCCACTCCGACGGCATGTAAGCCTCGGCGTCCATCATCCCTCTCGACGATCGGACTCTACCCAATTCCGAAGGAGACCCGGGGGCTCGGGTCTGTCCTTCTACCGAACCTCTACCGCCGCGAGGTTCACGAGCTGCAAGCCAGCCTCAACAGCCCCACCGTGCGGCAAGAGACATCCGAAATCCTGCGGCCGCTTATAGAGCGCGTCTTAGTTCACCCCGAACCAAAGCGGGGCGCTGTGCGGGTCGAGCCGAGGGGACAGATCGCCTCGATCCCAGAATTTGCAAATCTCTAGAACACAGCGGGAACGGAAGTAGAGGTAATATTGGTAGCGGTGGAGGGACTCGAACCCCCGACACAAGGATTATGATTCCTCTGCTCTACCACCTGAGCTACACCGCCGTGAATCCGGTTCATTTTGGGGAACGCGCGGGGTTGTAGGCCCCGCGCCCGCGCCCTGTCAATCATGCCGACATCGACCCCGTCCATGCCGATATGGCCGCGCACGGGCACGGCTACGCCGCCTCGGCCGAAGCTTCGCGCACGATCCAGCCGCCGCCGAGCACCCTGTCGCCGTCATAGACCACCCCCGCCTGCCCGGGCGCCACTCCTTCCTGGGGCTGGTCGAAATCGAGCGCCACAAAGCCGCCCGGCGTAGGCGCCAGCATCGCGGGCGACGCCGTCATTTGGGCGCGGAGCTTGGCCGAGACGCGCATGGCCCGTTGCGGCCCGGCTCCGGCGCCGAGCCAGTTGAAATCGCCGAGCACGACACGGCTACGGCCCAAGGCCGCGCGCGGCCCCACGACCACGCGCCGGCGCGGCGCATCGAGGCGCACGACATAAAGCGGCTCGGCGCCCGCGATCCCGATGCCGCGGCGCTGGCCTATGGTGAAATATGCAAGTCCCGCGTGCCGGCCGAGCACCCGGCCCTCGAGATCGACGATATCGCCGGGCTCGCCCGCCTCGGGGCGCAAGCGTGCCACCAGGCGCGCGTGATCGCCGCCGGGCACGAAGCAGATGTCCTGGCTATCGGGCTTCTCGGCAAGCGACAAGCCAAGACGCCGGGCGTGCGCGCGGGTTTCGTCCTTGGTCATCCCGCCCACGGGAAAGCGCAGAAAGCCGAGCTGATCGCGCGTGGTGCGGTTGAGGAAATAGCTTTGATCGCGGGCGGCATCGACCGCGCGGCGCAATTCCGGCCCCTCCCCGCCCTCGACGCGGCGCACATAATGCCCGGTCGCCAACGCGGCCGCGCCCAAATCGCGCGCAACCGCGACCAAGTCGCGGAACTTGACGGTCTGATTGCAGAGAATGCACGGGATCGGCGTTTCGCCCCGCGCGTAAGAGTTCGCGAACGGCTCCATCACCTCGGCGCGGAACCGGCTTTCGTAATCGAGGACGTAGTGCGCGATACCGAGCGACGCCGCCGCGCGGCGCGCATCGTGGATATCCTGACCCGCGCAGCACGCGCGCGACTTGCCGAGCGCCCGGCCATGATCGTAAAGCTGCAAGGTCACGCCCACGACCTCGTAACCCGCCTCGGCCACGAGGCCGGCGGCAACCGAACTATCGACGCCACCCGACATGGCGACGACGATGCGCGCCCCCTTGGCCAAGTTTTCGTTGCTGCCATCGGTCATGGAGCCATCCTAGCAGAAAGCACCCCGCCGTCAGGGCCGGGTCTTCTTGCCCGCGGGCGCAAGCCCCATGTCCCAGAACCCGATCTCAAGGCGGGTTGCCTCGCGAAACGTGGCGGCCAATGCGGTAAAGCGCGGATGGCGCGCGAGGGAGGCGCCGCTTGCACCCAAGCGCGCGCGCCCTACCCGCTCGATTTGCCTGACCGCGCCATGGGCGATCTCCTGGTATTTCGGCCCTGCATAGGCCTCAAGCCATTCGCGGTAGGGATTGCCTTTCAAGCGCACCGTGCGCGAGGCCATGAGGCGGCGGGCGATTTCGCCGTAACCGACGACACAAGGCGCCAGCGCCACCAGCAAATCGAGCAAATCTCCGGCCGCGCCGCGTTCGAGCACGTAGCGCGTATAGGCCATGTTGGCCGGCGCCTCGGGCACGGCGGCGAGCGCGCGCTCGGACATGCCCCAGCTCGCGCAGAGGCGCACATGCAGCGACAATTCGGTGTTGACTAGGCCGTTCAGCGTGGCGCCCGCCGCGCGCATATCCGCGAGATCCGACGCCTTGTATGCGGCTAGGCCGTAGGCGCGGGCGAAGTGGACGAGAAACAGATAATCCTGCTGCAAGTAGTGGCGAAAGCATTTCTCGGGCAAGGTCCCCGCGCCGAGCGCGCGAACGAATTCATGGTCGACATAGCGTGTCCATTCGGGCTCCGCCGCCGCGCGCAGGCGGCCGTAAAGTCCGCCCGCCCGGGCCAAGTCCGGGGGTGATGCACGCTTTGCCATGGTGTCAGGCCGTAAGCACGTTGCGCGTCAGCCGGGGCAAGGCCACGACAAGACCATCCAGCGCCTCGGTCATCAGGATCTGGCAGCCGAGACGCGAAGTCTTGGTCACGCCGAGGGCCAAATCGAGCATGTCCTGTTCGTCGTCGCATTTGGGCGGCAGGGCCGCAATCCAAGATGTGTCGACCAACACATGGCAAGTCGAGCACGCCATGGCGCCGTCGCACGCGCCCTCGATGTCGAGACCCGCATCGCGGCCGATTTCCATGAGCGATTTTCCCGCCGGCGCGGAAACTTCGCGCCGTGCGCCGCTGGGCTCGATGAAAACAACTTTCGGCATGGAAAATTTCCGCCCCGCAGGGCGGCGCCCGCATCAAACGTGGTTAAACGTGGAAGGACTCGCCGCAACCGCAGCGGCCCTTCTCAAGCGGGTTCCTGAAGACGAAACCCGACTGGAACTTGTCCTCGACATAATCGACTTCCGTGCCAAGGACGAACATCACCGCCTTGGGGTCGATATAGATGCGCACGCCCTTGTCCTCGACGACCTCGTCGAGCGGCTGGACCTGCTCGACATATTCCATCTTGTAGGACAGCCCCGAGCAGCCCTTGGTCTCGACGCCGAGGCGCAGGAAGGATCCGTCATGGCCGCGCGCGGCCAGGAGCGCACGCACCCGGTCGGCGGCGGCATCGGTCAAAGTCAAAGCCCTCGGACGCTCGCGCACTTCGGCACCTCGCAACGATCGCAACACCATATAGGCGTGGCGGCGGCTAGATCAATCCAAGTTCCAACTTGGCCGCCTCGGACATCCGGCTTTGATCCCAGGGCGGATCCCAAACGAGATTAACCTTGGCATCCATGACGCCGGGGGTGAGCTTTATGCGCTCCTCGACCTCGCCCGGCAATGTGCCCGCCACCGGGCAAGCGGGCGCGGTCAGGGTCATGTCCACCCAGACCCGGCCTTCGGCATCGACGCCGACCCGGTAAATCAGACCTAGATCGAAGATATTGACCGGAATTTCCGGGTCGTAGCAGGTCTTGATGACCTCGATCACACCCTGTTCGAGGTTCTCCATCCCCGAGGCGACGCCCGCGCGCGCGATCGCCCAAACGGGATCGTCGGCCTCCTTGGATTCCGGCGGCGGCACGGCATTGGCGTCGAGCGATTCCATTTGGCCTATCCCTATTCGGTCGAAATCGGCTGCGCCCGGCCTTCGAGCGCCGCCTGCAAGGTGTGCCACGCCAAAGTCGCGCACTTCACCCGCACCGGAAAATCGCGCACGCCCTCGAAGGCCGCGAGTTTATCCAAGCTCTCATCAGGCGATTCGTCCTTGCCCGTCACCATGCGGTGGAAGGATTGGAAGACCGCCTGCACCTCGGCGACCGTCTTGCCCTTGACCATGTCGGTCATGAGCGAGGCGGATGCCACCGAAATGGCGCAACCCCGGCCCTCGAAGCCCACGTCCTCGACCGTGCCGTCGCGCAGGGTCACGAAAATGCTGATCGAATCACCGCACAAAGGATTGTGGCCGTCGGCCGTATGGTTGGCGTCCGCCGGACGGCGCAGGTTCCTCGGCCGCTTGGAATGGTCGACGATGACTTCCTGGTACAGATCCGACAGCTCCGACATCAGGCGAAGAACCTCTGCACCTTGAGGATAGCATCGCGCAACCGATCGACATCGGCCACCGTGTTGTAAACTCCGAACGAGGCGCGCACCGTCGCAACCAAGCCCAGGCGATCCATCAGCGGCTGGGCGCAATGGTGCCCGACGCGCACCGCGACGCCCTCGCGGTCGAGCACGGTGCCGACATCGTGGGGATGCACCTCGCCGATATTGAACGACAGGATCGCCGATTTCTCGTTCGCCGTGCCGACAAGACGCAAATCGTTGATTTCCGACAGCCTTCTCGTGGCGTAGTCGAGCAAGGCCGCTTCGTGGCGCTCGATGGCATCGAGCCCCAGGCCACGCACATAGTCGAGTGCTGCGCCGAGACCGATCATGCCCGAGATGTTCGGCGTGCCGGCCTCGAAGCGATAGGGTATTTCGGCGTACTCGGTCTTCTCGAAACTCACCCGGCGGATCATGCCGCCCCCGCCCTGCCAGGGCGGCATGGATTCGAGAATTTCCGCCTTGCCATACACGGCGCCCGTGCCCGAGGGGCCGTACATCTTGTGCCCGGTGACGACATAGAAATCGCAATCGAGGTCCCGCACGTCCACCGCGACGCG
The DNA here is from genome assembly GCA_046153685.1 of Alphaproteobacteria bacterium. Classification (GTDB taxonomy): domain Bacteria; phylum Pseudomonadota; class Alphaproteobacteria; order CADEGL01; family CADEGL01; genus CAMAPP01. The sequence continues at coordinate 39,443 of JBJXGH010000082.1, forward strand.
CGGCGCCGCCTGACAGCCATCGATCAGCACCTTGGCGCCCACGCGATGCGCAAGACGCACGATTTCGCGCACGGGCGTAATCGTGCCGAGGACATTCGAGCAATGCGTAACGGCGACCAGTTTGGTCCTCGGCGACAACAGCGCCTCGTACTCCTCGAGCAGGAAATTTCCCGCCTCGTCCATCGGCACGACCTTGATGACGACACCCAGCCGATCGCGCAACATCTGCCAAGGCACGATGTTCGAATGGTGCTCGAAGGTGCTGAGAACGATTTCGTCGCCGGACTTGAGATGGCTCGCGCCCCAGCTTTGGGCGACGAGATTCATGCCTTCGGTGCCGTTGCGCACGAACACGATCTCGCGCGTCTCCTTGGCGTTGAGGAAGGCACGCATCTTCTCGCGCACCGCCTCGAATGCGTCGGTCGCCTTCTGGCTCAGATAATAGACGCCACGATGGACATTGGCGTACTCGTTCTCGTAGCAGCGCACGAGCGCGTCGATCACAACACGCGGCTTTTGCGCGCTTGCCGCGCTGTCGAGAAAGATCAGCTTCTTGCCATACACCGTACGCGAGAGCAGAGGAAAATCGGCGCGCACGCGCGCAACGTCGTAGGCGGACGAAGCGACCGGCGACTGGGCCATGGCCATCATGCCGACAACCTTTCGTCCACCGCTTGCCCCAACCAGCCAGTCACCGCCGAGGATAGCAAGGCGCGCACGCCCTCATCCTCGACTTCGTCCACGAGCGCCGCGACGAAGCCCTCGACCAGCATGGCGCGGGCGCGTTCGAGGCCAATGCCGCGCGCGCGCAGATAAAACAGCGCCAGCTCGTCGAGCGCGCCGACCGTCGCGCCATGGCCGCATTTTACGTCGTCGGCGTGAATTTCGAGTTCGGGCTTGGCGGACGCGTCAGCGCGCTCGGACAGAAGCAGATTCTCGACGAGCTGATGAGCGGCGGTCTTTTGCGCCCGCGGGCGAACGACGATCCGGCCCTGGAAAACACCGCGCGCCTCGCCGTCGAGCACGCCGCGATAATGTTCCCTGCTCGTGCATTCGGGCGCCGCGTGGTCGATGACCGTGGTGTTGTCGATGTGCTGCTTGTCGCGCGCGAGGGTAACCCCGCCAAGCCGACACGACGCCCCCGGGCCGGTAAACGTCGCATCGATTTCGTTGCGCGCCAGGCGCGCGCCCGAGTGCAGCACGAAGCTCTCGAACCGCGCGCCGCCGGCAAGGCAGGCATGTGCGCTTGCGGTATGGAAGGCGAGCGCGGCTTCGTCCTGCCACTTCACGTGGCGCAGGGTTGCGTCCCGACCGAGATCGAGTTCGGTTACGGCATTGGTCCAGGACTCGGATCGAGGCGCGCCGAAATAGGTTTCAACGATGGTCGCCGCGCTGCCCTCGCCCGCGATGACGAGATGGCGCAGATGAAACGCGGCGCCGGAAGCGGCGGCGAAGTGAAGAAACTGGATGGGCCGGTCGAGCCAGACGCCCGCGGGCAGAACCAGGACCGCGCCGTCGGCGGCGAACGCGGCGTTGAGCGCGCGCATGGCGCGGGCGTCATGCTCGGCATCGAACCGGTTCCCAACCAGGTTGGGCTCGCGCGCGCGCGCGTCGGCAAGGCCGAGAAGACGGACGCCCTCCGGTAGGCCCGAAAGATCCGAAAGCTCCGAGCGAAGCCGACCGTCGGCGAACACCAGTCGCGGCCCCGCGCCGAGGCGCGCCGCGATCATCGAATCGTGCGCGCACGAAGCGGCCTTGCCGCCATCGAACGGCGCCAGCGCCGCCTTCGAGAGCGCGCTCAAACCCGTATAGTGCCAAGCCTCGATGCGCTGGCTCGGCAGGCCGAGCGCCTCGAAGCGCCCCATGGCGCGCGCGCGCGCGACACCCGCCTCGCCGCCAAGCGCCGCGAAGCGCGCGAGATGCAGGGCCGCAGTATCGCTATTGGCCCCGGTCATGCCGCCCGCACGTTCTTCGCGCCAAGCATGGCATAGCCCTTCTGTTCGAGCTCCAGGGCCAAATCCTTTCCGCCCGACACCGCGATCTTGCCTTGGGCCAGCACGTGCACCCGATCGGGCACGACATAGCCGAGAAGGCGCTGATAATGGGTGATCATCAGCATGGCGCGGTCGGGGCCGCGCAAGGCATTGATGCCGTTCGAGACGATCTTGAGCGCGTCGATGTCGAGACCCGAGTCGGTTTCGTCCAACACCGCGAGGCGCGGTTCGAGAATGGCCATCTGAACGATCTCGGCGCGCTTCTTTTCGCCGCCGGAAAATCCAACATTGACCGCGCGCTTGAGCAAGTCCTCGCTCATGTCGAGCAGCTTGAGCTTCTGGCGCATGAACTTGAGGAATTCAACCGCGTCGAGCTCCGCCACGCCGCGATATCGGCGCACCTCGTTGACCGCCGCCTTGAGGAAGGACAGGCCCGAGACGCCGGGGATTTCGACCGGGTACTGAAATCCGAGGAACATGCCCGCGCGCGCGCGCTCCTCCGGCGCCATCGCCACCAGGTCCTTGCCGTCGTAAGCGATCTCGCCCTTGGTCACGACATAGCCCTCGCGGCCCGCGAGCACGTAAGCCAAGGTGGATTTGCCCGAACCGTTCGGTCCCATGACCGCGTGCACCTCACCCACGGCGACCGAAAGATCGATCCCATGCAGGATTTTCTTGCCGCCGACTTCGGCGTGGAGATTGCGGATTTCAAGCATTGGCGCGCATTTCCTTCGTGTGGCGTGTGGGTGGTGCGGTGCTCGGGTCTAGCCAACGCTGCCTTCGAGGCTCACGCCGAGAAGCTTGCGCGCCTCGACCGCGAACTCCATGGGTAATTCCTTAAACACTTCCTTGCAGAAGCCGTTGACGATCATCGACACGGCGTCCTCCGCCGAGAGGCCGCGCTGGCGGCAATAGAAAAGCTGATCCTCGCCGATTTTCGACGTCGTGGCCTCGTGCTCGACCTTGGCCGTGCGGTTCTTGACCTCGATATAGGGCACGGTGTGCGCGCCGCAGAGTTCGCCGATCAGCAGCGAATCGCACTGGGTATGGTTGCGCGCGCCCTCGGCCTTCGGCGACACACGCACGAGGCCGCGATAGGTATTCTGCCCGTGTCCGGCGGAAATGCCCTTGGAGACGACGGTCGAGCGGGTGTTCTTGCCGATATGGATCATCTTCGTGCCGGTATCGGCCTGCTGGAAATTGTTCGTGACCGCGACCGAATAGAATTCGCCGATCGAGTTGTCCCCCTGGAGAATGCAGCTCGGGTATTTCCGCGTGATGGCCGAGCCGGTTTCGACCTGGGTCCAGGAAATCTTCGAGTTGACCCCGCGGCAGGCGCCGCGCTTGGTCACGAAATTGTAAATCCCGCCCTTGCCCTGCGCATCGCCCGGATACCAGTTCTGCACGGTCGAGTACTTGATCTGCGCGTCGTCGAGGGCGACCAATTCGACGACAGCGGCGTGCAGCTGGTTTTCGTCGCGCATGGGCGCGGTGCAGCCTTCGAGATAGCTGACATGGCTGCCCGTGTCGGCGATGATGAGCGTGCGCTCGAATTGGCCGGTTTCGGCGGCGTTGATGCGGAAATATGTCGATAATTCCATCGGGCAGCGCACACCCTTGGGCACATAGACAAACGAGCCATCGCTGAACACGGCCGAATTGAGCGCGGCGTAGAAGTTGTCGGCCGCCGGCACGACCGAGCCGAGATAGGTCCTGACCAACTCGGGGTGTTCGCGCACCGCCTCGGAGAACGAGCAGAAGAGGATGCCCATTTCCTTGAGCTTGCCCTTGTAGGTGGTGGCCACGGACACGCTGTCGAACACGGCATCGACGGCGATGCCCTGAAGACGCTCCTGCTCGCGCAAGGGAATTCCAAGCTTGGCATAGGTCTTGAGCAATTCGGGATCGACCTCGTCGAGGCTGTTGGGCGCGATCTTCTGCTTAGGCGCCGAGTAGTAGTAGGCGTTTTGGAAATCGATCGCCGGAAAGCGCACGCGCGCCCAGCTCGGCTCGGCCTCGGGCAGCATGCGATCGCGCCAATGGCGGAACGCCTTCAGACGCCATTCGAGAAGCCAGGCGGGCTCGTCCTTCTTCTTCGAGATGAATCGGACAGTATTCTCGTCGAGCCCCTTGGGCGCGCGCTCGGATTCGATGTCCGTCACGAAACCGTGCTTGTAGGTCCTCGTGAGTTCCTGGGCGGCCTCGATCGAAGTGGACATTGCCCGACTCCCGTTGTTTTAGGCGGCTGCGCGCGCGCGGGCGCGCGCGTGCAGCTTGAGCCATGAGGCGATGAAGGCCGCGCCATCGGCCGCCGTATTGTGCCAGCCCAGACTCACGCGGATAGCGGAGCGCACGAGAGAAGCGGGCGTGCCCATCGCGGCGAGGACGTGGGATGGCCCGACCTTGCCCGAGGAGCATGCGGCGCCCGCCGAAACGGCGATGCCGTCGAGATCGAAAGCCATGACCTGAATGTCCGCGTCCATACCCGCCATGGCGATACACGAGGTGTTCGGTAAACGGACCGTGCCCGCACCCAGGATCGCTGCGCCCGGCGCCGCCGCCAAAAGCCGCGATTCCATCCCGTCGCGCAGCGCGCCCAGGCGCGCCGCCTCGGCCGCGAATTCCGCCGCGAGCGCCGCCGCCGCACCGAAGCCCGCGATGGAAGCGACGTTTTCGGTGCCGGCGCGGCGCTTGCCTTCCTGGCCGCCACCGCACAGGAGCGGCGCGAGTTCCATGTCATGCGCCAGAACCAAGGCGCCAGCGCCCTTGGGCCCGCCCATCTTGTGCGCCGAGAGGGTGAGCAGATCGGCGCCGAGCGCGCGCACGTCGACGGCGATGCGGCCGACCGCCTGCGCCGCGTCGCAATGCAATAGCGCACCGTGCGCGTGCACGATCTCGGCGGCGCGCGCCACCGGCTGAACAGCGCCGGTTTCGTTGTTCGCAAGCATCAGAGACACCACGGCCGGCGGCGCTTCGGCCGCCAGAAGCCGGTCGAGAGCGTCAAGATCGACGACGCCTTCGCGATCGACCCGAATGCGAGCGATATCCTCGCGCGCGCCCAGAACCGATTGATGTTCGACGGCGCTCGCCAAGATACGTCCACGGCCGGTCGCGGCGAGCGCCAGATTGTTCGCTTCCGTCCCGCCCGAGGTGAACACGACGCGCGAGGGCGAAGCGCCAACCAACGAGGCGACCGCGTCGCGCGCGTCATCGATCGCGCGCCTTGCCGCGCGGCCCGGTGCATGAACGGAAGACGGGTTGCCGATAAGGCCGAGCGCGCGCGCGACCGCTTCCGAAACCTGCGGGCGCATGGGCGTGCTGGCATTGCAATCGAGGTAGATCACGATGGGGTCCGCTACTCCGCCGCCGCGGCGGCCCGCGGCGCAAGTTCGCCCGCGTGGCCTCCGGCCGCCAGATCCGTGAGGTCGCGGACACGGCTGCCGAGGACGCGGCGCTGGCAGACATCCTCGAGCGTCACCGAATTGAGAAAGACATGAATGTGATTACCCAATTCTTCCCATAGATCGTGGGTCTGGCAGCGCGAGCCCGTACTGGTACAGCCGCGCGGCGAGCCGAGCTTGCAGCGCGTCGCCTGCAGCGGCTCGTCAACGGCCAGGATGATGTCGGCAATACGGATTTGGTTTGCCGCAAAGGCGAGCTTGTAGCCGCCGCCGGGCCCGCGCACGCTCGACACCAGACCACTGCGCCGCAGACGCGCAAAGAGCTGTTCGAGATAGGACAGCGAAATTTCCTGCCGCGTTGCGACCTCGGCAAGGGAAGTGGGGCGCCCCGCGCCCCTTCCGGCCAGATCGACCATCGCCATCACCGCGTAACGTCCCTTGGTGCTCAACCTCACGGTCATGCTCCTCTAGCAAAGTGCCGCGAAAGCGCGGCGCCGCCCATTCACCACGCGCGCCGCTGGGGCTCGGCGCGCGGCGTACGCGCCTTCGCGTCCCCGGCCGCGCGCTCGAACTCCGCCAAGCGGGTTTCGAGCAATTCGACTTGTCTTCGAAGCTGTTCGATCGCCGCCGCCACCGGATCGTCGCCATTCGTCGTGCCGTAGGCCACGAAGCGATCCTCCGCTCGCGGCCCCGTCGCCGCGAGCGGACGCGCGGGAATGCCGATAACCACCGCGCCGGGCGCCACATCCTGTAAGACCACGGCGTTCGCGCCCACGCGCGCGCCGCGCCCGACCGTAATCGGCCCCAGCACCTGGGCGCCCGCGCCGACGATGACACCGTCGGCCAAGGTCGGATGGCGTTTCATGTTCACCTGGGCCGACGCATCGATCGCGGGCGCGATGCCACCTAGGGTCACGCCGTGATAGAGCGTCACGTCGTCGCCGATGGCTGCGGTTTCGCCGACCACCACGCCCATGCCGTGATCGATGAACAACCGGCGGCCGATATTGGCGCCCGGATGAATCTCGATTCCCGTTAGCCAGCGCGCAACGTGCGCCACCAGGCGTCCCAGAAGCTTGAGCCTCGCCGACCACAGAAAATGGCTGATCCGGTGCAGCAAGACAGCGTGAAGCCCCGGATAACAAAGGAGAACTTCCATGCGCGAGCGCGCCGCCGGATCGCGGGCTATCACCGAATCTATGTGAGTCAAAAAAACCTTGAAGATCATCGGCTTGCGTTCGATATTACCGGCATGCGACGGGCCCGCCGGAACCACCCCTGCCAACACCTAGACCCGCATATAGTTTGTCCTACTGGCAAGGTCAAGTAATGGTGAATCTGTCCACATAAAATCTGCTAACTTATTGAAATAAAATATTTTTCTATTTTCTTTAAAGCCGAGCTGAGTTCGGGGTATAACCTCTATCCAGCCGCAATCGGAGGTATTTTCCGCCCATGCCCGAGGTCATCATCAACGGTCCAGAAGGACGGTTGGAAGGCCGCTATATCGCCGGCAAGGGCACCAGCGCGCCCATAGCCCTCATGCTCCATCCCCACCCCGAGCATGGCGGCACGATGAACAACAAGATCGTTTACACGCTGTACCAATCCTTCGCGCGCCGCGGCTTTGCCACCTTGCGCTTCAATTTCCGCGGCGTGGGCCGGTCGCAGGGATCGTTCGCGCGCGGCGAGGGCGAGTTGTCGGACGCCGCCTCCGCGCTCGATTGGATGCAATCGATCAATCCCAATGCGTCGGCGTGCTGGATCGCCGGATTTTCCTTCGGCGCTTGGATCGGCATGCAGCTCTTGATGCGCCGCCCCGAAATCACGTCCTTCGTTTCCGTCGCTCCGCCCGCGAACGTGTACGATTTCGCCTTTCTCGCGCCCTGCCCGGCTTCGGGGCTCATCGTGCACGGCGATCAGGATCAAGTCGTGCCGCAGGAATCGGTCAAGAAGCTGGTGGACCGACTGTCCAATCAGCGCGGCATCGCCATCGACTACCGGATTGTCAAGAAAGCCGACCATTTCTTCGGCGAGCATATCGAGACGCTCGCCGGGCATGTCGACGATTATCTCGTCAAGGCGATGGGCAAGCGCCTCGCCGTCGCGTCCTAGCGCGTTCGCGGCGGATAAGCCGGAGCCACCTTGAACAACCGCCCACCGGTCAAAGGCCGTGGCGCGCGTGTGGTCGAAGGAAAGCTGATCGGCAAGCCGTAAAGGCTGCGAACGGCCAGGGCGGCGAAGGCCTGGGCCTCGAGCGCGTCGCCATTCCATCCCACAACCTCGACCGGGTCCACGGGCGCGTCCAGCCGGCGGCGCAACTCCGACATGAGCGCCGGGTTGTGCCGGCCGCCGCCGGCGATCAGCCAACGCCCCGGCAGAGCGGGGAAGAATCGCCGCGCCGCCGCCGCCGCCGCCGCGCTGAAGGCGATCAGGGTCGCTGCCCCGTCGGCCGCCGACAGCGCCGCGACCGGCGACGTGTCGAACGCATCGCGGTCGAGCGATTTCGGCGGCGGGCGCGAAAAATATGCCTGGCCCAGAAAACCCTCGACGATGGCGTCGTGCGCGCGCCCGCTGCGCGCGAGCGCGCCGTCGGTATCGACCGGCCGCCCGGTGTGTCGGCGCGCCCAGTCGTCCGACAAGGCGTTGCCCGGTCCGGTGTCGAAAGCCAGAAGCGGCGGCGTGCCGCCATCGCCTTCGCCCGCGCCGATCCACGTCACATTGGCGACGCCGCCGATATTGAGAATGGCGATCGGCCGGTCGAGCACGCGCGCCAGCGCCGCGTGGAACACCGGCACCAGTGGCGCCCCCTCCCCGCCTGCCGCCACATCCGCCGAGCGGAAATCGCACACCACGTCTATACCGGTCGCCGCCGCAAGGCGCGCGCCGTCACCGATCTGCCAGGTACGCCGTGCTTGCGGCGCGTGAAGGATCGTATGGCCGTGAAAACCGATGATATCGACAGAGGAGGCGCGCCGCCCTGCGCCGTCGAGCAGGGCGCCCACGGCGCTAGCATGCAAATCGGTGAGTTCGCGCTCGACCGCCGCCACATCGCCCTTGCCGCCGAGAACCGCGCTTAGACGCGCGCGGAAATCCTCGGCATAGGGGGTGGTCGCGAACGGCCCCCATTCGCGCACGCTCGCGCCATCGGTCAGGACCAGGGCCGCGTCGATGCCATCCATCGAAGTGCCGCTCATCAGGCCGAGCGACCACAGTGCCGCCATTGGATCGTTCCCCGCCATCGGATTGCGCGCCGCCGCGCCCCGCACCGTCGCATCATGTCTGGTCGGTCCCCAGCCCGGATGACGGCGCAACGGCGCTATGTTAGGGGATTGTCGGCAATGACATCACGTAGCGCAAGATTGCGGCCATGACCGAGCAGTTATCGACAGAACCTAGATCCGATTTTCTCCGCGAGGCGCACGCGCGCGGCTTGATCCATCAGTGCACCGATCCGGCGGCGCTCGATAGCCGCGCCGCCACGGGGCGGGTGATCGGCTATATCGGCTTTGACTGCACCGCGGCCAGTCTCCATGTCGGTTCGCTGGTTTCGATCATGATTCTGCGCCTCCTCCAGCGCACCGGCCACAAGCCGATCGTGCTGCTCGGCGGCGGGACCACTAAGGTCGGCGACCCCTCAGGCAAGGACGAGGCACGCAAGCTGCTGACCGATGCCGACATCGCGCAAAACCTAGCGGGCATCAAACGCGTCTTCGCCAAGTTCCTGACCTTTGGCGATGGCCCGACGGACGCCCTCATGGTCAACAATGCCGATTGGCTCGACCGGCTGGAATACATCCCTTTTCTCCGAGATTTCGGTCGGCATTTCTCGGTCAACCGCATGTTGTCGATGGACAGCGTCCGCCTGCGACTCGATCGCGAACAGCCCCTGTCCTTCCTCGAATTCAACTACATGGTCCTCCAGGCCTACGACTTCGTCGAACTCGCGCGCCGCCACGGCTGCGTCTTGCAGATGGGCGGCTCGGACCAGTGGGGCAATATCGTCGCGGGGGTCGAGCTCGGCCGGCGCGCGGACGACCGCGAGCTGTACGGCCTGACGACGCCACTGCTGACGACGGGCTCGGGGGCGAAGATGGGCAAGACCGCGCAAGGCGCGGTGTGGCTCAATGACGACCTGCTATCGCCCTATGATTATTGGCAGTACTGGCGCAACTGCGAGGACGTGGATGTCGGGCGCTTCCTGCGACTGTTCACCGATATACCGCTCGATGAAATCGCGCGCCTCGAGCGCCTGGGCGGCGCGGAGATCAACGAGGCAAAGAAAATCCTCGCGCGGGAGACCACGCGCTTCATCCACGGGGCGGCGGCGGCCGAGGACGCGGGCGAAACCGCGCGGCGAACCTTCGAGGACGGCGGCGCGGGAGAGGGCCTGCCGTCCGTCGTCGTCGCGCGCGGGGAGCTCGATGCCGGAATTGCGGCGTTCGATCTCTTTGCCCGCACGCCTCTTGCCGCCTCTCGCGGGGAAGCGCGCCGTCTCATTCGCGCGGGCGGGGCGCGCGTGAACGACGTGGCGCTGACCGACGAGGCGCGCGGAATCGGACTCGCCGATCTCAACTCCGAGGGCGCGATCAAGCTGTCGGCGGGCAGGAAGCGCCACGTTCTGATTCGCCCAATCTGATCTGCTTGGTTCGAACCTAAAGGCCGGGCTGAACGGCGCGCCGGATTCGAAGCGCCCTATTGCCCCTCGCCGCGCCGGCCGGGCAGTGGTCCGGTGGATTCTCCACCACCGCCGCCGTCGAAGATCGAAAAGACATTGCGCAAAATGCCAGGCGTCAGCGCCGCCAGCGGATTGACGCCGATTTTGGGATCGTCGAACGGACCGCGCATCGAGAACGTGCCGGCGAATACGCCGCCGCCCGGGCCGCCCGCGAGAACGTGACCCAGGATCGGAATATTCGAGATGATCGAATTGAACGTGTAAGCCGGAATCACCAGGCCTTGCATATCGACGGTCTCGGCATCGAAATCGATCTTGCCCTCGAAGGTCAGGCCCAGATCGGCGCTACGCGCCGAGCCGCTCTTCACCTCCGCCACCCCGCGCGCGAGCGAGAAGGGCGCGGTGAACCGGTCGAACAACAATCCCTCGCCCGAAAGCGACTGGAAGAGGCCGGTGAGCGAGGCGAGCGTGAGGATGCGCGCAAGGAAGGGTGCGTCCTTGACTCGAAAATCCTTGAGCTTGAGTTCGCCCTTGAGCGGCGCCTCGGCCGTGTCCTCGCGTCCCCAGGCCTCGAGCTTGCCGCCGGACGCCGTCTCCACGATGCCGAACACGCGCAGCGTCTCGCCCGCATCCTCCGCGTTCACCACCAGATCGCGATAGGCGCCCGGCGCTTGGGCGTAGCGCATCTTGAACGCTTTTGCGTCCTTGCCCAGGCGGCCTTCGACATCGATGAGACGCCAGCCGATTCGCTCGCGCGCGAGCGCGACCCTCGCCTGATCGATCGCCCTGTCGGATCCGAGCCAGAGTCGCTTGGCTTCGAGGCGCAGATCGAACGGCGCCTTGTCGGCCTTTTTCTGTGGCTGTGGAGGGGCCTTCTTCGCGTCCTTGTCGGTGGATTTTTTCGCGCCTTCCGGCGGGTGAGCGCCGCCGATGAAGAACGACGCATCGATGCTGTTACCCGATAATTGCACGCCGTAGCCGCCATCGGGGCGGAACGTGACCGTGCCGCGCGCATCCGTGCGCCCAAGGACGAGGGCATCGAAGGCCAGTTCCCGCACGCCCTTTCCGCCTTGCCCCAGACGCGCCTGGCCGCGCGCCGAGAACCCGCCGCCCGCGCCATCGAAAAATACCGCCGCGGGCGGCGCCGCGCCGAATTCGGCGGTCACGCGCGCACGCCCCTCCACGCCCGCGGCCTTGCGCCAGTCGATCTCGTCAACGCGCATCTCGGCAGCCGCGAGATTGAGCTCGGCCGTCAGACGCCGTTGCGTGCGCCCGCCGGACACGATGACCGCGCGCGCGCCAACCGGCCCCGCGACCAAGGAACCCAAATCAAGGCCGAGCGCCAGCCGGCCGGCATCCGAAACATTGCCGACCATCTCGAGCCGCGAGGATTCGGCCGCGGTTTGGAACTGCTCGCTCCAGCGAATCTGCCAAACCGTTTCGCCGAGCGAGATCTGGCCCTGCGCCGCCATGGCGCGGTTATCGACCTTGATATTGAGCGTGCCGTCCTTGGCGTCGCGCTCGAGCATGGCCTTCTTCCAGGACATGCGCGTGACATCGGCATCGGCGGCGATGCGAACTTGATCGATCGCCAGCGCGTCGATGAGCGGCAGATGGACGTTCAGCTTGATGACCGCGGCGCCCTCGACATCCTGCGGCGCGATATTCACGCGCCGGGCATAGTACAGCGGCTCGCCATCGATCAGCTCCAAGGCGTCGCGCAAGGGCCCTGCGATCTTGAGATCGATGTCCGCGAATTGCTTGGTCGTATCCAATCCGGACAGCTTCACCACGCCCTCGGACACGGCCAGGTTCTTGACCGCCCCGCTCTTGAGCTGGATATCGAGGCCCTTGAGGGTAAATGCGGCAACGCCCGCCACGTCGCGCACGACCGGCATCTTCTTGATGTAGCGAACGGTTGCGCCATCGAAGCGAATCTGACCCTCGACTCGGTCGATCGCCATGCCGTCTGGCACGCCTGGCCCCGCTCGGCCCGCGAGCTCGAAATTGGTCTCGCGTGCCATGCCAGTGTTCATATTGGCGATCATCCAGGCACGGCCCCCGGGGCTGGTGCCCTTGGGCCACCATTCGCCAAGTTTGCTGAGCGGCACGCCCTTGACCGTGCCGCGCGCGATGAACGCCGCGCGCCCGAAGGGCGTCTCGGCCTCCGCCGTCGCCTCGATTTTGGGTTCGCCCAAATCGAGATAGATGCGGCGCACCACGAGCTTGGCCAGATTGTCGGTGAATACCGCGTCGAGCGCGCCGCCCGCGATGGCGATGCCGCCCGGAAAAGCCGCGCCCGGCTCGATGCGCCCGGGCTTGGCGCTCACCTTCAGTTCGATTTCAGGCACCCGGCCATCGGCGGCGAGGGAGAACGCGACCCGGCCTTCAAGCGGCGCCTCGATCGCGCGCGCAGCCACGAGATCCGGCGACAGCTCGGCCAGGCGTGAGGGCACGAGATCTCGGAATCCGATCGACACCGCGGCACCGCCGGTTGAGAAATCTTGCAACGCCTCGATCGAGACGAACCCGATATCGCCGCCCGACACCACGTCGAGATCGGCGGAGAAGCGCACGCCCGCCGTCTCGCGCGACGCCTGGGCGAGCCGGATCGTAGCCTCCCAGCTTCGCTTGGAGCGCAGATCCTCGAACCTCACCGTCGAGTCGCGAATCCTGAGGCTTCTGAGCAATCCGAGCGGCCGGGTCGAATCGGACGAGCCGAGCACATTCCCAAGCAACGACGGCAGGCTTTCCCCCGCCGCGTGCGCGCCGCCACCCACCTCGAGCTCGAATCGGCCGGCCAAGTCGCGGCGCACATTCAGCGTGGCGCCCAGCATATCGAGCGCCGTGGGCGCGATCCGCCCGGCGGCAAGCGCGCGCAGGCTCAGATCCATGTCCAGTTCGGGCGCGCTCGCGAGCACCGCGCCGTCCTCGCCCAGGACGCGCACGTCCCGAGCGTGGATTTCAAGCGCACGCGACCACCCCGCCCAAGTCAGAACCGTGGAACCAATCTCGACGCGGATCTTGCTGTCGGGATCGCTAAGCGCGCCCACGACCGAGGGCGTAAGGAAGCCGAGATCGATCGGCCCCTGCGACAACCGCCAGGCACCGAGCCCGGTCAGCACCAGAATGACCGCCAATAGCCCGGCCAAGACTTCGATGAGAACGATCGTGGTGCGGCGAATCACGTCGCGGAAGCCCCGCGCTGGGCCATGCCCGTGCGGCAGGGGATGTGCTTGAATGGCATCGGCACCTGAACCACTGTGACCTTAATCCCGCCCGGATCGAGAATGATTACACAACTTATAACCGACCCGGCACGTCTGCCGAAAGCCGCAGACCCCGAGCGCGCGGCTGTGGGGCGGGAGCGCTGGCGGGAGGCGGGAGCATCGGGGGGGGCGGGGACCGCGCGCTTTTCCCGCGAATTCGCCGCCGACGAGTCCGGGGCCGGTTTGCTCGATGCCGTTTTCGGCAACAGCCCCTTCCTTGGCCAAGCCCTGCTGCTTGAAATGGACTTCGCACGCACCCTGTTCGCCGAAGGTCCGGACGCGAGCTTCGCGCGCCTGATCGCAGAGCTCACACATTGCGGCACGGACGGCACCGGCGAAGCCGATGCCATGCGCGCCCTGCGCCTAGCCAAGCGCCGCGCCGCCTTGCTGATCGGCCTTGCCGACATCACCGAGATGTGGGCGGTAGAGAAGGTGACGGGCGCGCTATCGCATTTCGCCGATGCCTGCCTCAGCGCCACCATCCGGCACCTCTTGCGGCGCGCTTCTGCCGACGGCGCCTTCGCGCTCAAGGACGAGCGCGATCCGGCGAAGGGTTCGGGCCTTATCGTTCTCGGCATGGGCAAACTCGGCGCGTTCGAACTCAACTATTCGAGCGATGTGGATCTGATCGTGCTTTACGACGCCGACCGCTTCGGCGAATCCGAACGTCCCTCCCTCCAGCGCAATATCGTCAAACTCACTCACGGCTTGGTGCGTCATTTGTCCGAACGCACCGCCGACGGCTACGTCTTCCGCACCGATTTACGCCTGCGCCCCGATCCGGGCTCGACCCCGCCCGCCATTCCGGTCGCCGCGGCCGAAGTCTATTACGAAAGCCTCGGGCAGAACTGGGAGCGAGCCGCCTTCGTCAAGGCGCGCGCCGCCGCCGGCGACCGAGAGGCGGGAGACCGCTTCCTGGCCCAGCTGCGCCCCTTCGTTTGGCGCAAATATCTCGATTTCGCGGCCATCCAGGACATTCATTCGATCAAGCGCCAGGTCAACGCCCGTCACGGCGGCGGCGAAATCGCGGTCATCGGCCACAACGTCAAACTTGGGCGCGGCGGCATCCGGGAAATCGAATTGTTCGCTCAAACCCAGCAGCTCATCTGGGGCGGGCGGGACGTGCGTCTGCGAACGCCGGGCACGGTTGCGGCCCTGCAAGCGCTTGCCGCGAGCGGGCGCATCACCGACGAGGCCGCGGCGCGCCTCACGGATGCGTACCGCTATCTGCGCCGGGTCGAGCACCGCCTGCAGATGGTCGCCGACGAGCAAACCCACACCCTGCCCGCGAACCAGGCGGGCATCGAGGCCATCGCCCGGTTTCTCGGCTATCCCGGCGCCGACGAATTCGCCAGGGCGCTGCTTGATCAACTTCGCGCCGTCGAGCGGCACTACGCCGAGTTGTTCGAGGAGGCGCCCGCGCTCGGCGGCTCGGGCAATCTTGTTTTCACTGGCACCGATCATGACCCCGAAACCCTGGCCACGATCGCGCGCCAGGGCTTCAGCGATCCCTCCGGCGTGTCCTCGATCGTCCGAGGCTGGCATCACGGCCGGTACAGGGCCATGCGCAGCACGCGCGCGCGCGAGCTTCTGACCGAACTCACGCCCGCTTTGCTCGCCGCACTCGCGAAGACCGCCCAGCCCGCGACCGCCTTCGCGCGCTTCGACGAATTTCTCGGCCGCCTGCCAGCGGGTGTGCAGATATTTTCTCTGTTTTACGCCAACCCCCAATTGCTCGACATCGTCGC
>JBJXGH010000086.1:0-47716 GCA_046153685.1 Alphaproteobacteria bacterium
TGTCGATTCTGCAACTTCTGCCCTACCCGGTCGCCCGCCACGGCGCCGCCTCCTCGATCCGCTTCGACGGCGCCGAACTCGTGGGCGCCGGCGAGGCTGCCTTGCGCACGGTGCGCGGCCGCCGCGCCGCGCTCGTGCCCCAGGAACCCACGACCGCGCTCAACCCCCTGCACTCCATCGAGCGGCAAATCGGCGAGAGCCTGATCGTCCACAAGCGCCTGGGCGCGGCCGCGGTACGCGCGCGGGTGATCGAGCTCCTGCATCTGGTGGGCCTGCCCGAGGCCGAGCGGCGTCTCGGCGCCTATCCGCACGAATTGTCGGGCGGCCAGCGCCAGCGCGTGATGATCGCCATGGCGCTAGCGAACGAGCCGGACCTGCTGATCGCCGACGAGCCGACCACGGCGCTCGACGTCACCATCCAAGCGCAGATCTTGAAATTGCTGCTTGAACTTCAGCGCCGGCTCGGCATGGCAATGCTGTTCATCACCCACGACCTGGCCATCGTGCGCAAGGTCGCAAAACGCGTCGCGGTGATGACCGCGGGCGAGATCGTCGAAATGGGACTGGTCGAGGAGATTTTCTCCAACCCCCAACACGCCTATACTCGGCATTTGCTGGCCGCCGAGCCCAAGGGGGCGCCCCCGCGTGCCGCAGCCAACGCCCCCGAGGTAATGGCCGCCGATGGCCTCAAGGTCTGGTTCCCCATCCGCAGGGGAGTGTTCCGCCGCACGGTCGATCATGTACGGGCGGTCGATGGGCTCGACCTCACGGTCCGCGAAGGCCACACCTTGGGTGTGGTGGGCGAAAGCGGCTCAGGCAAGACCAGCCTGGGCCTTGCCCTGCTGCGCCTGACCGCGAGCCAAGGCGCCATTCGCTTTCGCGGCCGGGACATCCAGGGCCTTGGTGCCAGCACATTGCGTCCCTTGCGCCGCGAAATGCAGATCGTCTTCCAAGACCCCTTCGGCTCGTTGTCGCCGCGCCTTTCGGTCGGCCAGATCGTCGCCGAAGGCCTCGAGGTCCACCGCATCGGCGCGAGTCAGGCCGAGCGTGAGCGCCTGATCGTCGATGCCCTGAGCGAGGTCGGCCTCGATCCCGATTCGCGCCACCGCTATCCGCACGAATTTTCCGGCGGCCAGCGCCAGCGCGTGGCGATCGCGCGCGCGATGGTGCTCAAACCCCGCTTCGTCGTACTCGACGAGCCGACCTCGGCGCTGGACATGTCGGTGCAGGCCCAAATCATCGATCTGCTGCGCGATTTGCAGACACGGCACAAATTGGCCTATCTGTTCATCAGCCACGATCTTAAGGTCGTGCGCGCCTTGTCGGACGAAGTGATCGTGATGCGCGACGGCCGGGTTGTGGAACATGGCCCCGCCGCGCGGATTTTCGATGCGCCGCGCGAGCCCTATACCCGGGCGCTAATGGCGGCGGCGTTCGAGCTGGAAACTGCGGAATCTGGAATCATGAGGACCTGAACATGGCCCTGTTGTTCAAGAGCGGATCGAGTCGCACGCCTTGGTGGGTGGAGGAATTCAAGCGCCAAGCGCCCAAGCTCGACGTGCGTATATGGCCCGAAACGGGCAACGCGGACGAGATCGAGTTCGCGCTCGTCTGGCTGCCCGAACCCGGCCAGCTCAAGACCTACCGGAATCTGAAGGCGATCTTTTCGCTCGGTGCGGGCGTGGATCACCTGTTCAGCGACCCCGAACTGCCCAAGCTGCCGATCACGCGCGTCGTGGACATCAATCTGACGCGCCGCATGACCGAATACGTGGTCTGCCAGGTCTTGCGCCATCATCGCCAGCAGCCCGAATACGAAGAACAGCAGCGCCAGTCGAAATGGCAGGAACTGAAGCAGCCCGCCGCCGACCAGCGCAGGGTCGGAATTCTGGGCCTCGGCGTGCTGGGCGCGGACGCGGCCGAGAAACTGCTTTCGCTCGGCTTCAACGTGCTCGGCTGGAGCCGCACGCGAAAAACCCAACCCGGAATCGAGAGTTTCGCCGGCATGGCGGAACTGCCCGATTTTCTCGGCAAGACCGAGATTCTGGTGTGTCTGTTACCGCTCACGCCAGAGACGCGCGACATCCTGAACGCACGCACCTTCGCCATGCTGCCCAAGGGCGCGTCCTTGGTGAATGTCGGGCGCGGCCAGCATGTGGTCGAGGCGGATTTGCTGACCGCGCTCGATTCGGGCCATCTTTCGCACGCGACGCTTGACGTCTTCCGCCAGGAGCCGCTGCCGGCCGACAACGCGTTGTGGCGCAACCCCAAGATCACGATCACGCCGCACTGTGCGAGCTATACCGATCCGCGCACGGTGATCGCCCAGGTGGTCGAGAATATCCGGCGCGCGAAGGCGGGCGAACCCCTCCAGCACATTGTCGATATTTCGCTCGGATATTAAGGGCGCGGGGCATGGCCGAGGTCCTGCTCTTCCATAGCCCGTACGACGACGTGGCCGCGTGGCGGGCGGGCTTTGCGCGCGAGTTGCCGGACATCGAAATTCGCACCTGGCCCGATATCGGTGCGCGCAAGGAAATCGCCTATGCCTTCGTCGAAGACCTGCCCGAGGGCGCGTTCAAGGGCCTGGAGAACCTCAAGATCATTTTTTCGCCAGGTGCCGGCATCGATCATTTGATGCGCGACCCGAATCTGCCCCCGAACGTGCCCATCACCCGCAACGTGCAGGAGCGCATGACGCTCGGCATGACGCAGTACGTCGTCCTTCACGCCTTGCGTCACCACCGCCACATGCCGCAATACCAGGAACAGCAACGACGCGCCCAATGGCGCGAAATCGCCCAGCCGGGCGCCTGGGACCGGCGTGCGGGCGTGATGGGACTTGGCGCCATCGGCCTCGGCGCGGCGCGGGCGCTCGCGGATCTCGGCTTTCGCACCGCCGGCTGGTCGCGCGGCCCCCACACCCACTCCGATATCGAGTGCTTTCACGGCCCGGACGGCCTCGGCGCCTTCCTTGCGCGGACCGATATCCTCGTGTGCATCCTGCCCCTCACGCCCGAGACCGAGGGCATCGTCAACGCGCGCACCCTCGGCCTATTGCCCGAGGGCGCGTCGTTCATCAATCTCGGACGCGGGCGCCATGTGGTCGAGGAGGACTTGCTGGCCGCGCTCGATTCGGGCCGCTTGTCGCACGCCACGCTCGACGTCTTCCGCGCCGAGCCCTTGCCGGCGAGCAGTCCGTTCTGGCGCCATCCGCGCGTCAGCGTGACCCCGCACCGCGCGGGCAATTCGAATCGCTTGCTGCTCATCGATCAAGCAATCGAGAATATCGGACGGTTGCGCGCCGGTCGGCCGCTCGTCAATCTCGCCGATTCCCGGCGTGGCTATTGAAGGCGCGGCATGGGCCATCCGGTGGGATGCGCCCGGGCCCGCGAGAACGCGTTTCAACACGAGGGGGACGACATGGCGCTGCTGTTCAAGAGCATCTTCGACAAGCCCGAGGAATGGCTGCGTTTCCTCAACGACTACGGCGCCGATGTCGAGATGCGCGTGTGGCCCGAAACGGGACCCGTCGAGGACATCGAGTTCGCTCTCGTCTGGCGGCCCGAACCGGGCGACCTGAAGCGCTATCCCAATCTCAAGGCGATCTTCTCCATCGGCGCGGGCGTCGATCACATCTTCGCCGACCGCGATCTGCCCAAGGGCGTGCCGGTCTGCCGCATCAAGGACACCGATCTGACCGCGCAGATGAGCGAATACGCCATTTACGGCGTGCTGCACTATCACCGACACATGGCCGATTACGCCCGGGCGCAAAGCGAAAGCGCCTGGCGCAAATTCCCGCGCGGCGACACCACGCGCTCGCGCGTGGGCGTCATGGGCATCGGCGAAATCGGCGGCGATACGGCACGCAAGCTCGCGGCACTCGGCTTCCAGGTTTCGGGCTGGAGCCGCGCGCCCAAGACCATCGAAGGGGTGGAATGTCTGCACGGCGCGGCGGCGCTGGCGCGTTTTCTCGGGCAAAGCCAGTATCTCGTTTGCGTCCTACCACTCACGCCCAGCACGGAAGGCATTCTGAACGCGAAGACCCTGGCGCAGCTGCCCAGAGGCGCGTTCCTCGTCAACATGGCGCGCGGCCGGCACATCGTGAACGAAGATCTGATCGCGGCGCTTGATTCGGGCCATCTCGCGGGCGCCATGCTCGACGTCTTTCACAAGGAGCCGCTGCCCGCCGACGACAAGCTGTGGAAACATCCGAAGATCATCATCACGCCGCACATCGCGGGCGATCTCAATCCGCGCACCTGCGCCATGCAGGTGGCCGAAAACATCAAGCGCCTGCGCCGGGGCGAGGCGCTGCAAAACATCGTGAATCCGGCCGAGGGGTACTAGCGGCTTCGCCGGCCGTAACGCTCCTCGATCAGGCGGAACAGCGCGCGCAGGGTCTGCGCCTCGCCGCCGGCCGGGCGGCCGGGCCGGGCCGAGGGATTCCACGCCATGGTGTCGATGTGCACCCAAGGCCGGTTCTTGGCGACGAACTCGTCGAGGAACAACGCGGCCGTGATCGCGCCGGCGAAACTGCCCTCCGAGACGTTGTTCATGTCCGCGGCCCGGCTGTCGAGCATGCGCCGATAGCCGCGCCAGAGCGGCAAGCGCCAGAGCGGATCCCGCTCGGCGGTGCCCGCGGCCAGCAATGACTCCGCCACCCGGTCGTCGTTCGAGAACAGCGCGGGCAAATCGGGTCCGAGCGCCACGCGCGCGGCGCCGGTCAGCGTCGCGGCGTCGATCAGCAGATCCGGCGCCTCGCGCGCGGCCTCGGCCAAGGCGTCCGCCAGCACGAGGCGGCCCTCGGCATCGGTATTGCCGATCTCGACCGTGATGCCCTTTCGGCTCTTGACGATGTCCAGCGGCCGGAATGAATCGCCCGAGACGCTGTTTTCGACCGCAGGCACGAGGACGCGCAGCCGCACGTCGATCTTCATCGCCATGATCGCCTGGGCGAGGCCGAGCACGAGCGCGGCGCCGCCCATGTCTTTTTTCATCAGCAGCATGGCGCCCGAGGGCTTGAGATCAAGGCCGCCGGTATCGAAACACACGCCCTTGCCGACGAGGGTAAGGCGCGGCGCATTCGATCGTCCCCACACCAGGTCGATGAGGCGCGGCGGCCGCGCGCTCGCCCGGCCGACCGCGTGAATCAGGGGGTAGTTGCGTGCGAGCAGAGCCCGGCCCGCGATCACCGAAACCCGCGCGCCAGAGCGCCGTCCGAGCGCGCGCGCGGCCGCCGCCAATTCGCCCGGCCCCATGTCGTTCGCCGGCGTGTTGATGAGGTCGCGCGCGAGATAGATGCCGCGCGCCAGCGCCGTGATGCGCGCGCGATCGGCGCGCCGAGGCCAAATCAGTTCCGCCGCCGGGCGCGCGCGGCGCTTGTAGCGCGAGAATCCGTACGCGCCGAGCGCCCACCCGAGCGCCGCATCGTTCGCCTCGGCCGCGCCGCGCGCATTCTCGATACGATAGCGCCCCGCAGGCAGGCGATTCGGCAGATCGCCCGTGCTCCACGGCCCGTCCGCCGAATCGATCCCCACCACCACGCGCGCAACCGCCCCATCGGGGGCCGGCATGGTTTGCATCTGCCCCGCCTTCGCCTCGAAACCGGACGAATTCAACCAGCGCCGCGCCGTCGCGTTCTGGCTTTTGAGCCAGGTCTCAAAATCCGCCTTGCGCACCAGCGTCACGGGAACCGCGCCGGCTTCGCGTCCATCGACCACACCGATCATAAATACCTCTCGATCATGCGGGCCAAGCATGGCGCGTGCGCGCGAGCGAGGAAAGGGGCCGCTTGCAAGCCCGGCCCCGATGCTTTCCAATGCGCCGGCTTTCGCGCGCATATCCGCGGGCGGGGAGGGCGTCATGAGCAAGATTGTAATCTATCTCGCCAACAAGAATTACTCGTCGTGGTCGATGCGCCCGTGGCTGGCGCTGAGGCAGACGGGCGCGGCGTTTTCGGAAGAGGTCGTTCCGCTCGATCAACCGACGACGCGCGAGGAGATTTTAAAGCGCTCGCCTTCCGGAAAATTGCCGGCACTGCAGGACGGCGGCGTTTTGGTTTGGGATTCCTTGTCGATCGGCGAATACCTGGCCGAGCGCTTCCCCGACGCCCGGCTGTGGCCAGCCGAGGTGTCGGCGCGCGCGCTCGCGCGCTCGGTAAGCGCGGAAATGCATTCGGGCTTCATGGGCGTGCGGCTGAACATGCCGATGAATATGCGCGCCTCGAAACCCGGCAAGGGCATGGCGGCCGGCGTGCAGGACGACATCAACCGCATTTCGACGATCTGGCGCACCTGCCGCGAGCGTCATGGCAAGGGAGGCGCCTTTCTGTTCGGCGCCTTCTCGATGGCCGATTGCATGTTCGCGCCCATCGTGTCGCGCTTCACGACCTATCAGGTGCAACTCGACGAGGTCTCGGAAGCCTACCGACAGGCGGTGTTTAACCACCCGCCGTTCCAAGAATGGATGGTCGCCGCCAAGAACGAGCCCTGGATCGTCCCCAAGTACGAAATCTAAAGCCCGCAATCCGACTGCCTCGCCGCCGCCCCGGGCGATCAGTTCAGCACGCCGGCTTCCCGGTAATAACGCTCGGCCCCAGGGTGGAGGGGAATGAATACGCCCTGAAGCGCCGATTCGCGGCGAATGCGCTTACCGTCGGGATGGCGCGTATCCAGGAGGCGGCGCATGTTGTCGTGCCAGAGCGCCCTGGTAATGGCGTGGACAAGCTGCGGATCGGCCTTGCTCGAAACCACCCATTGGGCCGGGATCGCCAAAGTGGGCACGCCGCCGGCGCCTTTGTAATGCCCGCCCTCGATCTGCCCGCGAATGAAGAATGGTTGCTGGACCATAAGCCGTTCGACCTGCTTGCCTTTGATCGGCAGGATGTCGATTTCCATTTCCTCGGCCAGGTCGACAATCGCCGCGACGGGCTGGCCGGCGACGACGAAAATGGCGTCGAGCTGACCTTTGCGCATGAGTTCGGCGGCGCGCGCGGGCGCCTCATTCGACACCTTGGCGCGGTCGAATGGCACGCCGTACGCCGACAGAATCGCGCGCGCGGCAAGGGGCGTGCCCGCGCGTTCGGTGCCAATGGAAATGCGCCTTCCGGCGAGCTCCTGGATCCGCTTGATCTTCGACGCGCGGCGCACGACCAGGTGCACGGCCTCGGGATTGAGCGCGGCGATCGTCGCAAGTCCCGCGACCTTGCCGCGCCCCTCGAAGGGGCCGCGGCCAAGTTGCGCCCAGTACGCCACATCGCCCTGCACCAAGCCCGATTCGAACCGACCCGAGGCCACCGCTTCGAGATTGGCCAAGGCGCCTTCGGTCGTGACGGCGGTCGCGAGCAGTCCGGGCACGCCGCAATTGCCCCCCGCCTCGCACGGGCGCGAACCCGGCGGATTGGAAATCGCGCTCGCCAAAAGACCGCCGATGGCGAAGTACGTGCTGTCGGAGGGACCCGTCGCGATCCGGAACGAGGCGGTTTCCTGGGCCGTCGCCGAGACCGGCGCGGACGTCGCGCGGTCGAGCGAGGCGGCAAGCAATATTCCTAAGGCGGCGGGGACAAGCAGAAGCGCGCGGTGAAAGCGCGTGAAGGGGCGAAGGAGCGCGCGGATGACTGGGTTCGGACGCACGGGGAAAACCTCAAGCGGCGCAGTGTACGCGACGGGCGCCACCGCGCGAAGCGCCGTCACGGCGGCATGGCAATTTTTCAATCTTGTCCGGCTCGATACCGGCCGATGTCTCGATCGCCCGATTTCGATATGGCCGGCTTCAATCTCCGAATCTTGATCACGTGGGCTCGGAATCCTGATCACGCGGGGTCTTGATCACAGGGCCTTGCGGCGGAAATGTGGCGTTGGCGCCCGCGCGCGATAAATATTTGCCAGAGCCCGAGACCCCCAGCCTCTGGACGAAACCGCCTCGTCCGCCTATATCCCCCGCTCTAGAGGCGTCTTCGAGCGGGGGAACCCTTGACGGCGCCGATGGCTGTAACGAAGACTTGCCGCCGCCTGCGGTCGGCTGAAAGCCGATTTATGGCGGGTTGGTCCGGCCCGTTGGTAAATTATCGCACCCCTGGACTTGGTCTGTTGGCGTGGACAAGGCGGCCGAAAACTTCGGCTGATCAGGCGAAGAGCGTGCCTAGGCTGGGCAGAGCGCAAGAATGACTAAATACCTGAAGGCATCCACGTTCCTCATACTAGCCCTAGTTGGGCTGGCTAATATTCTTCTTTGGGCCGGCCTGAATCGCCCGATCCAGGAAAAGCCGTGGACGGGCACCTTCAAGGGCCTGGCCTACGCCCCCTACCGCGCCGACCAGGATCCGACCAAGGGTGCTTTCGTCGCCTACGGCGATATCGACGAGGATTTGCGTTTTCTCCAGGACAAGACAAGCACGATCCGGACCTACACCGCCCTTGACGGCACCGATCAGGTACCCCGCATCGCAGCCAAATACGACCTCAAGGTCACCGCCGGTGCCTGGATCAGCCCGATCGCTGAAAAAAACGAGCACGAAATCCAGAGCCTTATCTGGATCGCCAACCACAATCCCAATGTCGAGAGATTGCTGGTCGGAAACGAGTCCCTGCTGCGCGAGGACGTGACCGTCGCTCAGCTCATCGATTATCTCAAACGCGTGAAGGCCAAGACCGACACGCCGATTTCCACCGCCGAACCGTGGCACGTTTGGCTCAAACATCCCGAACTCGCGCGCACGGTCGATTACATCGCCGTGCATATCCTGCCCTATTGGGAGGGCCAGCCGCTCGATCATTCGATGGAGTTCATCCTCGAGAAGTACCGGCTGCTCCAGCGCGCCTATCCCGGTAAGCATATCGTCGTGACCGAGGTCGGCTGGCCGTCGGACGGACGCATCAAGAAAAAAGCCGTGCCCTCGCTCGAGAATCAGGCGGTATTCCTGCGCCGGTTCCTCGACATGGCGCAGCGCCACGATCTCGACTACTCGATCATGGAAGCCTTCGATCAGCCCTGGAAACGCCACCTGGAAGGCTCGGTCGGCAGCTATTGGGGAATCTTCGACAACGATCGCCAATGGAAATCCGACATGACGGGGCCGATCCTCGCGGTGCCGGAGTGGCCGTTCTTGGCCGCGTGCTCGACGCTCATCGGCTTCGGCGCGATCGCATTCGCGCTCGGCCTCGTCGGTCCGTTGCGTTTGCCCGGTCGGCTGTTCCTCGCCGGCACCATCCAGGCGGTCGCAACGACCGGAGTTTGGGCGCTCCACGTCGCGACCGGTCAATATCTGTCGGGCGGCGAAATCGTGATCTGGATCATGCTGGGCACGGGCTTGGCGCTGCTGATGACCATTCTTCTGGTCGAGGCGCTGGAGTTGGCCGAATCGTTTTGGCTCTCCCTCCGGCGCAAGCCCGTGGCACCTCCGCCCGAGGCGTCGCCTTCGGGCTATCTACCCAAGGTTTCGATTCACATTCCGATCTGCAACGAGCCGCCGCACATGGTCATCGAGTCGCTCGAAGCACTCGCGCGGCTCGACTATCCAGATTTCGAAGTCCTGGTAATCGACAACAACACCACCGATTCCTCGCTTTGGCTGCCGGTGCAAGCATGGTGCGCGGGTCGCGATCATCGCTTCCGCTTCTTCCATCTCGATAAATGCCCTGGCTTCAAGGCCGGCGCGCTCAACTATGCGCTCAAACGCACCGCCCCCGATGCCGTCGCGATCGGCGTGATCGACAGCGACTACACCGTGCGCCCCGATTGGCTGAAGACGCTAGCGCCGCGCTTCGCCGAGCCGAATCTCGCCTTCGTCCAAGGCCCGCAGGACTACCGCGACTGGCAGGTCGGCGGCTTCAAGGAGATGTGCAACTGGGAATACACCGGCTTCTTCCACGTTGGCATGGAATTGCGCAACGAGCGCAACGCCATCATCCAGCACGGCACCATGACGCTGATTCGCCGCGCCGCGCTCGAGGAATTGGGCGGCTGGGCGGAATGGTGCATCACCGAGGACGCGGAACTCGGTCTTCGCCTGTTCGCGCGCGGCTATGATTCGCTTTATCTCAATCGCAGTTTCGGTTTGGGCGTCACGCCGGACAGCTTCGCGGGCTACAAAAGCCAGCGGTTCCGCTGGGCCTACGGCGCGGTGCAGATCCTGAAGCGCCATTGGCGCGCCTTTCTCGGGCGCGGGCCGGGCAAACTCACACCCGGCCAGAGATTCGACTTCATCGCCGGTTGGCTGCCCTGGTTCGGCGATGCCTTGAACCTCGTGTTCACCTTCTGCGCCCTGATTTGGACCTTGGGTTTGGTCTTCTGGCCCAAGCATTTCGACTTTCCGTTATCGGTGTTCGTCGCTTCAGCGCTCGGCCTGTTCGCCTTCAAGGCGGTCAAGTCCTACGCGCTCTATGCCTGGAAATTGGGCACGACATTCAAACGCAATATCGGCGCGGCGGTGGCCGGACTCGCGCTCACGCACAGCGTCGGCAAGGCGATCTGGAGCGGTCTGTTTACCTCCGACCGACCCTTCCTGCGGACGCCCAAATGCGAGGACCAGCCCGCCTTCGTGCAGGGCCTGGCGATGGCGCGCGAGGAAGCCGTGCTCGGTTCCTTGCTATGGGTCGCGGCTGGGGCGGTTGTGGCGTTCAATACCTCCGAATCGCCCGAAGCCTGGCTATGGGCCGCGATGCTGGTCGTCCAATCGCTGCCTTACGGGGCGGCGGTGCTGACCGCGTTGATCAGCGCCATGCCGCAGCGCGATGCGGCGGTTGTACCCGCCACGGCGCCTACCCTTGCCTCGGATCTGACCGAGAGATCCGCCGCCTAGTTGCTCGGCGAATCTCGCCTAGCCGCGACCGAGTTGGTCCCTGGACAGCTTGATGCCGAATTTCTTGCGCGCAAGACGCGCGACCTCCGGATCGAGCGGCGCCGGACGCAAGTCGCAACCCGGCGCCAAAGCGTCCGCCACGATCGATAGGCAGCGCACCCGCGCGTGGTTCTTGTTTTCGCCCGAAACCAGATGCCACGGCGCCCGGGCGGTCGAGGTGCGCGCGAACATTTCGCCGATCGCGCGCTCGTATAAGGCGCGATTGGCGCGCGACTGGAAGTCCGCGGTCGTGACTTTCCAGCGCTTGAACGGATCGTGCATGCGCTCCTCGAAGCGCCGCAATTGTTCCCCGGCCGAGATATGCAGAAAAATCTTGACCAGCCGCGCGCCGTCGTCGATCAGCATGGCCTCGAAGGCGTTGATCTCGTCGTAAGCTTTGCGCCAGCGCCGCTCACGCACCAGGCGCTCGACGCGCTCGACGAGGACGCGGCCGTACCACGACCGGTCGAACACCGCGATCGAGCCCGGCTCCGGCAGGCGCTGCCAGAAACGATAGAGATAGTGCCGGCCCTGCTCGTCGGGCAGGGGGGCGGCAATCGGCCAGACCTTGAAGCCGCGCGGATCGAGGATCGCCGACATGCGCCGGATCGCTCCGCCCTTGCCCGCCGCGTCCCAGCCTTCGAACACCACGAGGGCGCGGCGGTTTTCGTAGCGATAGGCGAGCTGCACCGCGCGTAGGCGATGCTGCGCCTTCTGAAGCTGATCCTCGTACTCGTGGTTTTCGAGATGCCGGCTCATATCTAGCCGTTCGAGGCGCGGCGGTTTGGGCGATGTTTTAGCCATGGTCATCTTCCATTAGGGAGGCGAATTCGCCACGATCATAGTACCGACCATGTTGCAAGGAACGGGCTATGTTAAAGCCCGATCGAGCCGCCCTAATGCCTGGCGGCGAACCGAGAAAGATGCGAGAGCCGTCATGTCCGGCGTCAGCGTGATCATTCCGGCCTTTCGTGCCGAAGCGACGATCGCGCGCGCGGTTGCAAGCGCGCTGGCCGAGAACCCGTTCGAGATTCTCGTGATCGCCGATGACGGCGCCGATTACGCGGCCGTGCTCGCCAGGGGCGGTATTGGCGATGACCGCGTACGTCACGGCTCGACCGGACGAATTGGCGCGGGGCCGGCGCGCGCGCGCAATCTCGGCCGCGATCTGGCGCGCGGCGAATTCCTCGCCTGGCTCGATGCCGACGACGCGTTCCTGCCGGGTCGGCTCGCCGCGCTCGTGCCCCTGGCGGCCTCGCACGGCGCGTCCGCCGACAATGTACGCGTGATCGATGACGGCACGGGCACGGTCCTGCAATATCTCTTTCCCGAGGACCGCCCGTTTCTCAAGGACGATCCGTTCCGCGAGGATGGCCTGCCGCCCAAAGATAGCCTGCCGCGCCGCCTCGATGCCGAGGCGTTTCTCGCGACCGCCGTGCCCGTCATGGCCGTGGTGCGCCGCGCGCTCGAGCTATCATGGGACGAGGACTTGCCGATCCTGCTCGGCGACGATGTCGCCTATAACCTTCGCCTCATCGACCGATTGGGGCCCTTGCCGGTCACGCGGCGGGCCTATCACGAGTACCGCGTGCGCCCAGGCTCGATCTGCCATGCCGAGAATTCGGCGAAAGTCGCGGAGGCAAGCTATCTCGCCATGCTCGGCCGGCTGGACGCGGATGGTTTCGGCTTTCGCGAGTCCGCCGTGCGCGCGGCCTTGCGCGCGGCGCTCGCCGCCAAGATCGAACTCAACCGCGCGTTCGAGCGCGCGCGCCTCGCGGGCGAGGCCGGGAACTTTCAGGAATTCGTCGCGCGGCGGGCGCGCTGACGGGCTCGGTCCCTTCGGCGCGCAACCAATCGAGACGGAATACGCCCACCCCGTCGCGCCCCAGCACGCGGGCGAGATAGGGCAAGGCCTCGGCCAGCATGGCCTCGAGCGTGAAGGGCGGGTTGGCGACGAGCACGCCGCAGGCGCCGAGTCCGGGCCTTCCGGCCGGCTGCACCCGCAACTCGGCGCGCAGAATTTTGGGCGGCCCGGCCGCCAGCAAGGCGGCATGGAACGCCGCGATCTCTGCCTCGTCCTTGATCGGATACCAGACGATATAGGTTCCAGTCGGCCAGCGCCGCCACGCGGCCTTGAGCGCCCCGGCCAGTCGTTCGAATTCGTCGGTCGCCTCGAATGCCGGATCGACGAGCACCAGGCCGCGCCGCGCGGCGGGCGGCAACAGGGATTTGAGCGCGGCGAAACCGTCCATGCGGCGGATATCGACCACAGGATCGCCGGCGAAGGCACGCGACAGGGCGACCTTGTCCTCGTCGAGCAATTCGATTGCGACCATCCGGTCGCGCGCGCGCAATCGCATCCGCGCGAGCTTGGGCGAGCCGGGATAGACCGGGCCAGCGTTCTGAAAGCGGCGCACCGCATCGAGATAGGGGACAAGCGCCTCGGGCACGTTCGACGCCGCCAGCAAGCGCATGATGCCCGCTTCGGCCTCGCCCGTGCGCCGGGCCTCGGGGCCTGCAAGATCGTAGCGCCCCGCGCCCGCATGGCTGTCGAGCACGAAGAAGGGCGTCGCCTTGCGCGCCATATGGTCGAGCACATGCACCAGCACCGCGTGCTTGAGCACGTCGGCGAAGGCGCCCGCATGGTAGGCGTGGCGATAATTCACGCGCGCCCGCCATCGGCCACGTCCGCGATCATGTGCGGGACGGCGGCACCAGCGGCACCGCTATGTAAGCGCCGAACTCGCCGATGAAATCGACCGCGATGCAGGCGTGAACGCGGCCCTGCTTGTCGTCGAAGACCGCGGTTTCGCCCAAGGGGAATACCGGCTGGTGCCAGACACCCGGATCGATATGCACCCCGGCGCGGCCATCGAAATGAAAGGCCACGAAATCCTCGGGCCGCACGCCGTCGCCCGGCTTGGCC
Source organism: Alphaproteobacteria bacterium (assembly GCA_046153685.1). GTDB lineage: Bacteria > Pseudomonadota > Alphaproteobacteria > CADEGL01 > CADEGL01 > CAMAPP01. The sequence goes on from JBJXGH010000086.1 coordinate 13,770, forward strand.
AGCAGCGCGACGAAGGGCACGCCCGCCCGGGGATGGAACACCTGGCCGCCATCGGGATGGTAATTGGCCTCGTGGGTGAAGAGGCGCTTGGGATCGCGGGGCGGCGCATCCTCGCGCGCGGTCCCGGGATCGTCGAACCAACCGGTCACATAGCCGCGCCCGACCGCGCGATTGACCGCGTGCTGCACTTGACCCTTGCGGGCGAACTCGAACACGTCCGCGACCACGCCGCCCTCGTTGCCGGTGCCCGCGACCACCTTGCGCCAGCCCGGCTGCGGCCAGGTGACGATTGCGACCTCGGCGGAGGCGAAATCGGCCACCAGCCGGCCATATCCGGCAAGGCTTTCGGCCGTCGCCCACACCGCCGGCGCCTCGACCACGCGCGCTTCGCCGCGCCCAATGGCGGGCGGCCGGGCAAGGTCGATGCCGGTGAAATTCGCGAACGGGATTGTCGATTCCATTGGGACCTCTGGCGCAGGAACGCCGCCATTCTATCAGAATGCAGCGCAAGCGTGCGGCCTCGTGCCTGCGCAATTCGACGCGCGCGGCCTTACCCGGCGAAGTCAGCGGAAAATCCTCGACGAATTCGATGCGCCGCTGCGTCTCATGGCCGGCCGGGCACGCGCGCCAAGCTCCGGCAAAAGACGCAATTTCGCCAAGCTCGCCTCAAGCGAGCGCGTTGCGGATGAGATAAAGTCCGATGTCCTTGGGCTTCATCTTGACCCGCTTTGGATCGCCGCCTTCGAGCGCATGCTTGACCAGCATGTGATTCTCGACATTGACCACCTTGACCTTGAACATGCCCGCTTCCTCGCGCAGCTTCGGATAATGCGCAGGCGCGACGAGCTTTTCCTTCAGCGCCAAGTGTTCATGCGCCGCTGCCTCGTCGGTTTCGGCATTGTCCTTGGCCAGAAGAGTCCAATCCGTCTGACCCGCCGCTTCCCGGTCGTTGAGCGCCTGAACCGCGTCCTTGGCCGTGCCTTCGGTCACGCCGAGCTTATAGACGTGCTTGGTCAAACCAACCTCCTCCGCCCATTCGCCAAGCGTCTTGCTCGCCGCCACGTAAATCACCGCCATTGCATCGCTCCGTTTTGCCGGGCGCAGGATTGCGCAAAGCGGTGCCCGCGCACAAGTCGGATCGCTCGCGGGGCCATTGATCCCGGATGGCTGGGGCGCGGCCGCGCCGAAGCGGTCGACGCGCACGCGCCCATGGGGCAGGATGCGCACGACCCGCGAGAGCCCGCCCGCCTTCCCCTAATCAAGCTGAACCCAGAGCCGCGCATGAACGACCGGACGCCTTCGCCCATTCAAGCCGTCATCGTGCCCGTCACGCCCTTCGCGCAGAATTGCAGCGTCATGTGGTGCACAGCGACGATGCGCGGCGCGGCGATCGATCCAGGCGGCGAGGTCGATCGTATCCTCGGGGTCGCCGAAAAACACGGCGTGACCATCGAGAAAGTTCTGGTGACGCATGGCCACACCGATCATTGCGGCAATGCCGGCCCCCTGGCCGAGCGACTGGGCGTGACCATCGAGGGGCCGCACCCGGACGACCGCTTTCTCATCGAGAAGCTCGCCCAGACCGGCGCGCAATACGGCATCGCGGGCGCGCGGCCCTTCGAGCCCGATCGCTGGCTTGGCGATGGCGACCGGGTGAGCGTGGGCGCACTCGAACTCGACGTCGTGCACTGCCCCGGTCACACCCCCGGACATATCGTGTTCCACCATGAAGCCGGCATCGCCTTCGTCGGCGACGTGCTGTTCCAGGGCTCCATCGGGCGCACCGATTTGCCGCGCGGCGATCATCTCCAGCTCATCCGCTCGATCACCGAAAAGCTATGGCCGCTCGGCGACGGCACGACTTTCGTGCCGGGCCACGGCCCGCTTTCGACGTTCGGCCAGGAACGCGAAAGCAATCCCTTCGTCGCCGATTCCGTGCTTGGCCGCGCCGCCTTCCGCCCGTCCTGAGCGACGCGCGAGACCGACGAACCACCACCGGTGCGCACGCTCGTCCTTCTGATCCTGGCGATCGTTCTCAGCCAGTTTTTCCGCTCGACGATGGCGGTCCTCGCCCCCGACATGGCTGCCGACCTAGGCGCGACGGCCGCCGATTTGGGCCGGCTGTCGGGCATGTGGTTCCTCGCCTTCTCGACCGTGCAGATTCCCATCGGCGTGCTGCTCGACCGTTGGGGGCCGTTGCGATGCGCCTCGCTGGGCCTGGCCGTGACCGCCGCGGGCGCCATCGTATTCGGCGCGGCGCCGAGCCTCGAGGTCGCCTATCTCGGTCAAGCCTTGCTCGGCCTCGGTTGCGCGCCGCTCTACATGGCGTCCGTCGTGGTCATGGCGCGGCGGTACTCGATCGAACGCTTTGCCCTGGCGAACGGTTATGTGATCGCCATCAGCAATCTCGGTCTGGTGTTGTCCGCCACGCCGCTGGCAGCGCTCGATTTATGGTTCGGCTGGCGAGGTGCCATGGGAATCATGGGTGCCGTCACTGCCATGCTCGCCCTCCTTCTCGGCTTTGCCGCGCGCGGCGAAAAGACCGGCGCGCCAGAAAGCCTGTCGCGCGCCTTTGCCGGCATTCTCGCCATCATGCGCCTGCGCGTCTTGTGGTGGATGTTGCCATTCAGCTTCGTGTGCAGCGGGGTTGTGCTGTCGGTGCGCGGCATCTGGGCGGGACCGTATCTTTACGAGGTGCACGGTCTGGCGCCCATCGAATACGGCGATGTCTTGGCGGCCATGGTGATCGCCCTGGCCGCGGGCAATCTTTTGTTCGGCTGGTTGAGCTCGCGTCTCGGCTCACCCAAACCCTATATCGCGGGCGTGGCCCTGCTCGGCGTGGCGGCGACGGGAGCGCTTGCGGGAGCGCCCGATATGGCTCTCGCGCCCGCCATCGCCTGCCTTATCGCTATAGGGTTCTACGGTGCGGCTTACGGCCTTGTGATCGCCCATGGCCGCGCCTTCTTCCCCAAGGGCATGGAAGGGCGTGGCGCGACCTTGCTCAATTTCTTCAACTTTTTCGGCACCGCCGTCCTGCAGGTCGCAACCGGCGAGGCGCTGGCGGGCGCACAGGAAGCCGGCGCAAGTATGGCCGGCGCCTATGGCTGGGTGTTCGGCCTGCTCTCGGTTGCCTTGCTGGCGACCGCGATCCTTTATCTGCGCAGCCCCGATCCGCGCGCGTCAGCTCGCTAGGATCGCCGCCGTTTGCACCGAGCGTGTCGCCGGATCGATGGTCAGCCGGCGCGTGTGATAGCGCGCGACGGCGGGGCGGTGCGCGATCGACAAGATAGCCGCATCCGGCAAGCGCGCGCGCAAACCCTCGTACATGGCGCGCTCGGCGTCCTCATCAAGCGAACTCGATGCCTCGTCCAAGAACAACCATTGCGGGCGGAGCAGAAACGCGCGCGCAAAGGCCAGGCGCTGTTGTTCGCCCGGCGACAACCGTGTCTGCCAATGCCATTCCTCGCCGAGGCGGTCAACGAGGTGATCGAGCCGGCACGCGCGCAGCGCTTCGGCCAATTCCTCGTCGCCCGGCGCGTGTTGCCCCGAGGGATAGCACAGCGCCGCGCGCAGCGTGCCGGGCGCGATATAGGGCTTTTGCGGCAGGAACAGGGTGCGCCCCTCGGGCATGACCAGGCGCCCGGCGCCGAACGGCCATAGCCCGGCGAGCGCGCGGAACAAGGTGGATTTGCCCGAGCCCGACGGGCCTGAAAGCAGCACCGCCTCGCCTGGTGCCACCTCGAGCCGCGCGCCCTCGATGAGCAGGCGACCATCCGGCAGAGCGAGATCGAGGCCCTCCGCCGCGAGACGCGGCCCCGTCGAGCGCACGATGCGCCCCAGGGTGCCCGACGCATCGGCCGCAACCGCCTCGACCGCGTCGTCGAAGCCGATCAGGCGATCGACGCTTGCCTTCCAGCTCGCGAGATCGGCATAGGCGTTGACGAACCAGGACAAGGCACCCTGCACCTGACCGAAGGCCGAGGCGGTCTGGGTGAGACCGCCCAGCTGAATGGCGCCCGAGAAATAGCGCGGCGCGGCCACAAGAAAGGGAAAGACGATCGCGAGCTGGGCATAGAACGACGAGAACAGATTGAGATTGAAGCCGCAGGCCATGAGGCGGAACCAATTCGCCCGCAATTGCGCGAACGCCCCCGCCAGCAAGCGGCGCTCGTCCGCCTCGCCCCGATAGAGCGCGATGCTTTCCGCGTTTTCGCGCACGCGGATCATGCGCAAGCGCAAATCGGCCTCGTAGCGCTGTTGCTGGAAGTTAAGCGGCACGAGCGGCCGACCGATGAGGTGGGTCAGAAACGAGCCCGCGAAGGCATAGACGATCGCCGCCCACAGCATGTAGCCGGGCAGCGAGAGCGCCATGCCGAGAACGGTGAAGTCGAGCGTACCCGAGAGCGACCAGAGGATCGCCGCGAACGAGGCAAGCGTCACGGCCGAATTGAGAAAGCCGAGGCCGAGCGACAATGCGCCCGAGACGAAAAGATTGATGTCTTCCTGGATGCGCTGCTCGGGGTTTTCCATGCCGTAATCGCGAAGTTGCATGCGGTAATAGGTCCGCGAGCCGAGCCAGGCATCGCCGGTGCGCGCAGTCAGCCAACGCCGCCAGCGAATCTGCAGCCATTGCTGGCCATAGGCGCGCGCCGAGGCAATGACGATGTAGAGCGCCGCAAGACCCGAGAAGAATCCGAGCAAGCGGAAAAACGCGCCCGCATCGCGGTCCTGGATCGCGTTGAAGAAATCGGCGTTCCACTGATTGAGGCGCACGAGCAGATAGACGATCGCGAGATCGACGGCGATGACGAGGGCCAGAAGGGCCCAGGCCGAGGCGCGCTCCTCGGATACCCAATAGGGCCGGATGAGACGCCAGGCGCGTCCGAGGGAGATTTTCCGCGGTGCGGATTCTGCGGCGTTCAAGACCTATTCCCGGATCTGTCCCTGGACATTGGCTGCGTCGGCAAAAGCTTGCACGCCGCCGGGCCGCCAGCCGCAGCGTTCGAGCAGAGGATACATGTGCGCGGGCGGCGGCGCCTTCACCTCGATGGCGGGGCGCTTGGGATAAAGCGGAATCGATACCGCGCGCGCGTGAAGCTGAAGCGCCGCGTTCGTGGCGCCGTCCTCGCCGTACAGGGAATCGCCGATGATGGGGTGGCCGAGATGGGCCATATGGACGCGAATCTGATGGGTGCGCCCGGTCAGAGGCGTGCATTCGAGCCAGGCGACCGCGCCGTCCTGGCCTCGCACCCGCCATTCGGTGATCGATTCTTGGCCATCGTCCGACACCATCATGTGCCAGCCCCGCAGCGCGTTCTTCTTGGCGAGGCGCGCCTCGCACCGGCCGGATTCGGATTCGGGCACGCCCGCGACGATCGCCCAATAGGTCTTGCGCACGAGACCCTGTGAAAACAGCCGGCCGAGCTTGGCCAGGGCCTTGCGATGACGGCCGAGCACGAGGCAGCCGCTGGTATCCCGGTCGAGGCGATGGGCGAGCGCGGGGTCGCGCGGCAGGCCGTAACGCAGGGCGGCGAAATGTTTTTCTAGATTATCGCCGCCGCCGCTGCCGGCATGGACGGGTATGCCCGCGGGTTTGTCGATGACGAGCATGAGGCCGTCGCGATAGAGCACCCGCGTGCCAAGATCGAGACCCGGCGCCGCGCGCGGAGCGAGTTGAAGTTTGGGATGGAGCATGGCGACGAGGATACACCAAGTCGGCACGAAGCCATCGCGGGCGCCGGGTGCTAGTAAGGCGTGCGCGGCCGGCTTTTATGGCGCGAAGGGGCGCTCACGCAATAGATGCCGACCGAAACGAGCGCGAGACCGGCGAGAAGATCGAGGCTCAAGGTCTCGCCCAATACCAGCGCGCCGGCGGCCACGCCGAATACGGGCGTGAGGAACGAATATGCCGCGATCTGCGCCGCCGGGTAACGCGATAGCAGCGTGACCCAGGTGACAAAGCCGAAACACACCACGACCAAGACCAGATAGGCAAAACCCAAGAGCGCATGCGCGCGCGGAACGACGCTCCACCGCTCGCCTAGAGCCAGGGACACGAGCAACAGGCAGGGCAAACTGAAGACCATCTGGTAAAACAGCGTGCGCACCGCCGAGCCTCGAATGAGCGGCCCCGCGCGCACGATTAGGATGGTCCCCGCCCAGGCAAAAGCGGCCGCGAAGGCGAGGGCATCGCCGATCAAACCCTCCGCCTCGGCCCGACCGAACACCCTGCCGGAGAACGCGGCCACGACGCCGAGGAATGCCACGGCCATGCCGGCGAATTGGATGCGCCGCATGCGTTCGCCCGGCACCAGCACATGCGCCGCCGCCGCGATGATGAAGGGCGCCGCATACAGGAATACGGTGGCACGCGCGGCGGTGGTGAATTCGAGACCGACGAACAGCAGCGAGAATTGCGCCGCCCCCGTGATGCCGATGGCTAGGCCGTATTTGAGAGTGCCATCGCGCCGGAACAGCGCGATGCCCCGCGCCCAAGCCCATAGCGCCAGACACAGCGCAGCCGCGCCCGCCCGCAAGGCGGCCATGAGCACGGGCGGCGCACCCTCGGCGACAAACTTGACCGCCGTCTGCTGACCGCCGATGGCCAGTGAAACCGCGAGCAGCAACACGATGGCAGAGGTGCCGAGGCGATCCTTGCGCACGGTCACGCCGACGACATGCGCCGCGCGGGCGGGATGTTTCGATCCAGCATGAGCTTATTGAGCAATTGACCAGCTATCCGGGAGACGTAATAGTTTGCCTCGAGCCGCGCTTCCGGGCCAAGCGCAAATCCGGGGCCGCGCGGACGCCGCGTTATTGCCGGAAGGACAGCATTTCTTGTTCTTGCCGGAAGGCCGGAAGCAACAATGACGAAACCGAGTTCCCTGCCCAAGCCCCCGCCTGCCCAGGACGACGCGCGCCGCAAGCGCATGACCCCGGCCGCGCGCGCCCAGCACATCCTCGACGAAGCGGCGGCGTTCTTCGCCGAACGCGGCCTTGCGACCTCGACGCGTGAGTTGGCCGCGCGCCTCGGCGTGGCGCAGGCGCTCATCTACCGCTATTTCCCCTCGAAGGGGATGCTCATCGACAAGGTGTTCGAAACCACCTTCGCGCGGCTGTGGGACGACGATTGGACGATGCTGCTCGCCAACCGCGCCCAGCCTTTGGAAGAGCGCGTGGCCCGGCTTTACGTCGCCTATCTCGAGCGCGCGGGCGCGCTGTCGGTGCGCTTGTTCGTGCGCGCTGGCCTCGAGGGCGCGGACATGGCGCGGCGTTACAGCGTGCCGCTGACGGAAAAACTTCTTCGCCCCATGATCGGCGCCTTGCGGGCCGATTCGGGCCTGCCGGATTTCGACCAAGCCCCCATGTTGCGCGGCGAACGCGAGCTGGCGATGGCAATCCATGGCGCGGTGGTGTTTCTTGGCATTCGCAAGCACGTCTATGCCATGCCGATGCCCGACGATCTGTCCGATCTCGTGCGCTTGCAGGTGCGCGTGTTCCTCGACGGCGCGCGGCGCGAGCTCGCGCGCCTGCACGACGGCACGGCCGAGGACAGCCTGACCGTGCAGCAGCTCGACCGCCGCCGGCAGCGCCGCGCGCCCGCGCCACCTGACTCGACGGCCTGAGCGCAAGCCACCGCCCGAACGCGACACGACCCGAATGCGACACGGCCCGAATGCGATAAGGCCCGAATACGATAAGGCCCAAGTGCAATTAAGAGAGGTCTTCGTGGAACGCCGCACCAACCTGCCCCACATGGTCCATGGCGGCTATCACCATACCGCCGAGGCCGCGGAAGATGCCGAGATCACCCATGTGCGCCCCGGCACGAAGTGTGGGGAGTATCTGCGCCGCTTCTGGATGCCGGTCGCCATGGCGTCGGAGTTGGGCGACGCGCCCTTGCGCGTGCGCGTGCTCGGCGAGGATTTGATACTGTTCCGCGATGGCGAGGGCCGCGTGGGCCTCTTGCACAAACATTGCATTCACCGGCGCGCGAGCCTCGAGTTCGGGCGCATCGAGGGTCGTGGCTTGCGCTGCTGTTATCACGGCTGGCTGTTCGGCGTGGACGGCGCGATCTTAGAAACCCCGGCCGAGCCGCCCGAAAGCCGCCTCAAGGAGAAGCTCTGCCAGCCAGCCTATCCCGCGCGCGAGTACCAGGGCCTGATTTTCGCCTATCTCGGCCCGCCCGAGGCGGTTCCCGAATTTCCGATCTTCGATGCCTTCGTGGTGCCCGATACGGCGGCCGCGAATTACTGCGTGCGCTACGACTGCAATTGGCTGCAGATCATGGACAACTCCATGGATCCGGTGCACTCGTCCTTCCTGCACACCACGATCAGCGGGCCGCAATTCTCGGATATTTTCGGCGCCCTGCCGGTTGTCGATTATCACGAGCGCGAAATCGGATTCTTTTATACCAACGCGCGCCGGGTCGGCGATCACATCTGGATTCGCACCCACGACAATATCTCACCGAACATGGCGCAGTCGGGCGCGGTCACCTCGCTCGACGCCTCGCGGCAACTTTTGTTTGGGCGCGCGGGTTTTTCGCGCTGGATCGTGCCCGTCGACGACAGCCATTCCAAGGTTCTGGCTCTGCGCTATTTCGGGCCGAAATCCGATCCGCCGAAAGCCGAGGACAAAACGCCCGAGGCGTTCGAGATGCTCGAATCGGGTGGGCTGCGGAATCGCACCTACGCCGAGCGCCAGCGCAATCCGAGCGATTTCGAGGCACTCGAGGGCCAGGGCCCCATCGTCGCGCACGCGCGCGAGAATATGGCGAGCACCGATCTCGGCGTGGCCATGCGCCGCCAGCGCTTGCGCAAGGCCGTCCGCGCCCTCGCCGCGGGCGAGGCCCCGGTTCAGCCAAGCGCGCTGGCGGTCAACGGCATCGTGCCGAGCCATGGCGGCGACACGGTGCTGCACCTACCCGCGCGCGCGGACGACCGGGCATACATTCTGGATGTGTCGCGCCGGGTCGCGCGGATTTACGTCGAGGAGGAAGCGCGCCCTTTCGCCGAACGCTGCGAACGCGTCGAGCGGCGCCTTGCGGCGCTGGATCGGCAATCATGACGCCGGCCCGTCACCGCCAGTCCGTAAGGGCCGGTCAGTAAGGGCCGGTCAGTAAACGCCGGAATAGGCGCGTTGGAGCGAGCCCGACACCGCGTAGTCGATCATCGAGATGAAGTCGAACACCGGCAGGCCGACCGCGTCCTGCACGCGCTTGGCGTAAGGCGGCAAGACCGAACATTCGAGCAGGATCGCGGCTAGGTCCGGGCGCTCGGCCTGCATCGACTGGCAGGCGGCGACCGCTTCGTCGGCGATGCGGTCGGAATCGAGCGTGCCGGATTCGCGCATGATCGCCGCGCCGAATTCGGGCTCGTCCTGAAGGCCGCGGATGACGATGGGGTTGGGCGGCAAGGTGCCGGTGCGGCGCAGGAAATCGACCGAGAAATTTCCCGAATCGGCGGTGACGATGCCGATGGGGCGGTCGGGGGCGAAGAAGCGCGCGAGCGTGCGCAATTGCAGCAAGCTCGAAAGATAGACGGGAATGCGCAGCGCCGCCGCGACCGCCGGCTGATATTGGATCATGAAACCGCAATCGGACGAGATGCCGCGCACGCCCGCGTCCTCGAGTTCACGCGCCGCCGCCACGACCTTTTCCTCCCAGCCCGGCTCCTGCGCAAGGCAGCGCAAAGTCGTCAGACCCTCGACGGTCTTATAAACGACCGGATAATCGTAGCTGGACGCGTTCCCTACATCGCCCGGAATGAAGGGCGCGCGACCGTCGAGCAGCAAGATGCCGACGGCCTGGCCGTAGCTTTCGGCGCGCGGGCGGGTGCGATAGACGGGCATTGCCGCCTAGTAGGCGTGGCTCTTGAGACGCGGATTGCCCAGCCAAAAGGGCCGTTCGCCCTTGGCCGTGATGCGGTGCATCTGGCGCGGCTTGTTGGGGTCGAGCGCCTCGCGCGCATGCGCCAAGCAACGATTGTCCCAAATCAGGATGTCGCCCTTGCGCCAGACATGCTCCCAGATGAATTCCGGCTTGGTCATGTGCGCCCACAGCTGGGCCAGCATTGCGTCGCTCTCCTCGACTGAGTAAGGGAAGATATAGCCAAAGCCGATGCGCCCCAGGAACAGCGCCTCGCGCCCCGATTCAGGGTGCGTGCGCACCACGGGATGGCGGCCGCCGGGGCTAAGGGTCCTATCCCTCACATCCTCTTCCGTGTAGGGCGGGCGAATCCGGCCGTCCGCCATGAAAGCGACATCGTGGATGGAATAGGTGCCGCGCACCTTGCGCTTCAAGCCGTCGGGCAGGGTGTCCCAGGCGCGATACATGTTCGCAAATCGCGTATTGCCGCCGCTCTCGGGCACGATCTCGCCAAAGAGAAAGGTGAAGGACGACGGGTACTCGAACATGGACATGTCCGTGTGCCAGCGCGCCTCGCCCGCGCCCAAGGCGCCCTGCTGCTTGCCGTCGATATAGATGTTGGACACCATTTCGACTTCCGGCGGCAGATGGGCCGGCTTGTCGTATTCGGTCACCTTGTAGGCGTGGAGATCGCCGAAATTGCGCCCGAAGGCGACCAATTGTTCGTCGGTGATGTCTTGGTCGCGCAGATAGACGACGCAATGTTCGACCAGCGCAGCGCGCACCGCCTTGACCGCCTGCGGGGCAAGCGGCTTCGAGGCATCAATACCGCGCAGCTCCGCCCCGCACGCACCCCCGCTCGGCAAGACCTCCATCGACGAAGACGCATGCGATAAAGCTGGGCGGGCATCGATTTGAACCGCTGTCATGGCCGACATGATGGCTCCTCCCACGCTGGCATCTGGAGCCAAAAGCCTAAGCCCGGGCCGGACCGGCTGTAAAGGATTTAGTGATTGATTGATCACTTAGACGGACCGATACTTTCCGCTAGGGGCCGGCCGATGGGATCGACGCGCCAATTACTCGCGCGCGTATTCCGCCACGGTCGGCGCAGACGAGGGAGGCGATCATGGCAGACAAGAAGCGCAAAGCGGGGGCATTCGGGCGCCGCCGGTTTCTCATTGGCACGGCGGCGGCGGGTGCCGCCGCGAGTTGGCCGCTCATCATCACCCCAGGCAAGGCCCAGACATCGCAACAAATCGTGTTCGCAAGCTATGGCGGCAGTTATGAGGAATGGCTGCGCAAGCTGTTCTGGGATCCGTTCACGGCCGAGACTGGCATCAAGGTGATCGCCACGACGGGCGCGGGCGATTTGGCGAAGCTCAAGGCCCAGGTGGCGACCGGCCAGGTGGAATGGGATGCGGTCGAGGTTTTGCCAACCCAGGTGGCGACGGCTGCGCGCGAGGGGCTCATCGAACGGCTGGATTATTCCGTCATCAATATGGGCGATCTAGCCTTCCCGCAGGCCAAGCAGGAATTCTGGATGTGCCCGTACAGCTATACGGGCAGCATCGGCTACCACACCGCGCGCCACGCCGAAGGCAAATATCCGAAGAACTGGGCCGAGTTCTGGGACGTGGCCAAGTTCCCGGGCCGGCGCGGCCTGCGTGGCCGGCCGCTCGATAATATCGAGATCGCGCTGCTAGCGGACGGCGTGGACGCCAAAAAGATCTATCCCTGTGACGTGGACCGCGCGTTCAAGTCGCTGGCGAAGATCAAACCGCACGTCAATGTCTGGGTCGAGACCGCGCCGCAAACGGCGAGCTTGCTGCAAGCCAACGAGCTCGATTTCACCAACACCTATGCCGGCCGCGTGCTCAGCGCCAATCAGGCGGGCGTGCCGCTCGGCTATGCGACCGACCAGCTCATGATCTTCTTCAGCACCTACGTCATCCCCAAGGGCGCCAAGAACAAGGCGGCGGTCATGCGGCTGTTCAATCACTACATGAGCAAGCCCGAGGTTCTCGCCAAATACGCCGAGGCCCAGACCTATGTGCCCACGTCGAAGAAGGCAATCGAGTTGATCCCCGCCGATTTCCGCAAGAAGTGGGTGCCCGATCCGAGCAACCCCAAGCACCTGTACAACGATCCCATGTGGTGGGGCGAGCCGGGGCGCATCGACGAGTTGTCCAAGCGATTCAAGGAATTCCAACTCTCCGCTTGAGCCCGGCGGATAGGCGAATTCGGCAACGGGCCGCGGGCGAAAGTCCGCGGCCCGCGGCACGACAGGACCCCATCTGGAGCAAGAACCAATCGGGAGAACCGCCATGTTCGCACGCGTCTTCACCGTCACCATGAAGGCCGACCGCCTCGACGAGGCCATCGCCGAATGGCCCAAGGCCACCGGCGCCTTCAAGGGCAAAGGCCTTGTCGCCGGCTATATGCTGCTCGAAGACCGCGCCAGCGCGAAAGTCGTCTCGGTTACCCTGTGGGAGAGCGCGGACGCCATCGAGCGCAATTTGAACAGCCCCGACATGAAGGGCGTCATGGGCCATTTCCGCCAGTTCTTCGCTTCCGAACCGGCCGTCGTCCAGTACCAGGTGGCCGCGAAGGTCGTCTGATCCACCCGCAATATCCCGCTTGACCTCCTGCCCGCGCGCCATCTTGATTGTCGCCGGCGCGGATGGAAGCGCGGATCCAAATGTGCCGGCATGGTGGAGGAGAAAGAAGAATGACTGAAGGCAATCGCGGCCAGGCCGTCGTGATCGGCGCGGGCATCGTCGGGCTGTGCGGCGCGGCCTATCTACAGCGCGACGGTTGGAGCGTGACGGTCATCGATCCTGGCCCGCCGGGCGAATCGTGCTCGTTCGGCAATGCCGGCATGATGTCCGACCACACCGCGCTGCCGGTCGGAATGCCGGGCATCTTGTGGCGCGTGCCGGGGATGCTGCTCGATCCCATGGGCCCGCTTGCGGTCCGCTGGTCCTATCTGCCGCGGCTTGCGCCGTGGCTTGTGCGCTTTCTCGCTTCCAGCACCACCGCGCGCGTCGAGCGTTTCGTCGCCGATTTCGGCACGCTGATCGAACGCGCGAAGGTCGCCTACGCGCCGCTCATCGCCGATGCCGGGGCCGAGGCGCTCATCCGCCGGCGCGGCTCGCTTGAGGTCTTCGAGACCGAGGCCGCGTTCAATCGGGCGCGCTGGGGCTTGGAATTGCGCCAACGCCACGGCGTGCCCATCCGCGCGCTCGGCGGCGAGGAAATTCGCCAGATCGAGCCGGCCTTGCGCGCGGGTTTTGCAGGCGCGTTCTACCGCGAGGACATGGACCACATCGTCAATCCCCTGCGCCTATCCCAAGGCATCGCCGACGCCATCTTGCGCAAGGGCGGAATCTTCGTGCGCGGCGAGGCCCGCGCCATCGCCAAGCGCGCCGATGGCAAGACCGAAATCGCAACCGATACGGCGCCGCTTGCCGCCGACATCGTCGTCATTTCAGCCGGTGCTTGGTCGAAGAAATTCGCGCGCGACGCGGGCGCGCGCGTGCCCCTCGACACCGAGCGCGGCTATCACGCCATGCTGCCGCATCCGGGCGTCGAGATGCGGGTGCCGGTGAAGTCGCACGAGGGCGGGTTCTTCCTCACGCCCATGGAAAAAGGCCTGCGCGTCGTCGGCACGGACGAATTGGCCGGACTCAACGCGCCGCCCAACTACAAGCGCCTCGAGCCGATGATCGCGCGCGCGAAGACCATGGTGCCCGGCCTCAACACAGACGACTCCGAGCCATGGATGGGATTCCGCCCGTCCTTCCCCGATTCCAAACCCGTGATCGGCCGCGCGCCGGGTTCGCCCAATGTGCTGTGCGCCTTCGGCCACGGGCATTTTGGCCTGACACTCGCGGCGGTGACCGCCGAGGCGATTGCGGATTTGGCCGCGGGACGCGCGACGAAGCTCGACCTGGCGCCCTTCGCGCCGACGCGCTTCTGAAGCGGCGGGGCGCGGTTTTGCGCGGCATCGCGCTGGGCGTCCGCTTGGGGCTTAGGCGGCGCGAGGCGGCGATACTTGCGCGTTTGCGCACACCCGAGCGAATCCAGGATTTTGTCTCGGCCCTGCCGACCAATTTTGAATCCAACGGCGATACCTGCCTGTCGGTCGCGGGCGCTTTGCGCGCGGGCCACGCACATTGCCTGGAAGGCGCCTTCGTCGCCGCCTGCGCGTTGTGGCTTGCGGGCGCGCCGCCCTTGCTCGTCGAGATGCAGGCCAAGGGCGATGACGATCATGTCGTCGCGCTATTTCGCCATGGCCGGAATTGGGGCGCTATTTCCAAGACCAATCATGTCTGGTTGCGCTACCGCGATCCCATTTACCGATCGTTGCGCGAGCTCATGATGTCGTATTTCCACGAATATACCCGCGGACCCAAGAAGACCTTGCGCAGCCATTCGCGCATCGTGGACATGCGCACGCTCGATCCCGCGCTTTGGGTGTCGAATTCGGGCGATTGCTGGCAGGCGGCGAACGCATTGTCGGCCGCACGACGCCATCCCATCGTCACGGTGGCGCAAGCGCGGCGCCTCAAGTCCCGGGATGAGATGGAGATGCGCGCGAACGCCCTTTTGCAGCACCGCGCGCCGGACGCCAAGACCGCGCTCAAGTACTAAGACGCATCTCCGCGTCGAGTGGATAGAGCGGGCGCGGCACGCGCTCGAAGCGGAACAGCGAGTAATCCGAACTCGTCACCCCCGGCCCCGACAGCAGCACGACGTGCTTGGCGATCGGCTCGAAGCCCGCGCGGAAGTGCTGGCGCGATTTGATGAGCAAATATTTCTTGGCCGTGGGCTCGATGCCCGCGTGGCGAAAGACGCCGAGATCGAAAGCCTCCATCCGCTCGGAGCAGACGAGGATTTCCGCCGTTCCGGTGTCGAGCACGACCGACAAGCCGTGATCGAGGGTGATGCCCGTGTTCATCGGGCACGTCACCTTGTAGCGGCCGTCGGTCACGCGCCGCACGGTGCCCGAGACCTCGACCGGCCGGCCCTGCAAGCCGAGCGCGGGCATCGAGGTGCGGCCGCCGAGCTTGATCGACACCTTGGCGCCGACCCCGGCCTTGATCATGTCCTTGACCGCCGTCGGATCCCAAATGGGACCCACCGCCATGTCCGTGAGACCCTGGCGAATGGCTTCCGCGACCGTCTCCATCACATCCTGGGTGCCGCCCGAAAACACGTTGTCGCCGTGATCGACCAAGACGATGGGGCCGCCCTCGAGAGTCTTGGCGTGCGCGAAGGACTTCGCCAGGGGCTCGGACGCA
Organism: Alphaproteobacteria bacterium; assembly: GCA_046153685.1. Lineage (GTDB taxonomy): Bacteria > Pseudomonadota > Alphaproteobacteria > CADEGL01 > CADEGL01 > CAMAPP01. Next base: position 28,947 of record JBJXGH010000086.1, read on the forward strand.
AAGACAAAATCCGCGCGCCGCTCCCAGGCCTCATCCAGCAATTCGTCGCGCAGGCGCTCGGCGAACTCGATCTGGCGCTCGTCCGCGACGATGATCGCGGTCAGGCCGACATGGGGAATGTCGGCCATGGGAAAGCCCCCGAACACCGAGGCGTTTAGCACCCCGCCCGCCGCCTCGGCGGCCATCGCCTTGTCCATGATGTCCTTCATCGGTTGCATGGACGGCGCTTGTTTGAGCGTGTGCGTCAACATGGGCCGCTTGCCCCAGACGATGCGTGGCCGGATTTCGCCCTTGAGCGCGCGCAGCAAGGTACGGCCGGCGCGCTTGGCGGTCGCGTACATGTCGATATGGGGATAGGTGCAATAGCCGGTCATGACGGTCGCGGCCGCGACCATGTCCGCGCTCATGTTCGTGTGGAAGTCGAGCGAAACCGCGATCGGCAATTCGGGCGCGATCGCACGGATACGGCGCAACAACTCGCCCTCGCCATCGTCATGACTCTCGGTGACCATCGCGCCGTGGAGATCGAGGAACAGCGCGTCGCAGCCGCGCCGCACCGCGTCCAGGATCGCACCGGAAAAATACTCGAACGCCGCGTCGGCCACCGGGCCGCTCGGCGCCGCGCCGCCCGAGATGGGCACCACGAGTTCCGCCCCCGCCTCGCGCGCAAGATCGATATAGGCGGCAAGCCCGGTGTTCGTGCCGGTCAATCCCGCGATCGCCTCGCTTCCCGAGGGCGGCTTGCCCGATGGGCGGCCGATGGCGAAGGACGCCAATGGCGTGGCAATGGGCGAAAACGTGTTCGTCTCGTGCTTCATCGTCGCGGCGACAAAGCGCATGGCAAATTCTCCGTCTTTTCCGTCTCGATCTAGGCGGCGGTTTTCAGTACTGCGCGACGCCCCAGATTTCGACCGTGTTCTCGGGTGAATGCATCTTCGGCTGGGCGATGAGCGTCAAGGGCGGCAAGGCCCCGCCGACGCAATCGGCCAGGGTTTGCACAAATTTCTCGGTGTCTTCGGGCGCGCCCGAGGACTCGAAATAGCACACCATGAGCTTCAGATCCGCGGGCCTACGGCCGAAGGGGCGCAGCAGATCCTCGATATAGCTCATGGTGAAGCGCACTTGGGGCTGAAGCTGACCTTCGAGCACGCGCAGTCCCGAATTGCTGAAGGGGCGCGACGGCACCTGGCCGCCCAGCCAAATCGTATTGCGCAACCCAATGGCTTGGCGGTACGGCAAGGGGATCGGCCAATCCCACACGCGCTTGGGCCAATGGTCCTCGCGCGGGATGTATTTGTCGAAGCCGTTCCACAGCTCGCGCATGGCCGTGACCTCGATCTTGGTCAGGGCGCCTTGAGGATACAAAAGCTGACACGGCACAACGGTCGCGGGCGGACCGGGTTCACGGAAATGGCTGGCGCGCGCCTTGGCGAGCGGCGCCCATTGCTCGCGCGTGGTGCCGAAGTAATAGCCCTCCATCTTCACGCTGTCCTGAAACGAGGCACCGAGCGCCGCCAATGTCGCTTCGTGCATCGCCATGATGGCGTGGCTTTGCCCCACGCCGTCGCCCGGGTGGGAGACGACGCCTTCGCCGTCCTCCGCCGTGCGATTGGCGATGGCGATGAACTCGCCCGCGCGCAAGCCGGCCGTGACCGCGCGGCCGCCGAACGCGGCGCGCTTGGCGGGCGGCACGGGCCGCGGCGCGGCGCGGATATCGCCGAGCGCACGCCAGCCCCGCTGGGCCATGACCTGGATCTGGATCGCCTGACCGGCCCAGGGCTGCATCGGCACCGGAACCGTGCTGATCGCGGGCATGGGATCGGCAGGGAAATGACGCGCCAGTGCCGCGATGACGTGCCAATCGTCAATGTCGACACCGGCCGTGTAGAACGCCTTGAGCTTCACCACGTCGTCGAGCGTGCAATGCTCAACAGCCAATGCCGCCGAGATATTCGCGGCCGTGCCGTCGATTTGCTTTGCGAGATCGCCCGGGTTCTGGATGCGGCCTCGAGCATCGAAATCGCCCGCGCCACCGACGAAGGTCAGCACGCCTGCGGTCGCGGCCAGATCGTGCGTATGGCCGACCGGCAGGCTCCAGATCTTTCGTACCGGCATGATGCTCCCCATCTGTTTCGTTGCGCCCGTCCGCACACGCGATGCGCGGACATTCTGAGGCATGACCAGGCCGCAAGTGTGGCCGAGCGCGCGCGGCGATGCAAAGCCCCAAACGCGCGGCCGCGCGTCGCCGCGCCCGGCCCGCCATGGCGGAGTTCAAAATCCCAAGACAGATGCGGAATCCATATTCCCGAATTATCGGCAGGAAAACCCATGCCGAGATCGAGAAGCGCGCGAGCGCGCGCACGCGACATACCCAGCTGCGAAAATCGCAGTTGCCGCGAAAGAGAAACGCAGCAGGCGCGCGCCGCCCCGCGCCTTTGCCAGGCGCGAGGCGGTGGCGCCGCTCGCCTAGACGGCTTCTTTCAATTCCTTCGCCGCGCGGAATGCGACCTTCTTGCTGGCCTTGATCTTGATGGCCTCGCCCGTCGCCGGGTTGCGGCCCATGCGCGCCGAGCGATTGCGCACCTGCAGGATTCCGAGGCCCGCCAAGCGAATCTTGTCACCCTTCTTAAGGTGCTTCGTCACAAGATCCACCAATCCGCTGAGCACGGCTTCCGTCTGCTTCTTCGTCATGCCCTGGGCATCGGCGAGAGCGGCGGACAAATGCTTCAACGTGACGGGGGGCTTCGCCTTTCCTGCTTTCTTGTCTGCCATGTAAACATCCTCCAATGAGCGTGCGGAGTCATTCCCCGCGACTTGCAGTAACAACACGGAATCACAACGCGCTGCATTTTTCAACACACGAAGCGTGGAATCGCCCATATTTCTTGGCTTTTCGAGGCGTGAGCGATTTTTCGCTTCCAAGGCTGGAAGTCAGCTTGACAAGAACTAAAACATCGAACGGCCCGAAACTGCCCGTGGACGACGCCTTGCCGCTGCTCGAGACGGCGCTCGGCGAAGGTCGCCCGGCGATTCTGGTTGCATCTCCTGGCGCCGGCAAAACGACGCGCGTGCCGCTCGCGCTACTGGATGCGCCGTGGCTCTCTGGCACCATCGTCATGCTCGAGCCAAGACGCCTGGCGGCGCGCGCCGCCGCCCGGTACATGGCCACGGCGCTTGGGGAAGATGTCGGGGAAACCGTGGGTTACCGCGTGCGCTTCGATTCGCGCGCGAGCGCGCGCACGCGCATTCTGGTGGTCACCGAAGGCATTCTAACCCGCCGCTTGCAAGACGACCCGGCGCTCGAAGGCGTGGGTCTCGTGGTCTTCGACGAGTTCCACGAGCGGAGTCTGGACGGCGATTTGGCGCTTGCCTTGATCCTCGATGCGCGCCAAGCGCTGCGGCCCGATCTTCGTATCCTCGTCATGTCCGCAACCCTGGACGTCGAAAACCTCGCCGATCGCCTCGGCGGGGCGAGCCACATCGAGGTGCCCGGTCGGCAATACCCGGTCGAGACCCGGCATTTGGCCCGTGGCCGGAACACCCGCCTGGCCGACGACATGGCCGCGGCCGTGCGCCGCGCGCTCGGCGAGACCACGGGCAGCGTGCTCGGATTCCTGCCGGGCGAGGCGGATATCCGGCGCACCGCCGCCGCTTTGGCCGCGGGCGGTCTACCGGACGATGTCGAGGTCGTTCCGCTGTACGGCGCTCTGCCGGCCGCGGCGCAAGACCGCGCCATCGCGCCGGCGCCGCGTGGGATACGCAAGGTCGTGCTGGCGACGACGATCGCCGAAACCAGCCTGACCATCGAAGGCATCGCCGTCGTGGTCGATGGCGGATACAAGCGGGTGCCGCGCTTCGATCCCAGCACCGGCATGACGCGGCTAGACACCGTGCGCGTGTCCGCCGCCGCCGCCGAGCAAAGGCGCGGCCGCGCCGGTCGGCTGGGGCCGGGCCTATGCTACCGCCTGTGGACAGCGGCGGAAGAACGCGCCCTTGCCCGCCGCGACACGCCGGAAATCCTGCAAGCGGATCTGGCGCCGCTCGCGCTCGAATTGGCATCGTGGGGCGTGCGCGATCCAAGCAACCTGGTCTGGATCGATCCACCGCCCGAGGCCGCTTTCGGCCAGGCGCGCGCGCTTCTGATCGCACTCGGCGCACTCGACGAGGTGGGCGGCATCACCAGGCTCGGTAAGGCGATGGCGGCGCTGCCGCTGCATCCACGGCTGGCGCGCATGATCGAGGCGGCACCCGACGCGGCCGCACGCGGCCGCGCGTGCGATCTCGCGGCCTTGCTCTCGGAACGGGACGTGCTCGAAGGCGCGCGCGACGCCGATCTGCGCACGCGCCTGGATGCGGCTTTCGTGGGCGGCGACGAAGGCGGGCGCGCAAGGATACATATTGGATATGGCGCGCGCGAACGCGTGCGCGAGGCCGCCCGCCAGCTTCGCCGCATCGCGCGCGCGCAGGCACAGAGCGATGCGCGCGATGCCGGTTCGCTTCTGGCCTTGGCCTACCCCGACCGGGTGGCGCAACGGCGCGGCGGCGACCGACGCTACCGCTTTTCGGGCGGCGGCGGCGGCGCACTCGACGAAGGCGATGCCCTGGCGGTCGAGGAATTTCTCGCCGTGGCGACGACCGACGGCCAAAGCGGCGATGCGCGCATATTCCTCGCGGCGCCGCTCGCGCGCTCGGACATCGAACGGCTTTTCGCGGCAAACATCGCCGAGGTCGAGCATGTCCACTGGGACGCGCGCGCCGAATCGGTGACGCAACGCCGCCAACGCCGTTTCGGCGCGCTTGTCCTCGATGAGCGCAAACTTGAAGACGCCGAGCCCGCGCGCATCGCCGCCGCCATGGCCGAGGGCGTGCGTGCGATGGGGCTCGATTGCTTGCCCTGGACCGATGGTGCGAGGAATCTCCAAGCGCGGACCGCCTTCCTGCGGCGGACATTTCCGGACGACCCCTGGCCCGATCTCAGCGACGGCGCATTGGCCACCACGCTCGCGGAATGGCTTGTGCCCTATCTCGCGGGCATGAGTCGACGCGCCCATCTCGCACGCCTCGATCTCGCCGCCGTGCTCGGCGACAGTATTGCGCGCGCGCTACGCGGCCCGCTGGCGGCGCTCGCGCCCGAACGTTGCACCCTGCCGACGGGCGCATCCCATGCCATCGATTACGCCAGCGAGCGCGGCCCGACCGTGCGGGTCCGCCTGCAAGAGATTTTCGGCATGGCCTCGACCCCGATCATCGCTTGCGGCCGGGCTGCGCTGACGCTGGAACTCCTGTCCCCCGCCCACCGGACGGTTGCGGTCACGAGCGATCTGGCGAGCTTCTGGGCGAATTCCTATACGCAGGTGCGCGGCGAAATGCGCGGGCGGTACCCCAAGCACTCCTGGCCGGAAAATCCCTTGTTGGCCTTGCCTTTGCGACCCCGCCGACGGACATAAGACAGTCATCTGTGTTATCGCCCGGCGATTAAGAAATTGGCCCGGCTAGGGGGATCGGCTAGTTTCCACGCCCCTCGCCCCGCGCGGCAAGGAAGCAGAGCATGAACGAAATCTCCCGCCCGCCCGAAAACCCGCCGGGCGGTCCAGGCCAGGGATTGACCCGCGTGGCCGAGCGCTTGCGGGCGCATTCCGCGCGCGCGAAATGGGTCGTTGCCGCTTTGCTGCTCGTCGCGGGCGCGAGCGGCTATTGGCTGTTCGGTCGCGCTGGCGCGCCGGCCGGGGGCGGCTTTCCGGGCGGGGCACCCCCCGTCACCGTAGCGGCGCCGCTCGCGCGCACGGTCGTCGAATGGGACGAATTCGCCGGCCAGTTCGAGGCCGTGGACTTTGTCGAGGTCCGCGCGCGCGTGAACGGCTATCTGCAATCGGTCCATTTCCAAGACGGCCAGATGGTGAGGCGCGGCGAGCTGCTTTTCGTCATCGATCCCCGCCCCTACGAGGCAAGCATGGCGACGGCCGAGGCGGCGCTCCATCAAAGCCAGGCGCAGCTCGAATTGGCTGCGCGCCAGGTCGAGCGCAACGAGGCCTTGCGCAAGAAGGATTTCGTGTCCGCCAGCGCATTCGATCAGCGCGTCGAGGAAAAGAAGCGCGCCGAAGCCCTGGTCGAGGGCGCGCGCGCGCAGGTGCGCGCGGCCAAACTCAACCTCGATTATACCCGCGTTACGGCACCGCTTTCCGGGCGCATCGGCCGCAAGGAAATGAGCGTCGGCAATCTGATCGCGGGCGACAATGCGGGAGAGGCCTCGCTGCTCACGACCATCGTTTCGCTCGATCCGGTGCGCTTTGTCTTCGACATGAGCGAATCCGAGTTTCTCGCCTATCAGCGCGCGGTCGCGGCGGGCAAGATGAAGTCCGCGCGCGACAATTCTCTCAAGGTCGAAGCCAGGCTGCCCGACGAGCAGGAATGGACGCTCCGGGGTCGCATGGATTTCGTCGATAACCGCGTCGATCGCGGCACCGGCACGATTCGCGCGCGCGCATTGTTCGCCAATCCCAAACAGCTCATCACGCCCGGCCAATTCGGCCGGCTGCGCATTCCCGGGTCCGAGCCGCACGAGGTCCTGCTGCTGCCCGATTCGGCGCTGCTCACCGATCAGTCGAGTAAGGTCGTGATGACGGTCAAGGAAGACGGCACGGTTGTGCCGCAAGTGGTGCGCCCGGGCCCCATGATCGACGGCTTGCGCATCATCCGCTCGGGCGTATCCGCGACCGACCGGGTCATCATCAACGGCCTCATGCGCGCACGACCCGGCGAAAAGGTAACGCCCCAGCCGGGCACGGTCGAACCGCCGAAGCCGGCGGGCTGACGCCATGCGGCTATCGCATTTCTTCATCGACCGGCCGATTTTTGCGACCGTTCTGTCGATCCTCATTACCCTAGTCGGCGGGCTGGCCTATTTCGCGCTGCCGGTCGCGCAGTACCCCGAGATCGCACCGCCGACCGTGGTGATCAGCGCCAATTATCCCGGCGCCTCGGCCGAAACGGTCGCCCATACCGTGGCCACGCCCATCGAGCAGGAGGTGAACGGCGTCGAGGACATGATCTACATGTCCTCGCAGGCGACGGGCGACGGACGCTTGGCGATCACGGTGACCTTCAAGCTCGGCACCAATCTCGACAAGGCGCAAGTCCAGGTGCAGAACCGCGTGGCGGTCGCCGAACCCCGCCTGCCCGAAGACGTGCGCCGCCTGGGCGTGACGGTGCGCAAGAATTCGCCCGACATCATGATGGTCATCCATCTGTTGTCGCCCGATGAATCGCGCGACCAGCTCTACATCTCCAACTTCGCCCTGTTGCAGGTGCGCGACGCGCTGGCGCGCGTCAATGGCGTGGGCGAGGTGCGCGTGTTCGCCGCGCGCGAGTTCGCCATGCGCATCTGGCTCGATCCCGAAAAACTCGCCGCCCGCGCGATCACGGCCGGCGAGGTCGTCCAAGCCTTGCGCGCGCAGAACATGCAGGTCGCCGCCGGCGCGCTCAACCGCCCGCCGAGCGCCGGGCAGAGCGCGTTCCAGCTCACCATCGAAACCCAGGGCCGTCTGATCGAGCCCAAGGAATTCGGCAATATCCGAGTCAAGTCCACACCCGATGGGCGCGTGACCCGCGTGCGCGACGTGGCGCGGGTCGAATTGGGTGCGGCGGATTACGACACCCTCGGCTATCTCGACCGCACGCCGGCGGTGCCGATTCTCATTTTCCAGCTTCCCGGCGCCAATGCCCTTGATACGGCGAAGGCGGTGAAAGCCACGATGACGGGGATGTCGAGGAATTTTCCCGCCGGCCTTGCCTACGACATCGTTTACAACCCCACTGAATTCATCGCGCAATCCATCCAAGCGGTGATCGTGACGATCTTCGAGGCCGTCGTTCTCGTCGTGCTGGTCGTAATCCTGTTCCTTCAGACCTGGCGCGCCTCCATCGTGCCCATCGTGGCGATTCCGATCTCGCTCATCGGCACCTTCGCCGTGCTGTCGGCGTTTGGCTATTCGCTTAACAATCTCTCGCTGTTCGGCCTGGTTCTGGCCATCGGCATCGTCGTCGATGACGCGATCGTGGTGGTCGAGAACGTCGAGCGCCGTTTGCGCGAGGGCCTCGATTCCCTGCGCGCGGCGCACGAGACCATGGACGAGGTCGGCGGCGCGCTGATTGCGATTGCGCTCGTATTGAGCGCTGTGTTCGTGCCTGCTGCCTTCGTTCCGGGCATCACGGGTCAGTTCTTCCGACAATTCGCCATTACCATCGCGGCGGCGACCGTAATTTCCTGCTTCGTTTCTCTGACGCTGAGTCCGGCGCTGTGCGCCCTGCTGTTCCGCGGCCACGCCAAAGGCGCGCACGCCGAAAGCGCGGCAATGGGTCCCACGGGCCGATTCTTCGGCGCCTTCAATCGTGGCTTCGAACGCATCTCGGGCGGCTACGGTCTGATGACGCGGCGCCTGGCGCGCATGCTCGTCGGCGGCGGCGTGGTCTATGTCGGCCTTCTGGCCTTGACCGGGCTTCAGCTTGGCCGCGCACCAACCGGATTCATTCCCGCGCAGGACCAGGGCTATCTCATCACCGTCGTGCAATTGCCCCCCGGATCGAGTCTCGCACGCACCGATGCGGTCGTGCGCCAGGCCGCGGACATCATCCTTGGCACCGAGGGCGTCGCCCACGCCGTGCCCTTCGCCGGCTTCGACGGTGCGACATTCACCAACGCCCCCAATGGCGGCGCCATCTTCGCGCCACTCACCCCCTTCGCCGAGCGCGCGGCCAAGGGCCTGAGCGCGGATCGCATCCGGGGCGAGCTGAGCAAGCGCCTCGGCGCCATCCAGGACGGCTTCATCATCACCATCTCACCCCCACCCGTGCGCGGCATCGGCACCGGCGGCGGTTTCAAGATGATGATCCAGGACCGGCAGAACCACGGCCCGGAGGCGCTGGAAGCGGCCATGCAGGACATCGTGCAGGAGGCCAACCGGAGCGGACAGTTCGCGGCCGTGTTCTCGTTGTTCAACACCCGCACACCCAAGGTCATCGCCGATATCGACCGCGCGCGCGCCGAGATGCTCGGCGTGCCGGCCGAACGCGTATTCGAGGCACTACAGGTCTATGTCGGCTCGGCCTTCGTCAACGATTTCAATTTTCTCGGCCGCACTTACCGCGTGACCGCCCAGGCCGAGGCGCGCGCACGCGAGAATTTCCGCGACATCGCGAATCTCAAGATGCGCAACGACAAGGGCGAGATGGTGCCCATCGGTGCGGTCACCACGTTGCGCGACGGCACGGGCGCGTACCGGATACCGCGCTATAATCTTTTCCCCGCCGCCGAGGTCCAGGGCTCGGCCCGGCCCGGAGTCTCGACTGGCGCGGCGCTGGCCGCGATGGAGGCGATCGCCGCCGAACGCCTGCCGCCGGGATTCAGCTATGAGTGGACCGAACTCGCCTTTCAGGAAAAGCTCGCCGGCGGGAATACGATCTACATTTTCCTCGCCTCGGTCGTGTTCATTTTCCTGCTCCTGGCCGCGCAGTACGAAAGCTGGGTTCTGCCGCTTGCCGTCATCCTGATCGTGCCCATGTGCCTACTTGCGGCGGTGACGGGCCTGCTTGCGCGCGGCATGGACGTGAACATTCTGGCCCAGGTCGGCTTCGTGGTCCTGATCGGCCTCGCGGCGAAGAACGCGATTCTGATAGTCGAGTTCGCCAAACAGGCCGAGGACGACGGCAAAGACGCGCTCGAAGCCGCCGTGCAAGCCGCGCGCACGCGCCTCAGGCCCATTCTCATGACCTCGCTCGCCTTCATTCTGGGCGTGGTCCCGCTCGTGATCGCGACGGGGGCGGGGGCGGAAATGCGCCAGGTTCTCGGCACGGCGGTGTTCTTCGGTATGGCCGGGGTGACCGCGTTCGGCCTTATTTTCACCCCCATCTTCTACATTGGTTTGCGCCGGCTGTTTCCCGCCCGAACGGTACGTCCGGCCGAGACCAAACCCAGCTCCTCGACCCGGCGCGACGCGGCCTGAGGCCGCGATCGCCGGAGCGGTGGCAAATCCGCTCATCTTGGCGTAAACCCCCCAACGCGGATCGACCCGGCGAGGTGCCGGATTCGGGTCCAATGGCCGGGGCGTTGATGGGATTTTTCGGGACATATGCGCGCGTGCTCGGACTCTTGCGCACCGAGCGGACCCTGGCGATCGCGCTGGCGTGCGCCAATCTCGCGCTGGCGGGTTTGCAATTCGTCGAGCCGCTGCTGTTCGGCCGCGTGGTCGATACCTTAGCCAACGCGGCGGGCAAGCAAGCCGACGATGTATGGTCTCGGAGTTTCGAGCTCCTGGTCGTCTGGGGCGGGGTGGGTTTGGCCGGTATTGGCGCGAACATCCTGATTTCCCTGCACGCCGACCGCATGGCCCATCGCCAGCGCCTGGCCGCGATGGCGTCCTATTTCGAGCATGTCGTGGCCTTGCCGCTGGCCTACCACACAGGCACCCATTCCGGCCGCATACTCAAGGTCATGTTCGAGGGCGCGGACAATCTGTTCGGCATTTGGCTGGCGTTTTTCCGCGAACATCTTTCGACCTTCGTCATCCTGTTGGTCATGCTGCCGTTCACACTCGCGCTCAATTGGAAACTCGGCCTGTTGCTGATCGTCTTGCTGCTGGTCTTTGCCAGCCTCTCGACCCTCGTCATCCAGCGCACCGAGCGCGCCCAGGCCCGGGTGCAGGACACCCATTCCGAACTCGCCGAGCGCGTGAGCGATTCGCTCGGCAATGTGAACCTCATCCAAAGCTTTGTCCGTCTCGCGCTGGAGGCGCAGCAATTGGGCGTGCTCACCGCCAAGGTCTTGCGCGCGCAATTTCCCGTGCTCACCTGGTGGGCGGTGGTCACGGTGCTGACCCGCACCTCGTCCACCCTGACCGTGATCGCGATCTTTCTGCTCGGCACGTGGCTTTATCTCCGGGGCGAGACCACGGTCGGCGAAATCGTGAGCTTCATGGGCTTCGCCACCTTGATGATCGGGCGTCTGGAACAGGCGATGAGCTTCGCCGGCCGGTTGTTCTTTCAGCGTCCTTCATTGGTCGAGTTCTTCGGGGTGATGGACGCGCGGTCCTCTGTCGTCGAGAAGACCGATGCCATCGAGCTCGGCCGCGTGCGCGGCGAGGTGCGCTTCGAGGGCGTGGGCCTATCGTATGACGGCGTTCGTCAAGCGGTGCGCGATTTGAACTTCACCGCCCCCGCGGGCGGCGTGGTGGCATTGGTCGGTCCGACAGGTGCCGGCAAGAGCACCGCCATGGCTCTGCTCCATCGCCTGTGGGATCCCCAAGCCGGACGCATCACCATCGACGGCACCGATATTCGCGACGTGACGCTTGCCTCGCTCAGGCGGAATATCGGCGTCGTATTCCAGGACAGCTCGATGTTTTACCGCACGATCGCGGACAATCTCTCCGTCGGGCGGCCGGACGCCACGATCGAGGAACTCGAGATAGCGGCGCGTCAGGCCCAAGCGCATGATTTCATCGCCGCCCAGCCGCGAGGTTACGACACGCTCGTCGGCGAACGCGGCAGGACGCTAGCGGGCGGCGAACGCCAGCGTCTCGCGATCGCCCGCGCTCTCCTGAAGAATCCGCCGATCCTCATTCTCGACGAGGCGACGAGCGCGCTCGACGCCGCAACCGAGGCCAAGGTTCAGCAGGCCCTCGCCGCGCTGATGGTAGGGCGCACGACCTTCATCATCGCGCACCGCTTATCGACGATCCGCGAAGCCGATCTCATCCTGGTGCTCGACCAAGGTCAAATCGTCGAGCGGGGCGGTTATGCCGAATTGCTGGCACGAAACGGGGCGTTCGCGCGCCTGGTAAAAACCCAGCTCGCCCAAGGCCCCGCCATGCCCGCCGGCATCTAGCGGCGCTTGCCGCGCTTGGCGGACTTCCGCGCCGCCGGCTTCTTCAGCGCGCGCTTGACGCCGCGCTTGGAACTCCTCGCCATCCTTGCCTTGCCCACGGCCTTTGCCGCCTTGCCGCCGCCCGATCCGACATGAGCAGTCGCCATGACGACCATGCCAACCCCGCGCACGCCGATTTCCTTGACGATTACGGTCGCACGATTGGGATAGGGCTTGGGGAAGGCGGCCGCCCATTCCTCGGTGATGGGATCGATGAAGGCGCGGTCGGTCACGTACAGCATGGCCTGCACCACATCGGCCATCGAGCCGCCCGCAGCCTTGAGCTGCTTGGCGAGGTTGGAGAGCGCAAGACGCGCCTGGGTCCCGATGGCGCCCGTTTCGGGCGTGCCGTCGGCGTGCAAGGGTGCTGCGGCGGTATAACAGATGCCGTTGGAGACGACGGCCCATTCGAAAGGCCGATTATGGGTGGAAATTCCCGTTTGAATCGCGCGTTTCATTGCGTCAAATCTCCCCTGTTCGGTGTCCCGGGTTGTGCTGTTCAGATGCCGGTGAAGCGCGGCGGGCGTTTCTCACCGAAGGCTTTGACGCCCTCGCGATAGTCGGCGCTTTCCAGCGCCGTGCGCGTGGCCGCCGCGATCTCGCCCTGGCGTGCGTCCGCCTGGCCCTCGGCCAGGGCGTTCACGATGAGCTTCATGCCGGCGATGCTGAGCGGCGCGTTCTCGGCCATGGGCGCAAGATACGCGCGCGCGGCGCCGACCGGATCGGAAGCGACCGATTGGTCGATCAAACCGATGCGCGCGGCCTCGGCCGCGTCGATACGCGCGCCGCCAAACAGAATGCGCTTGGTCGAAGCCGCGCCGATCGCGGCGATCAGGGCCTGACATTCGAGCCGGCTATAGACGATGCCAAGACGCGCGGCAGGCACGCCGAACTTGCCCGTGCCGTCCGAGATGCGAAAATCGCATGCCAGCGCCAAGGCCACGCCGCCGCCGATGCAAAACCCCGATATCGCCGCCACGGTCGGCTTGGGCAGGTGCACGATGGTTTCGGTCGCCTCGCGCACGGCCGTGTCGTAAATCGCGCCATCCTTGGCGTCCTTGCGCACCGTCTTGAATTCGGAGATGTCGGCGCCGGCACAGAACGAATCGCCCGCCCCCGTCACCACCACGCCGCGCACCGCCTTGTCGGCGGCGAAATCGCCAAACAACGTCGCGATCGTCCGCCACATGGACAAAGAGACCGCATTCTTGCGTTCAGGGCGATTGAGCACCACCACCGGCACCGCCGGGTCGTCGCGCCGCACCAGAATATGGTCGTTGTCTTTAGCGTCCTTTGCCATGGTTCTGCCTTCTTGGTTATACCTTGCCCTCATGCGGGCGCGCCCGCGATAGTAGCCGCCCATAGCCTGCCCCGGGGAGAGTAAAATGGCACAGGCGCTCGACAATATCCGCATCATCGATTTCACGTCCCATCTGGCGGGTCCGTTCTGCACCATGCTGCTCGCCGATATGGGCGCCGATGTCATCAAGGTCGAGCGCCCCGGTATCGGCGACGAGTCGCGCAAGAGCGCGCCGTTCATGGGCGGGATGAGCGCCTTTTTCCTCCAAGCCAACCGCAACAAGCGCAGCATCGTTCTGGATTTGCGCACCAAGGACGGGCTTGCGGCCTGCAAGAAGTTGATCGCGAGCGCCGACGCGGTGGTCGAGAATTACAAGCCCGGCACGATGGAAAGGCTCGGCCTCGGCTACAAACAGCTCGCCCCGCGCCATCCTCGCCTGGTTTACACCGCGATTTCAGGCTACGGCCAAACCGGGCCGCACCGGCAAAACGGCGGCTTCGATTTGATGGCCCAGGCCATGTCCGGTCTCATGTCGATTTGCGGCGCCGAGGACGGCGAGCCCCACCGCCTGCCCATTCCCATCTCCGACCTTGCAGGCGGCATGTACGGCGCGCTCGGCACGTTGAACGCGCTATTTGCCCGCGAGCGGACCGGAAAGGGCCAGATGGTCGATGCCTCGCTCTTCGAATCCGCGCTGTCGTTCTGCCCCTACGAGGTCGCCGGCTATTTCACCACCGGCAAGCGGCCGACACGCATCGGCCAGAAGCACCGCAACGCCGCGCCTTACCAGATATTCCCCACCGCCGAGGGCTATATCGTGCTGGGTGCCGCTACCCAGGCGCTATGGACAAAGTTCTGCGAAACCGTGATCGCGGCGCCGGAACTGCTCGCCGATCCGCGTTTTGCATCGAACGCCAAGCGGATCGAGAACAACGACGCCCTGGTCGAAATCGTGACCGGATACATGCGCAAGCGCTCCGCTGCCCAGTGGCTCGGGGCGCTCGAACGCGCGGGCATCCCCGCGGCACCCGTGCTCTCCCACGACGAGGTGCTAAAGCACCCGCATGTCGAGGCGCGCGGCCTCATCGCCAACATGAACCATCCGGTCGCGGGACCGATCCGGCTGATGCACACGCCGCTCAAGTTCTCGCGCACCCCCGTCACGATTCGCCGCCCGGCACCGGTCTTGGGCGAGCACACCGAGGCCCTGCTGCGCGAAACCGCGCGGCCCGAAAAGGCGCGCGCGGCCCGAAAGTCCACGAAGGGGAAAAGCGCGAAGAAGAAAGCCCCAACCAAGAGACCCACGAAATCCACCCCCCCCAAGACCAAGCGGGCCCGACGCCGCACGCGCCGCTAGCGGCCCTTCCAGACGGCCTCGCGCTTTTCCACATAGGCGCGCGGCCCTTCCATGAAGTCTTCCGAAGAGTTCATGCGCTCGTAAATCGGCAGGCCGCTGCGCCCCGATTTGGTCACGGCCATCGCCTCGTGCAGCGGCATCATCTCGATCTTGCGCATGACCGCCTTCAGGGCCTGAAGCGCCAAGGGCGCGCCCTTGCCGATTTCCTGGGCCAATGCGCGCGCGACCGTCATCAACTGGGCGTGGGGCACGACTTGATGCACGAGGCCCCAGTGCTTCGCCTCGGCCGCATCCATCCGGCGGCCGGTGAGCAGCATTTCCATCGCCACATTGTACGGGATGCGGCGCGGCAGGCGCTGGACCGCGCCCGCGTCCGCCAGGAATCCTCGTTGCATTTCCGGCAGGGCGAAATAGGCGTGATCCGCCATGACGATCACATCGCACGACAGCACGATTTCGAACCCGCCGCCGATGGCCGGACCGTTGACCGCCGCGATCACGGGCTTGTCGAGATCCTTGAAATTGGTGATGCCCGCGAACCCGCCGGGCCCGCTGCCGAGCTGGGGATCGTCCTCGAGATGGCGCTGGTAATTTCCGCTCGCGACTTCCTTCAAGTCCCAGCCCGCCGAAAAGACCCGCTGGCCAGGGGCGGTGATGAGGCCGACGCGCAAGGACGGCTCGTCCTGCAATTCGCGGAAGGCCTGATAGAACGCCCGGCTCGTCGGGCGGTTGATGGCATTGACCGGCGGACGGTCGAGCAGGATTTCCAGCACGGCACCCTTGCGTTCGGTGCGCACGATGGGTTGGTCAGTCATGGCTTTCTTCCTCTCATTCGATGATCCGTGCCCCGTGGCGGGGTTTCGATGGCACGCGGTGGCGAATGCCGACCGACCAGCGCGCTCATCCGATATTGCCGCCCAATCCCGACAGGCGGCGAAATCGTTCCATGTGGTATTCGCCGTCGCCATAGGTATGGGCGATGGCCGCGAGGCGCTTGAAGTAGTGGCCGATTGCAAGATCGTCGGTCATGGCGATGCCGCCGTGCAACTGGATGCCTTCCTTGCCGACCGCCATGGCGGCGCCGGCGAGATGGGCCTTGGCGGCAGAGACGCGACGCGCTCGATCGGCCGGATCGGCGCTATCGAGCGCCGCGACCGCGTCCCAGGCCATGGATTGGGCGAGCTGGCACTTTATGTAAACGTCGACGATGCGATGCTGGAGCGCCTGGAAGGAACCGAGCGTCTGGCCAAACTGGGTGCGGAGCTTCATATAGGCAAGCGTCTGATCGTGCACCGCCCACATGGCGCCCGAGGCCTCGACGCACATCGCCGCAGCCGCGTGATCGAGCGCGAGCTCGATCGCGCCGAACGCCTCGCCCTCGGCGCCCACGCGCGCATCGCCGTCCAGGCGCACGCCCGCCAGCACCAGATCCGCCGCGCGCGCGCCATCATGCGTGCGGTAAGGCTTAAGCGAAACGCCCGAAGATTTGGCCGGAACGAGGAACAGCGATATGCCCTTGGGCGCCGAACGCTCGCCGCCCGTGCGCGCGCTCACCAAAAACGCCTCGGCCTCGGACGCGAAGGGCACGAGATGTTTTGCGCCGTCGAGCACATAGCCCGCGCCGTCGCGCCGTGCCACGGTTTCGACGAAGGCCGGATCATGGCGCGCCGCCGCCTCGCCCTCGGCGAAGGCGAGGATGCGGCCCTCGGCGATCGCGGGCAACCAATGGGATTTTTGCGCCTCGCCGCCGGCGGCGGACAGGGTGGAACCGGACATGACCACCGAAACGAGATAGGGCGAGGTCACCAGGCGGCGGCCGAATTGTTCCATGACGATGGCCATTTCGGCCGCCCCGCCGCCGAGTCCGCCATGGCTTTCGGGCAAAGCGGCGCCGAGCCAGCCGAGCGCCGCCATGCGTTGCCAATGGGCGCGCGAAAACCCCGGCTCCGCCGCGACGATCTTCTGGCGTCGCGAAAATTCGTATTCGTCGTCGATGAACCGCGCGACGCTGTCGCGCAACAGATTCTGTTCGTCGGTGAACTGCATGACTAACCTCGGAGACCGAGAACGGCCTTGGCAATGATGTTGCGTTGGATTTCGTTCGAGCCGGCATAGATCAAGGTCTTGCGGAAGTTGAAATATGCCGTGCCCGCGTGCCGGGCTTCGTTCGGGCCGGCGGGCACGCCCGTTGCCGCCTCGAGATCGCCCACGCGGACCTGGGCGTGCGAGCCGACGGCCTCGTACAGCAGTTCGAGAATGCGGCCCTGCACCTCGGTGCCGCGCAGTTTGAGCAAGGAAGCCTCCGCGCCCGCGGGCGAGCCGCCGAACAAGAGGCGCATTTCGGTCAACTCGACCGCGCGCAGATCGATTTCGACCTCGGCGATCTTGCGCGAATACGCCGGATCGTCGATCAGCCTGCCGCCGCGATGGCGCGCGCCCGCGGCGAACCGCTTCACGCGCGCGAGCATGGCGAGCGAACGCGAAACCTCGGCCGTGCCGAAGCGTTCGATGCCGAGAAGATATTTGACGATGTTCCAACCCTGATTTTCGTCGCCCAGGCGGTTTTCGACCGGCACGCGCACATCGGTGAAAAAGGTCTGGTTGACCTCGCGCCCGCCGCCGTCATAGGTCCAGGTGGGCTGTAGCTCGATGCCTGGAGATTTCATGTCGATGAGCAGGAAGGTGATGCCGAATTGCTTCTTGCCTGAGCTGTCGGTGCGCACCAGGCAGAAAATCCAATCGGCGATGTGCCCCTCGCTCGTCCACATCTTCGATCCGTTGACGATATAGCTATCGCCCTCGCGCACCGCCTTGCATTGCAACGAGGCAAGGTCCGAGCCGGCATTGGGCTCGGAGAAGCCTTGGCACCAGAAATCGTCGCCATTGCGGATGCGCGTGAGGAACCGCGTCTTCTGTGCCTCGGTGCCGAATTTCATCATCGACTTGCCGAGCAGATTGATGCCGTAGCTCATGTGGCGCGGCGCATCGGCGAGAGCGTACTCGCGCTCGTAGATATATTGGCGCGCATCGTCCCATCCCGGGCCGCCCCACTCGACGGGCCAACTCGGCACCGCCCAACCCTTCTTCACCAGGATATCGTGCCAGCGGCGCTGATCGTCCTTGGGTAGATCCATGCGGTCCTCGGCGACCTTGCGCCGGATGTCCTCGGGCAGCTCGCGGGCGAAGAAATCGCGCACCTCCTGCCGGAACGCCCGCAATTCGGGTGTATCGAGATTCATTGCTATCCTCCCCGCTCGCGGCCGACGAACCCGGCCGCCCCGCCGGAACAAGCCTAGCCGAGCCCAGCCCCCAAGGTCGATTCAAGAGTTAACCGATTCGCGATGCGTCGGTTGGGGGGGCGATGCACAATTTGGGTCGCGGTGCGGGCGGCGCGGATATTTGCTAGGCTGTCCCGATGGATCTTGCCGCCTTCAAAGCCACGCTCGCAAACGACGCCCCGCCACGGGGGCTCGGCCGGCCCCTGCTTGCGCTGTGGCACGTCGCCAAGGGGAATTGGGACAAAGCCCACGCGCTCGCGCAAGACGAGGACAATGAAATCGGCGCCTGGGTTCACGCCCATCTGCATCGCGTCGAGGGCGACGAAAAAAACGCCGGCCATTGGTACGGCCGGGCGCGGAAATCCCATTCCAAGGCGACCCTGCCCGCGGAATGGGACGAGATCGCCTCGGCGCTGTTGTAGCGCCTCAGACGATCTGGTTGCGCAATTCCGACTCGCCGCGCCAGAGGCGGCCGAGATTGTCCTGCAATAGGTCAATCACATTGGCCTCGTAACGCCGCGTCTCGCCCGCGGTGTGGGGCGTGATCAGCACATTGGCGAACGACCATAATTTCGAATCCGCCGGCAGGGGCTCGATTCGCGTGCAATCGAGCGCGGCACAAGCGAGCGCGCCGCTCTCCAGCGCGGCGACGAGCGCGTCCTCGTCCACGCAGCGCCCGCGCGCGACATTGACGAGTGCCGCGCCCTTCTTCATGAGCGCGAGCGATTCCGCGTTCACGATGTTCTCGGTCTCGGTCGTCAGCGGGCAGGTGAGCGCTACGATATCGGCCTCGGGCAATAATTTCGGCAGCTCCGCAGTCGCATACACGGCGTCGGCCGCGCCGGCGCCCGCCGAGGGATCGCGGCGCGTGCCAATGACGCGCATGTCGAAAGCCTTGGCGAGATGCGCGAGGCGCTG
>JBJXGH010000097.1:0-21362 GCA_046153685.1 Alphaproteobacteria bacterium
CGTCGATCCTGGGACGTAGTGCATGGTCAGGAGGATGTTGGTGTGCGCAGCGTCGAAACCGGCTTCGAGCGAGAGCGCATGGCGAAAATGGGCGAGCGCCTGTTCGGCCCTGCCGGTGTCCTTGTAAAGATTGGCGAGATTGTTGTGCGCGGCGGCGAGTCTCGGATTGATCGCGATGGCTTGGTTGTAAAGCCGTGCAGCCTCGGTCGTGCATCCGGTTTCCTTGAGCAGATTGCCGAGATTTACGAGTGCGGCGAGTGATTTCGGATCGAGCGCGAGCGCGCGGCGGAATTCGTTCTCGGCTTCCTTTCGGCGGCCTTGCAACTCGAGCACATGCGCGAGATTGGTCATCGACTGCGCGAATTTGGGATCCTGGGTCAACGCCGTGCGGTACTGCGCCTCCGCTTCGGCGAGCCTGCCTTGCGCCGCCAGCGCCAAGCCAAGGCCGTTATGGGCGAACACGAAGTTCGGCTTCAGGCGGATGGCCGCGCGGTAGTGCGTCTCGGCCTCGGGATGGCGGTTCAGAGTGCGTAGGGCCTCGGCCAGGCTATGGTGGGCTTCGGGAAAATCGGGATTCAAGGCCAAGGCCGCGCGGTGACAAGCCTCGGCGCCGGGCGAATCGCCTTGGGCCTGAAGGGCCGTGCCCAGATTGCGGTGATAGGTCGGCGCCTTGGGCCGCAGAGCGATCGCGCGGCGCATCAATTCGATCGCGGACTTGAGGCGGCCGCGCTGTTGTTCGAGCACGCCCAGGAGGTGCAAGGCCTCGGGGTTTTCGGGCTCGTTCGCCAGGATGGCGCGGTAGGTCGCCTCCGCCTCTTGGGGGCGCCCTGCCCGATGATGGGCGAGGCCGTCCTTGATCGTCATGTGAGCCTGGCCACCATGGGAAATTCTTAGCCGCTCGCCACGGTTCTGTCACATGGGCCAATACACGGGCCAACGCATGTGATCGCTTAGGCGGTGCGAGGGCGTAAAATCGTGTATCATGCGCGCCATGCGGGTTCGTCTTCCCCGCGTACCGGAGAGGCCGATGAGCGGATTTCGCCTCGCCCACGCCGCCGCCCCGGACTGGACGCGCGCCGCCAAGGCCTGCGTGGCCCAGTTGGGCTCCGCCGAGTCTTCGCTCGGTTTCGTCTATGTCTCGGATCATCTGGCCGGCGATCTGGGACCGCTGGTGGCATATCTCAAGAAATCGACGGGTGTCGCCCATTGGGTGGGCACTATCGGCATCGGCATCGTCGCCACGGGCCGCGAATATTTCGACGAACCCGCCATGGCCGTCATGCTCGCCGATCTGCCCGAACGCACCTTCCGCATCGTGCCGACGATCGACGGCGACCTTGCGACATTCCGCGTGGCGGCGCGCGATTGGCTCTATATCGCCCAGCCCGCTTTCGGCATCGTTCACGGCGATCCGCGCAATCCCGCCACGCCCGAACTGGTCGCAGGCCTGGCGGAGGCGACGGCGAGCTATCTCGTCGGTGGCCTCACGTCCTCGCGTGCGGGCCACGGCCAGGTGGCCGACGGGCTCTCCGAGGGCGGGATATCGGGCGTTCTGTTCTCGGCCGAAGTGGCGGTTGCAACCGGGCTCACCCAGGGCTGCTCGCCCATCGGCAAGGCGCACGCGGTGACGGCCGGTGAGAAGAACGTGATCTTCGAACTCGACGGCGAATCGGCGCTCGATACCTTGATGTCCGAAGCGGGCGTGGACGGTTTTGAAGAACTGGCGCGGGAGGTGCGCTTGCTCCACGCCGCGTTGCCGATCGCGGGTTCCGACACCGGCGATTATCTCGTGCGCAATTTGGTCGGCATCGACCCGCAGCGCGGCTGGGTGGCGATTGGCGACCTTGTCGCGCCCGGCAACAGGGTGATGTTCTGCCGGCGCGACCAGGATTCGGCGCGCCGCGACATGGCGCGCATGCTCGATGGGTTGAAGCGGCGCATCAAGGGTCCACCGCGTGCGGGGGTGTATTACACCTGCCTGGCGCGCGGCCCCAATCTGTTCGGGGAAGGTTCGGTCGAGCTGCGCGCGATTCGCGCCGAGCTTGGCGACTTTCCCCTCGTCGGTTTTTTCTGCAACGGAGAAATCTCGCACGACCGGCTGTACGGCTATACGGGCGTGTTGTCGCTCTTTCTGTAACTCGAACCGAATCTGAGGAGGCGCCCGTGATTCGCTTGTTCATCGGTCTCGAACTGCCCCACGAAGCCACCGATCTTCTGGCCGATATGTCCGCGGGAATTCTGGGCGCGCGCTGGATTGCGCCTGAAAACATGCATCTCACGCTTCGTTTCATCGGCGATATCGATGAGGCGCGCTACGAAGACGTGATCGAGGCGCTCGAATTCGTGCGCGCGCCCGTCTTCGAAATGACGCTCGAGCGCCTCGGCACCTTCGAGCGAGGACAGATTCCCCATTCGCTCTGGGTCGGGGTGCGGCGCGAGGACCTGCTGTTCCAGCTCCAAGCCAAGATCGAACGCGCGATCGTGCGCGCGGGTTTCGAACCCGAACGCCGCCGCTTCACCCCCCACGTCACGATCGCCCGGCTGCGCGACACGCACCCCGATCAAGTGGGCGATTTCATGCGCTCCCACGAGCCGGTGCGCCTGCCGCCGATTTGGATCGAGCATTTCGCGCTGTTCTCGAGCCATCTGTCGAAATACGGTGCGGATTATGCGGTCGAGGAAAGTTTCGCGCTCGAGGGCGCGGGCTTCGCTTCCTTTGCCGAAGATGCGGTGGCCGAGGACGACTGAGGGCGCCGAGCGCCGCCTAAAGCCGGCCGCGAATGTCCTCGAGCAGGCCGCGCGCGCCGGCCTCGATCATATCGAGGGTGTGCTCGAAATCGCTTTCGCTGCCGTCATAAGGATCGGGCACGTCGCGCGCGCCGAGCTCGGGGGCATATTCCATGAGCAAACGGATTTCAGTCCCCGCGCCTTCACGGAAGGCACTCGCCAGATAACGCTTGTGGTCCTGGTCGAGCGCCACGACGTAATCGAAACGTTCGAAGTCCCGGGCCGCGATGCGACGTGCGCGCTGGCCGGAAAGATCGAAGCCGCGACGTGCCGCGACCGCGATCGCACGCGGATCGGGCCGCTCGCCGACATGGTAGCCGTGTGTGCCGGCGGAATCGGTTTTGATTTTTTGCCCCAATCCCGCATCTTCGGCGTATCGGCGCAGCACACCCTCCGCGGTCGGAGAGCGGCAGATATTTCCCGTGCACACAAACAAGACCCTAACCACCGGCAATCATCCCCGCTCGAAGCGGCGGTATCATAGCGAGCAAGAATGGCGCGGAAACCCCTGATTTTGGCGGCCAAGCCCCGTATCGGCAGTCGGGCGGCGGCACCAGCCCCGCGCCGCGCCGCCAGGGGGCGGTCTCCAGCGCTCCCTATGACCAAGCCCAAGATCCCAAAGACCATGTCCAAGACCTTGGCCCAGGCCCAGACCAAGGCCCAGACCAAGGCCCAGACCAAGGCCCAGACCCGGAAATTGACCCGGCCTCAATCCCAAACCACCGACCGGACCCAGGCCATGGTCCGGAAATTGGCCAAGACCCTGGCCGAGGCGCGTGCCTGTGCCCTATGCGCGGCCCATTTGCCGCTAGGCCCGCGCCCCATTCTCCGGGCGACGGTAACGGCGCGGCTGATGATCGTCGGCCAGGCGCCCGGAACGCGAGTGCATGCGTCGGGCATTCCCTGGGACGATCCCTCGGGTGACCGCTTGCGCGCATGGCTCGGTCTCGACCGCGAAACCTTCTACGACGAGCGGCGGATCGCCATCGTGCCCATGGGATTTTGCTATCCGGGGCGCGATGCGGCGGGCGGCGACAACAAGCCGCGCCCCGAATGTGCCCCGCTCTGGCATCCGCGCCTCTTGCCGCTTATGCCGAATATTTCCCTCACCCTGCTGGTCGGCGGTTATGCCCAGGCGCGCTATCTCGGCAAGGCGGCGAAATCGGGCGTTGCCGAGACCGTGCGCGGCTGGCGCGATTTCGCGCCCGCCTTCCTGCCCACTCCCCATCCGAGCTGGCGGGTCGGTCTTTGGCTCAACCGCAATCCGTGGTTCGAAGCCGAAATCGTGCCCGCGCTACGCGCGCGCGTGCGGGCGCTCGTCTAGCGCACAATCACGAGCGGGCAGCTCACGCGGTCCATCAATTCCTCGGCCGCCTGCCCGCGCGCGAACGGGCTGTCGGCGCCCACCACCAGAACCGCATTCGCCGCCCGGCGCGCAAAGCCGCACAGATCGACAAGCGTGGGCTCGCCCAAGATTTCGATTCGGACCTGGACGCCCATGGCGCCGACGATCTCGCGCGCGCGGCGTTCAAGCGCCGCGGCTTCGGCTTCATTGCCGGCAAGCAAGGCAGCCGTAATTTCGGCGCCGGTGCTGCGTGCGAGCAAGGTTCCGAACGCCAAGGCCCTGTCCGATTGGGCGCTCGCGTCATAGGCGACGAGGTATCGATCTGCGCGCAACTGCCCCTCGCGCAGCACAAGGACCGGGCCTCGGGCATGCCGCGCGGCGTTGCGCGCGCTCGAACCCAGCCGGATGCGCCCCGCGATGGGCCGCGACAAGCCGACGAGAACCACAAGATCGACATCCTCGGCGGCCGAGGCGATTTCCGCCGCGACCTCGCCGCGCGCGATGCGGAACGAGAACGCGACCTGCCGGCGCCGGGCATAGTCTTCCATCTGCCTGCGGGCCGCCTCGGCGTGCGCGCGCAGCGCGCGTTCCGCCGTCTCGGTGCTGAATGCACTCCAGTCCGAGGTGCCGATATTGATTTGCCGCACGAAGGGCAGTGCCGCCGAGCGCAGCAGATTCATGTCTTCGACGAACAAGCCGACGAGTTCGGCGTGCATGCGGCCGGCAAGATCGATAGCGGCATCGAGCGATGCCGGCGCATCAGTGGCCGCGTCGAGCGCGAACAGGATACGGCGTATGACGGGTTCGCTCACGACCCCTCCCTGCCAGTGCCATCGGCGAATTTTCGCGCCGCCTGCGCCATCGCATCGAGGCGCGCTTGGGCGCGGCCATTGACGGTGTCGGAAGGAAAGCGCCCATCCGCGCCTCGCTCGCCCGCTGCCGTGCCAGTCAGGACCTCGATGCCTTGGTCGATGGTCTCGATCGGATAGACGTGAAACAGCCCCTTGTTCGTCGCCTCCGCCACATCCTCGCGCAGCATCAGGTGCTTCACGTTCGCGGCGGGAATGAGCACGCCGTGGCTGCCGTCGAGGCCGCGCGCGCGGCACAAATCGAAAAATCCCTCGATCTTTTCGTTCGCTCCGCCGATGGCCTGGACCTGGCCGAATTGATTGACCGAACCCGTAACCGCCAAGCCTTGGCGAATGGGCGCGTCCGAGAGAGCGGACAAAATGGCGTAAAGCTCGGTCGAGGACGCGCTGTCGCCGTCCACCCCGCCATAGGATTGCTCGAACACGCGGCGGGCCTTGAGTGAAAGCGGCCGGTCGGCGCCAAAGCGCTGGCGAAGGAAACCCGAGAGTATCAGCACGCCCTTGGTGTGAAGTGGTCCGCCCATGGCGACTTCGCGCTCGATATCGACGATCTCTCCCTTGCCGATAGCGACCGTCGCCGTGATGCGGCTCGGTTTGCCGAACGCGACATCGCCGATGGACAGGACGGCCAGGCCATTCACCTGGCCCGCGCGTGCACCCGCGGTGTCGATGAGGATCGTGCCGCGCTCGATCTCTTCCTGCAGGCGCTCGCGGATGCGGTCGGCGCGGCGCACGCGCGCGGCGAGCGCCTGGTCGATATCCTTGCCGCTCACGACGGTCGCGTTGCGCTGATCGGCCCAGTAATCCGCCTCGCGTAGCAATCCGCCGACGGCGTCGAGCTGGGTCGAGAGGCGCTCGGAATCGCCGGTGATGCGCGCCGCCCGGTCCATGACGCGCGCGACCGCCTCGCGATCGAAGGGTTTTAGGGCGTCGGTCTTTATCAGGCCTGCGATAAAGCGTGCGAAGCCGGGAATGGCGCCGACATCGCGCTTGATCCTGTCCTCGAAATCGACCGGCACCTTGAACAGCTCGTTGAACTCCGGATCGTGGCCGGACATGAGGTAGTAAAGGTCACGTTCGCCCAGCAGCACGACCTTGACGTCGAGCGGGATGGGTTGGGGTTCAAGCGTGGCGGTGCTGACCGCGCCGAAGGCCAGGCCCAGGGGCTCGATACGGACCTCTCGGCTGCGCAAAGCGTGCTTTAATTCCTCCCAGCCGAAGGGCTGCATCAGAATCTTGCGGGCGTCCACGATCAGATAGCCGCCGTTCGCGCGATGCAGGGCGCCGGGCAGGATCATGCCGAAATCGGTAAACAACGCGCCAAACAGCGCGCGATGCTCGATCTTGCCGAACAGATTGGGATGGCTCGGATTGTCCTCGTACACCACCGGCGCCCCCGCCGCCCCGGTGTTGTCGATGATCACGTTGATCTTGTAGCGATTGAAGATGTTCGCGGCGTTCGGCGTCTCGCCCATGCCCTGCTGGGGCGGCGCGCCCTCGCGCGGGCCTTGCGCGCCATCGGGACGCAGCAAGGATTCGGCGTTCTCCACCATGTCGGCCTGCACCGCGTCGAGGTGCGCGCACACGGCCGCCACGTCGAGATAGTGTTTCTTCACGTCCTCGACAAGATGGGAGATGGCGGAGGTCGCGATACGCCGGTTGAGCTCGCGTACAGCCGCGCGATGCTCGCGTTCCCATTGCGGCATCTTCTGCATGATGATCTGCAGTTCGTCCTGGAGAGTTTCGATCTCCGCGCGGATCGTCTCCTGTACCTTCGCGTCGAGCTTGGCGAAATCCTCCGGACCCATGACCTCGGTGCCGGACATGGGCGCGAGCGCCAGACCTGACGGCGTGCGGATGAGCGCGACATTGCGTTCTTGGGCTTTTTTCTGAAATGTGCCGAAGATCGATTCGTGACGCTCCTTCATGCGTTCTTCGATGGCCATGCGCTGGGCGCGGTAATCGTCGCTCTCGAAAGCGGTCGGCAGGGCCGATTTCAAATCGTCGATCAGATGTTCCATCTCGGCACGGAACGGCCGCGCTCGGCCGGTGGGCAGCGTCAGCGT
Organism: Alphaproteobacteria bacterium; assembly: GCA_046153685.1. Lineage (GTDB taxonomy): Bacteria > Pseudomonadota > Alphaproteobacteria > CADEGL01 > CADEGL01 > CAMAPP01. The sequence goes on from JBJXGH010000097.1 coordinate 7,068, forward strand.
CTTGGGTTTGTGCGGATCGGCGAAATTGTGGACGTAGCACCAATCGGGCGGCGCGGGGCGGTCAGCGGCTTGGTGTTCGAGAAAATGTCGCACGATGCGATGCTTGCCGGTGCCGGTCGGGCCGAGGGCGAACATATTGTAGCCCTCTTGACGCATGCCGACCCCGAAGCCGATGGCTTCGAGCGCGCGCTCCTGGCCCAACGCCTCGTCCGCAGGCTTGAGCGTCGCGGTGGTCTCGAAGCCGAGTGCGGCCGGATCGGTGCGGCGGCGCATCTGGTCGGCGGACAGCGGCTTTACGGCCATTTCATTCCCCGGGCGATTCAATCCTGGTTTTCGATGCGTTCCATGTCCGCATCCGACAGGCCGAAATGATGGCCGATCTCGTGAACAAGCACATGGCGCACGACGCGCGCCATGGTCTCGCCCGTCTCGCACCAGTAGTCGAGCATCGGCCGACGGTACAGGAAGATCATGTCGAGGTCTTGACGGACATCCTGGGTCGTTTGCCGGTCGAGCGAAACACCGCGATAGAGACCCATGAGATCGAAGGGCGAATCGAAGCCCATTTCGGCCAGAACCTCGTCGTCGGGAAATTCGTCAACCCGGATGACGACGTTCTCGATGCGCACGCGCAGATGCGCCGGCAGCGTCAGCAGGGCATCCGTCGCAAGCGCCTCGATGTCATCGAGCGAGGGCGGTGTTGTCGGTGGCGCCATTCAAGCCCTGCCTATCCTCTGAGGCCTCGATTTACAGCTGCCCGCCGCCTTGCCTCTTGCGGCCGCGGCAACCATGTTCGCGTATATCTTTGTTCCCGTATATCTAGGCGCGCGGATGGGCGAACGGGAGGGGTGCATGGCACAGATTTTGTCGGATGAAGCGAGGGCGCAAGCGCTTGAATCCCTCGAGAATTGGCAAGCAGTCGAGGGCCGCGACGCCATCCGCCGGGATTTCGTCTTCAAGGATTTCAACCAGGCCTTCGGCTTCATGGCGCGCGTGGCGCTCAAGGCCGAGCGGTTGGATCACCACCCCGAATGGTCGAATGTTTACAACCGCGTCTCGATCACGCTGACCTCGCACGACGCGGGCGGCCTTACCGAGCGCGACGTGAAGCTCGCGCGTTTTATCGACCAAATGTCCGCTTGACCTCCCAGGGTCGGAGGGTCGGCCGCTCCTCAGATCGCTTCATCGAGCGCGCGGATCAGGCGCTGGACTTCCTCGGCCGTGTTGTAATGGGCGAGGCTCGCGCGCACGACGCCTCCTTGGGGCAAAAGGCCGAGGGCATCGATGAGCCGCTGGGCGTAATAGTGTCCGGACAGCACGCCGATTTTGTGCGCGGCCAGCTTGGGCGGAAATTCGGACGCTAGACGGCCTTCGACGGCGAAGGCAAATACCGGGGCGCGCGCAGCACCTGTCTTGGTGCCGATCAGGCGCACGCCTTTTTTCGTCGAAAGATAGTCGTGGAGCGGCCGGGCGATCTCCGCCTCGCTTCGGGCGGCGAGCTCGAACACGGGTTTCACTTGATCCGCGAAGGGGCGATTGGTGCCGGGAAAGTGCCGATCGTGCAACGCCGAGATGTAGTCGGCGATGCCGGTCAGTGCGCCCACGACCTCGAAATCATATCCGCCGACATTGAGTTTCAGGGGCAGATCGTCCTCGGCAATGAAGAAATGGTTCTGGCCCTTGAGGCGGCGCATCAATCCGCGCTCGACGTACATCATCGCGTGGTGCGGGCCGTAAATCTTGTAGAGGCTGCACAGATAGACATCGACGCCGAGAGTCTTGACGTTGACGTGGGCGTGCGGGGCGCCCGCGACCCCGTCCGCGCAGACAAGCGCGCCCGCGCCGTGCGCCAGGCGCGCGATTTCCGCCAGATCATTGAACGTGCCGGTGACGTTCGAGCAATGCGTGACCGCAACGATGCGCGTGCGCTCGTTCAGCAGGGCCTTGAGATCGTCGATTTCGAGATCGGCGGTGTCGGGATGGACGCGCCATTCTCGCACCAAGGCGCCGGCATCGGTCAACCGCCGCCAGGCGCCGCTATTGGCCTCGTGGTCGAGATTGGTCACGATCACTTCGTCGCCTGGCTTCAGGATGGAACGTATCGCCTGGGTCAGGACATAGACGTTCAACGTCGTCGAGTGGCCGATCACGATTTCCTCGACGCCCGCGCCAACGAGCTCGGCCATGCGCGCTTTGGCCTCGTCGAGCCGGCGCGCGGCCTCGGCCGAGGCGCCGTAAACGCCCTTGGGCTGAACCTGGCACTCGGTCATGAATGACGTCATGCGCTCGACCACGGATTTCGGCACCAGCGTGCCGCCCGCGTTGTCGAAATAGCCGAAGCCGTCGGCGAGCTGCGGGAATTGCCGGCGCGCAAAGGCGATGTCGAAGGTCATGGTGCTTCTCCGCTTCGCGCCCAGGCTAGGAATGGGTTTCGGTGGCGTCAACGCGGTCGCGTCGGCGCGCTGCCGCTTCGCGTTGTACGATATAAAGGCACGAACCGGCGATGATCGCCGCGCCGATGAAGGAATACACCGTCGGCACTTGATCGAAGGCGAAATAGGCCATGAGCGCAACCATGGGCAATTGCGCGTAGAGGAACGGTTGGACATAGCTCGCGTCGGCCAGCGCATAGGCGCGCGTGAGCCCGAGATGGCCGATGGTCGTGCCGGCGCCCACGCCCGCGAGATACAGCAATTGGCGGCCATCGACGATTTGCCAGCCCGGACCCAGGCCGATCATGGGCGCAGCCGTGACGACGAGCGCGGTCAGGGGTACGAGAAAGATCGTCATGTAGGTCATGATGGCGTTGGGATGCTCGGTCCGCGCGAGCAGCTTGACCGCGATCGCCGCCGAGGCAAAGCACAGCGAGGACACGAGTGCGATAAGGCTCACCGGATCGAAGGCGCCGGCTCCCGGGCGCACGATGATCAACATGCCAACAAAGCCAAGGCCGATGGCGGTCCAGCGGCGCAGGTGCAGGCGCTCGCCGAGAATGGCGCCCGCGAGCAGGGCGGTGAAGATCGGCGTGGTGAAGGATAGGCTGGTCGCATCCGCCAGCGGCAATCGCGAAAGCGCCGTGAACCAACTCAGCATGGCGACAAGCCCGAGCACCGCGCGCACCGTGTAGAGGTCTAGCCGCTTGGTGCCGAGCGCGTGCCAGCCTTTCGCCCACACCCATGGCAGCATGAAGGCAAGGCCAAAGACGCAGCGAAAAAAAGCGATCTCGAAAACGTGGATTTCAGCCGAGATGTGGCGGATAAAGCCGGCTCCGGCGGTGAATCCCACCGCGGCGAGGACCATCCACAAGGGCCCTCGGATGGCGGGGGCAAGGGCGGCGAGACTGGCGAGGAGGTTGTGCATGGGGCTCCGGTCGTGCCCGGACTCGCCGGTTGCACCTATGGCATTATAGGGAGGTTCGTACCTATGGCATTATGGGATGTTCGCGCCCGTGGCATCATGGGGCGCGAACGCCCGGGCCGAAATGCGGGATTTTGGCGCGAGATGCGACTTCAGATTTTCGGATTTTCCGCGCCCTGTTTGACATCGAGATCATGCCCATGACCGAAAAGCCGCTCTGGACGCCCTCGCCCGCGCGTGTCGCGGCCGCCAATCTCACCACCTTCGCCGCTGCGTATGGCGCGCGCGTGGGACAAGGATTTGCCGATTACGATGCGCTGTGGCGCCACTCGGTCGAGGCGCCCGAGGCGTTCTGGGATTTTGTGTGGGAATGGGGCGAGGTGGTGGGCGAGCGGTGCAACTCGCCGGTGATCACCGACAAGGCGCGCATGCCGGGGGCGAAATTCTTTCCCGCGGCACGGCTCAATTATGCCGAGAATCTGTTGCGCCGGCGCGACGGGGGCGAGGCGCTGGTGTTTCGAGGCGAGGACAAGGTCAAGCGTCGGCTGAGTTACGCCGAGCTTTATGCCGAGACGTCGCGCATGGCCCAGGCGCTCGCGGCCCAAGGCGTGAAGGCGGGCGATCGGGTGGCGGGATTCCTGCCGAATATGCCCGAGGCCATCATCGCCATGCTGGCCTCGGCCTCGCTCGGCGCGGTGTGGTCGTCGGCCTCGCCCGATTTTGGCGCCCAGGGCGTGCTCGACCGCTTTGGCCAGATCGAACCGACCGTGCTCGTCGCGGTCGAGGGCTATCACTACAACGGCAAGGCGCACGATTGCGTGGCGAAACTCAGGGAAGTGGTCTCGGGTTTGCCCGGACTCAAGCGTGTCGTCGTGGTGTCCTATACGCGCGCGCGTCCTGCGCTCGATGGCATCGCGAACGCCGTGCATTGGGACGATTTCGTGGCGCCCTTCGCCGCCAAGGACATCGTGTTCGCTCGCATGGCATTCAATGCGCCGCTGTTCATCATGTTCTCCTCGGGCACCACGGGCGTACCCAAATGCATCGTCCACGGCATTGGCGGCACGCTGCTAAAGCATCTCGTCGAACTGCGTCTTCATTCGGACGTAAAATCGGGCGACCGGGTGTTCTATTTCACGACTTGCGGCTGGATGATGTGGAATTGGCTGGTTTCGGGCCTTGCCGCGGGTGCTAGCCTGATGCTTTACGACGGCTCGCCCTTCCATCCCGACGGCAACGCGCTGTTCGACTTCGCCGATGCGGAAAAATTCACCTTTCTCGGAACCTCGGCGAAATTCATCGACGCCGCGGCCAAGGCGGGCATCGAGCCTCGGCGAACCCATTCGCTGGCAAGCGTGCGGACGCTCGCCTCCACCGGTTCGCCGCTGGTGCCCGAAAGCTTCGACTACATCTACAACCAGGTAAAACCCGACATCCATCTCGCGTCGATTTCGGGCGGCACCGACATCATCGGCTGCTTCGTGCTCGGCAATCCAACCGGCCCTGTCTGGCGCGGCGAAATCCAGTGTCGTGCACTCGGCGTCAAGGTCGATGTCTTCGACGACGACGCCAAGCCCGTGCGCGGCGAAAAAGGCGAATTGGTCTGCACCGCGCCGTTCCCCTCCATGCCCGTCGGCTTTTGGAACGATCCGGGCGACAAGAAATATCGCGCGGCCTATTTCGAGCGCTTCGACAATATCTGGTGCCACGGCGATTACGTATCGTTGAACGCGCACGGCGGGATGGTGATCTACGGCCGCTCGGACGCGGTGCTCAATCCCGGCGGCGTGCGCATCGGCACGGCCGAAATCTACCGCCAGGTCGAGCGCGTCCACGAGGTCGTGGAAAGCCTGGTCATCGGCCAAGACTGGGACAATGACGTGCGGGTGGTGCTGTTCGTCGTGCTGCGCCCGGGCATCGTGCTCGATGAGGCGCTTGCCGCCCGCATCAAGGCGGAAATTCGCGCCCACACCACGCCTCGTCACGTGCCCGCGCGAATCGTGCAGATCGCCGACATCCCGCGCACCCGCTCGGGGAAGATCACCGAGCTTGCCGTGCGCGATGTCGTGCACGGCAGGGCCGTAAAGAACAAGGAGGCTCTCGCCAATCCCGAGGCGCTCGACCTGTTCAAGGACTTGCCCATATTACAAAGCTGACGCCAGGGTAAAACCGATGCCAAGGCCAGGTTGAAGCCAGGAACGAGGAGTTCGCAATGAACACGGTGGAACCGCGCGGCCGGTTGGGCCTGCGTCCCGCGATCGAGAATCTGACCCCCCAGCTCATCCGCGAGGTATCGCTCGTCGGCCAGGGGGTGCCTGACGTCATCGCGTTGTGGTTCGGCGAGCCGGACCTGCCGACGCCCAAGATCGTGCGCGACGCCGCGGCCAAGGCGCTCGCCGACGGGCAAACTTTTTACAATCCCAATCGCGGCATCGCTCCGCTGCGCGAGGAATTGGCCATTTACAATTCACGTCTCTATGGTCGGAAAATCTCGGCCGAGCGCGTGACAGTGACGCCGTCCGGCGTGCAGGCGATCATGCAGACGGGGCAGGCGATCATCGATCCGGGCGATGATGTGCTTGCGGTTGCGCCGCTCTGGCCCAATTGCCGCGAGATCGTCCACATCATGAGCGGCGGCTGCCGGACCATGATGCTCGATTTCAAGGACGGGCGCTGGTCGCTCGACCTCGACCGCTTGTTCTCGATGGTGCGCCCCAACACCCGCCTCTTGATGGTCAATTCGCCGAACAATCCGACCGGCTGGACGATGACCGGCGAAGAGCAGAAGGCGATGATCGAATTCTGCCGCCAGCGCGGCATTTGGATCATGTCGGACGAGGTTTACGCGCGCCTGGTGTTCTCGGGCGCTGCCGCCGCGCCGTCCTTCCTCGAACACGCCGATCCCGAGGACCGGGTGATCGTGGTCAACTCGTTCTCCAAGCCCTGGGCGATGACGGGCTGGCGGGTGGGTTGGCTGGTCCATCCCCCGGCTCTCGCCAAAACCTTCGAAATGCTCGGCGAATACAACATGTCCTGCGCCACGACCTTCGCCCAGCACGGCGCCGTTGCAGCGCTGAAATTCGGCGAGGACTTCGTCGCCGAATCCGTCGCGCGCTATCGCCAGGGTCGCGACATCGTCCACCAGCGCCTGTCGGCGAATCCGCGCGTACGCATCGGCCGGCCCGATGGGGCGTTCTATGCCTTCTTCGCGGTGGACGGCATGGCGGATAGTCTTAAGGCCGCCAAGGATCTGGTTCTGAAGGCCCATGTCGGACTCTCGCCCGGCGCCGCTTTCGGGCCGGAATGCGAAGGCTATCTGCGCCTGTGTTTCGCCAAATCGGCTGAAACCGTCACGACGGCCATCGACCGCATCGAGGACTTCATCGCCAAAGGGATGAAATGATCGTCGTCGTCTTCGAGGTCGTGCCCAAACCGGGGCGTGCCGCGGATTATCTTGCGCTCGCCGGGGAATTGCGCGCCGAGCTCGAAACCATCGACGGCTTCGTTTCGGTGGAGCGTTTCGAAAGTTTGACGACCAAGGGTAAGTTCGTCTCGATCTCGACTTGGCGCGACGAAGGTGCGGTCAAGGTTTGGCGCGAACGTGCGCGCCACCGCGAGGCGCAAGAAGTGGGCAAGGCCGAGATTTTCGCCGATTACCGCATTCGGGTCGCACACGTGTTGCGCGACTACACCATGCCCGGCGCGCCCGCGCGCTGACCAAGTCGCATCCTACGCAACCAGGAGTCCGGCCATGAAGCTTTACGAATTTCCGACTTCGGGCAATTGCTACAAGGTCCGCTTGGCCTTGGCGCAATCGGGCCATGTCTGCGAGCGTCGTGAAATGGGGCGAAATGACGGCTCGGTCAAATCGCCCGATTTCCTGCGCGTATCGCCCTCGGGACGGGTTCCGGCGCTCGAGATCAAGCCGGGCCAGGTGCTCGTCGAATCGAGCGCCATCCTGTTCTATCTCGGCAAGGGCACCGCTTTGCTGCCCGAGGACACCTTCCATCAAGCCGAGGTCGTGCGGTGGATGAGTTTCGAGCAAGACAGCGTCTTGCCGACCATCGCCATCGCGCGCTTCATCAAGAAGATGTTGGGTGTGCCGAAGGAGCGCGAGGGCGAATACGTGGCCGCGCGGGCGACCGCATCTAGCTCGCTCAAGATCATGGAAGAGCACCTCAAGGGGCGGAGCTTTTTCGTCGGCGAGCGCTATTCGGTGGCGGATATATCGCTGTATGCCTACACTCATCTCGCGCCCGAGGCCGACATCGATCTGTCGCCCTATCCGAACATTCTCGCTTGGCTCGCGCGCGTGAAGGCGCAGCCCAAGCATGTCGAGATCTATGGCTGAACGGCGCCGCCCGGCGCTCGCCTAGAGGACGGCGCGGCGCGCGAGATTAGCGCCGAGGACGAACAGCACGATCAGCACGAGGGCGCGAAAACGCGGCTGGGACAGCCGTGCGCGCACGCTCTGGCCTGCCCAAAGTCCCGCAAAGGCTGGAATGAGAACGAGAAACGCTTGCCAAGGCAGATCGCCCGCGGCGGCCAGACGGCCCGTGACGCCGAGAAATATCGGCACGGTGATAGCGGTCGCCGCGATGCCGGTCAGCTGCACAAAGCGCGCAGCATCCAGGCGCAAGCCGTCGATATAGACCATGAGCGGCAGCAGCAAAGATCCGGTGGCGCCCGCGATCATGCCGGTCAAGACCCCGACGGGCGGCCCCCAGAGCCGCTCCGATTCCGGCCGCATCGTCACCGGCACGGTCAGGAAGGCGAAGGGCACATAGAGGCAAATGATCGTGCCTAGCGTGCCCGACAACACCACCGGATCGAACGCGAACAAAATGAACGTGCCGCCGGACGTGCCGACAAGACACGACAGCACGAGCGGCCAGTGCCGGCGCATCAAATGGCGGAACGCGCCGCCTTGCAGGGCCTGATAGATATTCGTGCACGCGGCCGGAATGGCCATGAGCGCCACCGCCGCGCGCAAATCCATGCCCGTCGACAGAATGGCGAGCGACACCGTCGGCAAGCCGATGGCGGCGGCACCCTTCACGAAGCCACCGGCGAGGAAGGCGAGAAGCGCGATCAGGACGTGCTGGGTGTCGAGCGGGACGGCATCCATGGCATTGCGTTCGATTCGGGTGTCGTTCCGACGGGTTCCAATTCAAACTTGCCGAGTTTCAGACTTGCTGCGACTCAAACTTTCCGTGACTCAGACGCGCCTCGGCTCAGGTCCGTTGCGGCTCAGGCATCGGGCGTTTCCGCGCGCGCCGCCTCCGCCACCAGGAAATCGCGGAAGGCGGCGACCTTCGGCCGCTGGGCATAGGCGGGCGGGTAGATGACGTAATAGGCCGCCGCGTGGTCGAGTTTCAACTCGAAGGGCCGCACGAGCTTGCCATTGGCGAGATAGCCCGCCGCCAGCGCGCTGCGTCCGAGCGCGATACCCTGGCCGTCCACGGCGGCCTGCAGCACCATGGCCGAGCTTGAGAACTGAAGGCCACGCACCGGGTCGACGCCCTTCACGCCCGCAGCCACCAGCCAGCGCTGCCAATTCATTTCCATGTCGTCGTGCAGCAAAGTGTGGTGCTTCAAGTCGGCGGGCTTCTTGAGCGGTTTTGTGCCCTTGATCAAGGCAGGGCTGCACACGGGGAAGAAATCCTCGGTCAGCAATTTTTCCGCCACCAGCCCCGGCCACTGACCCGTGCCGTAGCGCACGCCGATGTCCACGTCTTCGCGCGCGAAATCGACCAGGCGTTCATTGGTGAGCAGGCGCACGTCGAGATCTGGATGGATGGCGCGGAAGCGCCCGAGGCGGCGTACCAGCCAAGTCGCGGCGAAGGACGGCAAGCACGTCACGGTCACGGCACCGGCGCTGTCGCGCGCAACCAGGCGGGCGGTCGCGGCATCGATGCCATCAAAGGCGTCCTTGAGCGCGGGCAAATAGGACTGCCCCGCCTCGGTCAGGATCAGCGCGCGATTTTGTCGGCGGAACAGGCTCACGCCCAAGCGTTCCTCAAGCCCCTTTACCTGATGGCTGATCGCGGCCTGGGTGACGTTCAGCTCATCCGCGGCCTTGGTGAATGACAGATGGCGCGCCGCCGCCTCGAAGGCACGCAGCGCATTGAGTGGCGGCAAATGGCGCGGCATGGCTTAGCCTATAGATAAGTTTTTCTCATTCATGAGACGAGAACATATCGTTTGTCGCTCCACGGTTAAAGCCCCATTTTCTTGAAATCAGGCGCTGATTGCCGCGCCTTCATCAATAAGAATATCGAATAGGAAAGGAAGACCGCCATGGCCCTCGACCTATGCTCCCACCCCGGTTTCCCCGCCGCCCAGGCGGCGGATCGGGGTACTTCACGTCTGTTCGCCACGCTCGGCAAACTCGCGGCGACCCTTGTCGCCTGGCATAAGCGCGACCGGCAGCGGTCCGAGCTTGCCCGGCTCGATCCCTACACACTGCGCGATATCGGCGTGAATCCCGGCGAGGCGTATTTCGAAGCCGGCAAGCCGTTCTGGCGCGCGTGACGAATGTCCCGGCCCGATTTCGTGCGGGCTAAGGATCCCATGCGCGCTCCGGCCGTCCGCCAGGGCCGCCGCTCCTTCCCCAGGGCGGCGACGGAGGCGGGCGGCCGGATTTTTTGCCGCCCTTGGCCATGCGCGACCGATGGCTTGTTTGCCCTCATGCCTGCCGCTAGCGTCGCCGCGTGATGGTCGAGCGATGACGAACTGGCTGCTCTATGGCGTGACGGTGCTGATTTGGGGCAGCACGTGGTTCGTCATCCGCTTCCAACTGGGCGTCGTGCCGCCCGAGCTGTCGGTTGCCTATCGCTTCTTGGCGGCGGGATCGCTGCTCATGGGTTACGCGCTTTTGCGCGGCCATCGCCTTGCCTTCGGCGCGCGCGATCACGCCTTCCTGGCGCTCCAGGGCCTGACGCTGTTTTGCGTCAATTACGTGTTGTTCTATTACGCGAGCCTGCATTTTACGACCGGGCTCATCGCCGTCCTGTTTTCGACCATGCTGTGGCTCAATGTCGCGAACGGGGCGTTGTTTCTTGGCACCAAGGTACGCGCGCGGACCATCCTTGGCGGCGGCATCGGCTTTGCCGGCATGTGCGTTTTGTTCTGGCCCGAAATGCACGACCTCGATTTCGGCGCGGCGCGGACCGTCAGCCTCGCGCTGGCGCTGTTCGCCACGCTTTCGGCCTCGTGGGGAAATATTCTCTCCGCGCGCAATCAGCGAGCGGGTATTTCCGTGCTCACCTCGAACGCCATGGCCATGGCCTATGGCGGGGCGCTGACCCTGGCATTTGCCCTCGCGCGCGGCCATGAACTGGTCTTCGATAATTCGACGCCCTATATCGTCTCGTTCGCGTTCCTCGTGCTGCTCGGCTCGATCGTCGCCTTCGGTTCCTATCTGACTCTGCTCGGGCGCATCGGCGCGGACCGCGCGGCCTACGCGATGGTGCTTTTTCCGGTGATTGCGCTCGCCGTCTCGACAGTGTTCGAGGATTACCGCTGGACGGCCTCGGGTTTGGCCGGGGCGGGCCTAGTGATGGCCGGCAATCTCGTGGTCCTGGGTCGCGCCAAGCCGATGCCCTGATTCCGCGGCTGCACGGATATTGACTTAGGATATTAACCTGGGCCTCGGGGATATTGACCTGGGACCCGGCCGTTCCCATCCTTGGCCCGTAATGCATTGGGGTGCGTCGATCGACCAACGCAACTTCGTGCGTACGAATCTGGATCGGAGACAAGATGCTGCACGACATGTTCAAGACCCTCGCGCGCTTCAATGCTTGGGCGAACTCGGGTCTCTATGAATCCTGCGCGCGCCTGTCGGACGCCGAATACAAGCGCGACCGCAAGGCGTTCTTCGGGTCGGTGCACAACACGCTCAACCATCTATTGGTGGTCGATCGGCTGTGGCGCGGCCGGGTCGAGGGCTGGAAAGCAGAGATTTCCAGTCTTGATCAAATCCTGCACAAGGATTTCGATGCGCTTCGCATCGCCCGCGTGGCCGAGGATACGGCGATCGTGCGAATGGTTGATGGCCTCGATGCAAAACGGCTGGTTCAGCCCTTGAAGTACAAATTCATGGACGGCACGCCCGCCGAGACCAAGCTCGCTCTCGTTCTGATGACGCTCTTCAATCACCAAACCCATCATCGCGGCCAGATTCACGTCATGCTGACCCAGGCCGGCATCAAACCCGCGCCCATGGACATCATCGATTTTGAAATGTCGAGCGACCGGACTTGACCGTACTCGCGACGCCCGATTACTTCCGCCAGTTCGCCGCCTATAACGGCTGGGCCAATCGCCGTCTTTTCGACGCGGCGTTCCGGCTGGACGATGCCGCCTATCGCAAGAATCGCGGCGCGTTCTTCGGCTCCATACACAACACGCTCAACCATCTCGTGGCCGGCGACCGGATCTGGCTCGCGCGCCTGACCGCGACCGAGCATGGGATTGACCGACTCGACCAAATTCTCCACGACGACCCCGCCCAATTGCGTCGCGCGCGCGAGGCGGAAGACGCGCGCATCGTGGAGTTCTGCGCCGCGCTGGACGAGGCGCGCATCGCCTCCATCCTGCATTACCGCACCATGTCCGCCGGCGGCCGGCCCGGCGCATTGCCGGTCGCAACGGTCCTTGCCCATCTCTTCAATCACCAGACCCATCATCGCGGCCAGGTGCACGCCATGCTGACGCAAGTGCTGCCCGACACGCCGCCGCTCGATCTGCTGATCTACATGATGGAAACGGGCTAGGCGCGCGGCCGCAGCGCGCCCTCGAGAAAATCCGCAAGCTCGCTGACCGGGCGGGCGTCGTCGAACAGCGCGGCCGCACGTTCGGCGATAGCGGCACGGGCCGCGCGGCGAAAATCCCTATCGGTGCCGAGCGCCAGCGCGAGGCGGGCGTAATGCCCCTCGTCCTTTGCCACCAACGCGCTCCAGCCCAGCTTCGCATAGCACGCGGCGCTGATTCGCCCGCGCAGATATGCCGTCGGCAGCGTCACCACGGGCGTGCCCATGGCAAGGGTTTCGAGTGTCGAATTGCCGCCGCAGAACACGGTGGTGTCGAGCGCCACGTCCGCCCGCGCGAGCAAGGCGAGAAAGCGTGTCCGGTCCATCCGGTCGAGGAAGATCACGCGTTCGGCCGCGGCGCCAAGGGCGGCGTCGAGCCGCGCCTTCAGAAGGCGCGACCAGTGCGCGTGATTGCCGTGAATAAGCACCAGGCGGCCGCGTGGATCGCCGTTCAGGATCGCGCGCAGCACGACGTCGAATTCGGGATGGAACTTGAACAAGGTCTGGGCGCAGACATAAAGCGTCGCATCTTCGGGAAGTCCAAGATCGGCCCGGCGGGGCAAGGGGTCGGGGGCCGCGGGCCGCGCATAGCAGGTGTTGAGCGTCTTCAGGCGCACGAGATTTTCGCTGTAATGCGAAGCCGCCTCGGCGGTGTCGAGATCGATGCTCGAGAGAAAATGATCCATCTCCGCCAGGCCGGTCGTGTCGGGATGGCCCCAGAACGCGCATTGTAGGCGCGCCAGGCGCGCGAACCCCAAAAAATAGCTGAACGGCTCCATGCCAATATCGGGGAAATGCAGCACGTCGAGCTTTTCCTCGGCGATGCGCGCGCGCGCGGCGGCGAGATCGGCGGGCAGGACGATGGCCCGGTCGACACCCGCGGCGAGCGTGCGCGATACCGCGTCTTGCGCTTGCGGTGGCGACAACAGCACGGTCTCGAATCGCGTCCGATCCAGGCCGAGAATGGTGCCGGCCATCAACCGGCCGATCGTGTGATCGCGCAGAAAGCGCGAGACAAAGCCGATTTTGATGCGCCCATCCGGACGTGCCGTGTCCACATGGGGGGCGCGGAACAGCAAGCTCGGGCAGGCGCGGGCGTAAAGCCGCGCGAGACGCAGCTGTAAATCCAAATCGCTCTCGCCGGCATAGGCGAGATAAAATCCTGTCTTGCCGACCTCGCGCAGCGGGTCGCCGATTTTGGGCGGTGCGCGTTCGAGCTCGGCCAATCCCGCCTCGTATCGGCTTCGAGCCGCGACCATTTCCTCGGCATCGGCGGGCACGACGGGCAGCAAGGTCGCGCGTTTGACGCGCGCGCCATCACCCGCGCCACGTTCGAGGGCCTGGCCGAAGGCTTCGCGCGACTCCGCGACGCGCCCAAGCTCCTGGTACATATTGCCGAGATTCTCGTGGGCCTCGGCATAAGCCGGATCGAGCGCGGCGGCGCGTTGATATTCCTCGATCGCCGCATCGGCTTGACCCAACTCGGCCAACACGGCGCCGCGATTATTGCGCGCGCGCGGATGATCGGGATTTAGCGCCAGCACCGCGTCGTAATGGGTGCGCGCCGCATCCAGCTCGCCCTGTTCCTGGGCGAGCGCGCCGAGATTGAAACGCGCGGCGACGAATCGCGGGTCGAGTTCGAGCGCGCGGGCGTAACTCGCTTGCGCTTCGCCGGGCCGCGCACGCGCCTTCAGCGCGTCGGCGAGGGCGTAATGCGCCTCTTTCATCCGGGGCGCCTGCTCGATGGCGAGCCTGATCGCCGCCTCCGCGTCTTCAAGCTGCCCAAGTTGCGTGAGGGCCTGGCCCAGATTCACGCGAATGGCCGCGCCATCGGGCACCAAGGCCAGCGCCCGCCGATAGGGCTCGACCGCCTCCGCCGCGCGCCCCGCCGCAAGACAGGCATCGCCAAGCCCTGCCCAGCCTTGCGCCGAATCGGCGCGCGCGGCGACGACGCTCCGCCAATGTTCCACAGCCTCGCCCGACCGGCCTAACCCCATGAAGGCGCGCGCCAGATTGCCGCGCGCGCCAACATGTTTGGCATCGAGCGCGAGCGCTTGTCCGAGAAAGCGCACCGCGTCCGCGCCGTCGCCCGCCTGCAATGCCAGCACGCCCAGGCGATAGG
>JBJXGH010000107.1:0-3081 GCA_046153685.1 Alphaproteobacteria bacterium
ACGACCTCGTCGACCAAAGGGCCGACGCGGTTCTGGAGCGTCTCGAAACCGCCGCGGCTAAGCTCGGTTTCCACGAAACTCACGAATAGGCGCTTGAGCTTTCCGGTGCGTCGGCGATAGTCGGAGACGAAGGCGATGTTGCGCATCACGTCCTCGAACTCGTCGTGGCCGTGCACTAGGGCATAAGTTTCCCTGTCGCCCGCGTTGACTGAAAACTTGATGCTGTCCACGCCCGCTTCCAGCACCGGTTCGAGGCGCGCGCTCACGGCCTTGCCGCCATTGCTGGACAGATAGACGTAGTCGAATCCGAGTTTTTTGGCCTCTGCGACATAGGCGGGCAACTGGCGATTGAGAAAAGGCTCCCCGCCCGAATAGAACGAAACCTGGCGAATGCCGGCGTCGTACGCCTCGCGCAGAACGCGCACCACCATCGCATCGTCCATCACGCGTCGCGGCCGAACCATGGTTGGGTTCTGGCAGAAAAAACATTTGTGATTGCACGAATTATTGATCTCGATGCCGATTTTCGCCGGCAAGGGCGGCGTCGTGCTGCGGCGCTCGACGTCGAGGCGCGAATTGACCGCAGACCCAAGATAGCCCGCGCGTCCCTTGTCGGCGCTCATGCCCGTCTCCCCCATGTGCCGATTTCCGCCGCGCTCGCCGGCGATTCTAGACTTGTCATCAGATTGTCCACGCACGCCGTCACCGTGTCCGCCGTCTGTCCGGATTTTTCGCGATAGCTGTATGCGCCCAAATCGAAAGAACAATCCGCGACGGCCTGCAAGAACCGGCGACCCGCCAACCGGGATTCAGCGGTGGAAAACGTATCGTCCAAGGCGCGCGCGATCAATGTCGGCATTTCACCCTCGTCGCGCACCACGAACACGTGAGGCACGCAGTCGTAGATATTGTGGCGACCGAAGCTGATCACGGGCTTGCCCATGACGGCGGCCTCGAACCCGGCGGTTCCGACCAATGTCGCGACCGCGCGCGAGGCGCGGACCGCATCGAAGCCGCGCGTCTCGATGTCGAGCAGGACGACGTTCTTGAGAGCGCGAAGCTGTTCGTAGAAACCCGCCGGGCGGCGACCGATGCCGTACGGCGTTTCCTTGACCGCGATCAGCATTCCCGCCGGAAGGTCGCGCGAAAGCGCGGCAATGGCGGCGTGCTGATAGAAATACTCGGGCGAGCCCTGTTGAATCGACGTCTCGGGCTCGGTCTGCAGCGGAAAGAAAATGAATGTCTTGCCGGCGAGCGCTTCCAGCGACACGGCCTTGGCGCCGGCGACGTCGCGCCACTCACGATGACGGCGCCAGAGCAGCGCCGCCTCGTCGCCTAGGCGATAGCCCCGGCCTTTCTCGTAACCGCGAAGCCGCCAGTACGCGTGCCGCAGCGCCTGGCGGGCGATCGCGCCCGCTGCGAAGATGGCGGACGCTTCACGCAGCGCGCGCGCGTGGTTGATGCGGGCCAGGTCGTAAGGCTCATCGAGATCGATCTCCGGCACGTGCCGCTCGCGCATCAGCTCGGTGAAACGCGCGCGCACCCACGCGGAATCCCGATACTCGTCGTCGCCCCAAAAATGCAAATTGCGCAAGCGCGAGCCATAGAGCCCGCGATAGGGAATGGCGCGCGCGCGCGAGACGGTCGCGATTTCCTTGCCCGTGGCGAGAAACAGATCGATGCCCCGGGCATCGATCTCGCGTTCCCAGAAGCCGAAGACCTGGTTGTAGCCGTGCATCAAATGGGCGTAGGTCGCACGTTCGAATTGCCGCGAGCGTGGATGGCGCGGACCCAGCAAGGCGTAACCGCGGCCCAAATGGCGATTGGTCAAGGCGATGCGGTTATAGGTCGTGCCGAGGCGTGCCTCGAACGCGCGCGCCTCGGCAAGGATTTCGGATTCCGGGGGCAGCGGCTCGTCAATGGCGCGCAGGACATGGTTGTGATCGCTCAGGGAATCGAATACGCCCCTGGCATCCAGTGCGCGGTAATGCCTCATTTGCTCGCGGGTCGTCACATAGCCGTGAACCCGCGCGCCAGTGCGCCGCTTGATTTCGCACATCACATCGAGAAGCAATTGCGGCATATCCGAGCGTAACTGGACCGCGACATTGGTGATGCGCGGCGCTGCGGCGCCGAAATTCGGCGATGATGGCAAGGAAGTCATCCTTTCACGCGCGCGGCATGGCCGCTTTCCCGCCAACCCAGGCTTTTGGCGAGCTCGGAGATCCGATTGATCTGAAGCGCGTTCATGCGGCTCCCGGGATGCGGATAGACCACGCCGGTCGTCAGCACGAGGTCGCTTTCGACGAGCAAGCCCCGCCGCCACAACATCTCAAGCACGCGGCCGATGTGGTCGATGCTCGATGCGGGAAAGGGAAAATCGCAGTGCACGCCCGTCGTGCCGGCGATCAGGTTGAAACTGCGCGCGGCGGCCGCATCGTCGCTGACGGCCAGGATAGGCTGGCGTGGCCGGCGTACCGCGATCATGCGCGCGGCGAACCCCGAGCGCGTGATGGCGACGATCTTGGTGATGGGCAGCGCGCGGCACATCATAGGAATGACGTGGCCGATTACCTCGGGTATCGACTTGCCTAGCGCAACCGCGTCCTGGTCGGATTCGTCCTGCGCGTGGACTTCGGCGGCATCCACGACCGCGCGCATGAGGCGCACCGATTCGACAGGGTAGGCGCCTATCGCCGTCTCGCCCGACAACATGGTGGCCGCACAACCGTCGAGCACGGCATTGGTGATGTCGCTTACTTCGGCTTTGGTTGGGAAGGAATTCTGGATCATCGTATGCAGCATTTCGGTCGCGACGATCACCGGGCGGCCGTGGGCCCGCGCGGCCGCGATGATGCGTTTTTGCCGCAACGCGACGTCGTGCAGGCTGGTCTCCACAGACAAATCGCCGCGATCGATCATCACCGCGTCGGCGCTTGCGGCGATCTCTGCGGCATTGTCCATGCCGCCCTGGTTTCCGACTTTGGCGACGATGCGCGGCGTATTGCCCCCGATCAGCTTTCGAAATGCCTCGATGTGCGTGGCGGATTCGACGAAGCTCAGGCCGATGAAGTCGACGCC
>JBJXGH010000110.1:0-19394 GCA_046153685.1 Alphaproteobacteria bacterium
CGATGGCGGCGCGCGCGGCGCGCGGCGCCTCGTCGATATCGATGCCCCAGATGCGCGCGCGGCCCGCGCTCTTGTTCACCAGACCCGCGAGGATATTGATGAAGGTCGATTTGCCCGCGCCGTTCGGGCCAAGCAGGCCGAAAATGGCGCCGCGCGGAATTGCCAGATCGAGGCCCGACAGCGCCATTTTGGCAGTCCGGCCGCGCGGCGCCGCATAGCTTTTCGACAGCCCCACGACTTCGATCGCCAAGGCGCGGGCGTTCTCCGCCTCGTGGTCGGCGCCAGGGTTTCGGCCGGCGCTGGGGTATCGGGCGGCGGCTCGGTCTTTGCCGGCGGATGATTCGGGGATGGCGATTTTTCTAACCGGGACTTCAGCGGCTGACATGAGTTGCGCTCGTGCCGCGCTTGCGGGCGGCGCGTTCTTGCGTATCATCCGCGTGCCCAAGCGGTCAACGCGCCTTGCGTGCCCGCGCTGGATTTCGAGGGAAATACCGAACATGGCCATCGCCGCGAACGCCGCCCAGCCAGCCGAGACCATCGAGGTCGCGAGCACCCAAGTGGCCTGCGATGGCGGCGGCGGGCCGCTCGGCCATCCCCGGGTGTTCCTCAACATGGGCGCCAAAGGCCATGTCGTTTGTCCCTATTGCGGACGCAATTATGTCTTGAAGGCGGGCGCGAAGGCCGCCGGTCACTAGGCGCGCAAATCGCCGGGTCCGCGCAGGCCCATGGCGACCCAACTCCGTATCGGCTTAAGCGATCCGTATCGATTCACGGGATCCATATCGACTTAAGGGAACGGAGCGTTCATCCTCCGTCCCATGGTGGAATCAAACTCTCCGGAGCCCAATAGCCCGGACGGCGTGGCAGGCGCGCCGCCCCTGCGCCACGTCTATTTGGTCGATGGCTCGGGCTATATCTTTCGTGCTTTTCACGCGCTCCCGCCGATGACGCGGCCAGACGGCACGCCGGTGAACGCGGTTTACGGCTTCACCTCCATGCTGCTCAAATTGCGCGACGACAGCGAGGCCGATTGCATCGCCGTGTTGTTCGACACCTCGCGCAAGACCTTCCGCAACGACATCTATCCCGAATACAAGGCCCATCGGCCCGATGCGCCCGAGGACTTGATCCCGCAATTCGCCCTCATCCGCGAGGCGACGCGCGCGCTCAACCTACCGGCAATCGAAATGCCGGGGTACGAGGCCGACGATCTCATCGCCACCTACGCGACCCAGGCCGCCGCGCGCGGCGCCGAGGTCACCATCGTGTCCTCCGACAAGGACCTGATGCAGCTGGTCACCGACCGGGTCGCGTTGTTCGATCCGGTGAAGAACCGCAAGATCGACGCGGACAGCGTGATCGAGCGCTTCGGCGTTGGGCCCGATAAGGTGGTCGAGGTTCAGGCGCTGGCGGGCGATTCCTCGGACAATGTGCCGGGGGTGCCGGGCATCGGCGTCAAGACCGCGGCCGAACTCATCAAGGAATACGGCGATCTCGACACCCTGCTCGCGCGCGCGGGCGAGATCAAACAACCCAAGCGCCGCGAAACCCTGACCATGAACGCCGATATGGCGCGCCTGTCGCGCGAGCTCGTGCGCCTCAAAACGGATGTGCCGGTCGAACATCCGCTCGACGATTTCCGCACCCGCGCCATAGACGGCGCGGTGCTCGGCGCGTTCTTGAAGGAACAGGGCTTCAAATCCCTGCTCGCGCGCATGGTCGGGCGGTTTTCCGGCACGGCCTCGCCGGTGCGCGAGTCCGACGCCGCTCCTGGCGGCCACGATTCCCTGGTCACCCGCGCGGCGGGACCCGCGATACCGGCTGGGAACGTCGAAAAAATCACGGCCACGCGCTACGAATCGGTGCAGAGCACCGACGCGCTCAAGCGCTGGATCGCGCGCGCGCGCGATGCCGGAACATTTGCCTTCGACATCGAAACCACTTCGCTCGATGCCATGCGCGCGCGCCTGGTCGGCGTCTCGATGGCAATTGTGCCGGGCGAGGCATGCTATGTGCCGCTTGGCCATGGCACCGATCAGGGGGAATTGGGCTTGGCCGCCGGGGCGTCGAAGCCCGAGCAGATTCCACTTGAGGAGGCGCTCGCGCTGCTGCGCCCGCTGCTGGCCGATGAGTCCGTGCTCAAGATCGGCCACAACATCAAATACGACATGTTGGTGCTCTCGCGCGCGCCGTACGATGCGCCCATTCGCCCCGTGGACGATTCCATGCTGCTGTCCTACGTGCTCGAAGCGGGCGCGCACGGCCACGGCATGGACGAATTGGCAAAGCTTCACCTCGACCACGACACGATCAAGTTCGAGGACGTGGCGGGCGCGGGCAAGGCGCGCATCACCTTCGACCGGGTGCCGCTCGAGAAGGCGCTGGCTTACGCCGCCGAGGATGCCGATGTGACGCTGCGTCTCTACAACGCGCTGAAGCCGCGTCTCTTGGCCGAAAAGAAAGTCACGCTGCACGAAACCGAGGAACGTCCGCTGATTCCGATTTTGGTTGCGATGGAGCGCGCGGGAATCAAAGTCGATGTCACAGAGCTGAAGCGGCTATCGGTGGATTTCGCCGAACGCCTCGCGACGTTCGAGATCGAAATCCACAAGCTCGCCGGCGAGACTTTCAATATCGCCTCGCCCAAGCAATTGGGCGAGGTGCTGTTCGACAAGCTTTCCCTGCCGGGTGGGGCGAAAAGCGCCAAGACCGGCGCCTACGGCACGGGCGCGGACGTGCTTGAGGATTTGGCGGCGCAAGGCCACGACCTGCCCGCGCGCGTGCTCGATTGGCGCCAGCTCGCCAAGTTGAAAAGCACCTATGCCGACGCCCTGGTCGAGCAGATCAATCCCGATACCGGGCGCGTGCATACCTCCTATGCCATGGCGATCGCGTCCACGGGGCGACTGTCCTCGACCGATCCCAATCTTCAGAACATCCCCGTGCGCACCGAGGAAGGCCGCAAGATCCGGCGGGCCTTCGTCGCCGAGCGGGGGATGAAGCTCGTCTCGCTCGACTATTCACAAATCGAGCTGCGCCTGCTCGCGGACGTGGCCGATATCGGTTCGCTGAAGGACGCCTTCCGCCAGGGCATCGACATTCACGCCCTCACCGCGTCCCAGGTCTTCGGCGAGGCGGTCGAGGGCATGAGCGCCGAAACGCGACGGCGCGCCAAGGCGATCAATTTCGGCATCATATACGGCATCAGCGCCTTCGGCCTGGCCCGGCAACTCGGCATCGCGCAGGGCGAGGCCAAGCGCTATATCGATGCTTATTTCGAGCGCTATCCCGGCATCCGGGGCTATATGGACACAATGCGCGAACGCGCGCGCACGCGGGGGTATGTGGAAACCCTGTTCGGCCGGCGCATCCATCTCGCGGGCATCGCCGACAAGAATCCCGCGCGGCGCAATTTCGCCGAGCGCCAGGCGATCAATGCACCGCTCCAGGGCGCCGCGGCCGACATCATCAAGCGCGCCATGGTCCGCGTGCCCGCCGCGCTCGAACGCGAAAATCTCAAGGGCCGGATGCTGCTCCAGGTCCACGACGAATTGCTGTTCGAGGTGCCCGAGGGCGAGGTCGATCGCACGATCGGCGCAATGACGCGGGTGATGGCGGGGGCGGCGCATCTTTCGGTGCCCCTCGTCGTCGATGCGGGCGTCGCCGATAACTGGGCGGACGCGCATTAGGGGCGTTTGCATTCCCGGGGCGGGCGAACGCCCGCCGCGGATGTTCGGACAACCCCGCCTGTCTTGGTCGCCGAGGTCCTTTTACGCGGCAGCGCGCACCGCGATCGCCTTCACCTTGTCGTCCACGTGGCTTTCGAACTGCTTGAAGTTCGCCTCGAAGCGCTGGGCGACATCGCGTGCCGCCTTGTCGTAGGCGTCCTTGTCGTTCCATGTGGCCTTGGGATCGAGCACCTCGGCGGGCACGTCGGGGCAGGAATTGGGGACGTGCATGCCGAAATTGGAATCGGGGCGAGTGGCCACTTGCGCCAAGCGGCCGTCGAGCGCCGCGCGCACCATGGCGCGGGTATAGGCGATCTGCATGCGCTTGCCCGTGCCGTAGGCGCCGCCGGTCCAGCCGGTGTTCACCAGCCAGCACTTGGCGCCGTGCTTGGCCATCTTCTCGCCCAGCAGCTTGGCATAGACGGTCGGATGGCGCGGCATGAACGGCGCGCCGAAGCAGGTGGAGAACGTCGCTTGCGGCTCGTTGCCGAGGCCCTTTTCCGTGCCCGCGACGCGCGCGGTGTAGCCCGAAAGAAAGTGGTACATCGCCTGTTCGGGCGACAGCCGCGAGATGGGCGGCAGCACGCCGAAGGCATCGGCGGTCAGCATCACGATGTTCTCGGGGTGGCCGCCGCGGCCGGTTTCGGAAGCGTTGGGGATGAAATCGATGGGGTAGGAGGCGCGGGTGTTCTCGGTGTACCGGGCGTCGTCGAGGTCGAGAACGCGCGTTTCGGGATGCATGGCGACGTTTTCGAGGATGGTGCCGAAGCGATTCGTGGTCGCGTGAATCTCGGGCTCCGCGCTTGGCGACAGGCGGATGACCTTGGCGTAGCAGCCGCCCTCGAAATTGAACACGCCGTTATCCGCCCAGCCGTGCTCGTCGTCGCCGATCAGCGTGCGCGCCGCGTCGGCGGACAGGGTCGTCTTGCCCGTGCCCGACAGGCCGAAGAAGATCGCCGTGTCGCCCTTGGACCCGATATTGGCGGAACAATGCATGGGCAGCACGCCGCGCGCGGGAAGTAGGAAGTTCAGCACCGAGAACACGGACTTCTTGATCTCGCCGGCATAGGACGTGCCGCCGATGAGCACGATGCGCTCGGCGTAATTGACCAGGATGAACGCTTCCGAATTGAGGCCATCGGCCTTGCCGCGGGCGTGGAAGTTCGGTGCCTGGATGATTGTGAAATCGGGTCGGAATTCGCCGAGATCCGCCGCCGAGGGGCGGATGAACATGTTGCGCGCGAACAGATTATGCCAGGCGCTCTCGGTGACGACGCGAACCTTGAGTCTGAAAGTCGGATCGGCGCCGGCATGAAGGTCCTGCACGAAGATGTCGCGGCCTTGCAGATAGGCCAATACGCGGGCGTGAACGCTCGTGAAATTGGCGGGCGAGATCGGTGCGTTGGCCTTGCCCCACGCCACCTGGTCCCGCGTCGCCGCGTCGTCGACGATGAACTTGTCGTTGGGCGAGCGGCCGGTGTGCTGGCCGGTCAGCGCGACGAAGGCGCCGCCCGCGGCTAGGGTACCTTCGTTCCGGCGCGTGGCGTGTTCGTAGAGTGCGGCGGCACCCAGATTCCAGTGCGCGGCCTTGACGTTGGCGATGCCGTGATGCTCAAGGCCGTGTGTGCTTGAGTGCGAACCGAATTTCTGCACACCAATTCTCCTGCCGAACAAAACATTTGCCGCAGCGCCTTGGCGCCGCTGTCCTCAACCGTGATCGGTGTCGGAGACCGCCGGCCCTCCCGAGGCGCCTAGCGGAGCGAGGGGCAAAAATACCCGGCACGATCCCTAGGACGCAACGGTCTCGCATTGGCCTCGCAAGATAAAATGTTGCGGCGCACAATGCCGGGAATGGCCGGCCCGGATCTTGCGGGGCCGAATCATGCCGGGCCGGGTGTTGGCGGCCGAGCTGTTAACGGTCCCGCGCCGCGCGCGCCAGACGGGTCAGTTCCCTGCGCGCGCCTTCGCCGTCGCTGACGGGTGAAGCGAAGTTCAGGCGCGCATAGGAAAGGCCGCTCTCGAGATCGCAGCCCTCGGCGTCGAGCCCCGTCATTCGCCACGGCCCCGCCTCGCAGCCCAAGAGCTTCGTCGCATACAACGCCACGGCGTCGCCGTGATCGCCATTCATGTGCGCGAGGATGTCGGTCTCGGCGCCTACGAGCGCCGCAGGTGCCTCGATGAGCAAGTCCTTGGCCGATAGCCAGCGAATTCGCCCGAAGCCGCCGACCAAATGGGCGCGGTCGATGGCCACATGATAAAACTGGAAATCTTGAAAATCGGCATAGCGCGCGGCCTTCGGGTGGCGGGCGAGAAAGCGAGCCCGCGCCTTCGGGGCGGCGGGCGCCAAGCGGCCGAGCACGCTCAGGCGCGGGCCTTCCAAGGGTTCTGCCAAGCCCGCAGTGCCGTCGTACAACAGGGCCAGTCGCGCGTCTCCCTTGAGGTTGCGGCTGTGCTCGGCCAAATCGGACAATAGAAGAAGGGGACCGCCATCGGCGGCGCTGGCAACCGCGACCAGCGAGACGAAAGCCCTTCCTGCTTCCCCGGCAAGCGCCGTGGACAAGGCGGCCGTGCGCGCCGCGCGGATCAGGGAACGCGCGCCGCGGGCGGCTTCGGCCCTATCGTGGACGTCGTCGGGGATATCCTTCCCGATCATAAGCGTCTCCTCCTGTCCGGCGCGCCACGGCCGCGCCCGGACACCCGAAAGCCGTTTCGTGGCCCGAAATCGGCCACACTTGGCCGCCAGCCTTGGCTCCATGCCGGTCGGATTTTCCGCCGGCCAGGCGACCACCGACTAGGGATTATCTGGCAAATGCGCCCTTACAGCTTAGAATCCACCGCTTCTTCCCCGGCAGCTTTATCCCCGTCATCGTTGCTGGCAAAACACACGGCAGCATTGCCGGCAAAACAAGGGAGTGCGCCCGTGCGGCGAACCATCGCCCTGGTTGACGACGACCGCAATATCCTCACTTCGGTCACCATCGTGCTCGAGGCCGAGGGCTTTACCGTGCGCGCCTATGCGGACCCCGAGGAGGCGCTGCGCGAACTTGTCGCGCGCCCGGTCGATCTTGCGGTGCTGGACATCAAGATGCCGCGCATCGATGGCCTCGAACTCATGTCGCGCCTGCGTCGCCAGACGCCGACCCCGGTTATCTTCCTGACCTCCAAGGACGACGAAATCGATGAGGCGCTCGGCCTTAAGATGGGCGCCGACGACTACATCACCAAGCCGTTCTCCCAGCGTTTGCTGATCGAGCGCATTCGGGCGGTGCTGCGTCGCACCGACGCGACGGCGGAGACGCCGGCCGAGAAAAAAGCCGCCATCGTGCGCGGTCAACTCGTTCTCGATCCCACGCGTCATCTGTGCGCCTGGCGTGGCGAGACGGTCAATCTGACCGTCACCGAATTCCTCATCCTCATGGCCCTTGTCCAGCGACCGGGCTTCGTGAAGAACCGCGACCAGCTCATCGACGCCGCCTATGGCGAGAATATCTACGTCGATGACCGCACCATCGACAGCCACATCAAGCGCCTGCGCAGGAAGTTCAAGGTCGTGGACAACGACTTCACGCACATCGAGACGCTGTACGGCATCGGCTATCGCTACAAGGACGCCTGAGCGCCCGGACATGGGGGGGGAAAGCAACGAAGCCGCCGCCGGTCCGCGCGCCATGGTCAAGCACGCGGCCGCGCCGCCGCGCGCGCGTCGGCGCCTGTTCGGCTCGCCCATTCGCCGCCGCATTCTCGCCGTCAACCTGATCGCGCTCTTGACCCTGTTCGGCGGCGTGTTCTACCTCGACGATTACGAATCGCGCCTGGTCGAATCCGAATTGAACGCGCTCGCGAGCCAGGGCGAGATCGTCGCGGTCGCGCTCGGCGAGGCGGCGGTGCCCGAGGAAGAGACCGACCATCACATCGCCTTCGACGCCGAACAGGTGCGCCATATCTTCAAGCGTGTCGCCGCCAGCACGCGGACGCGCCTCCGGCTTTTCGCGGTATCGGGCGAGCTTCTGGTGGACAGCCGGATCACGCGCGGCAGTGCGCCGGTTCAGGCAGAATCCTTGCCGGCGCCGCGCTTTTCCATGCCGCTCGTCGACCCGCTCGTGCGCGCCTACGGCTGGGTCGTCGATTGGGTGCCGCGCCGGCACGACCTGCCGCACTATGAGGAAGGCATCACTCAGCGCGCCGAAGACTACGTCGAAGTCACGCGCGCGCTCGCGGGCGAAACGGTGCCGGCTCTGCGCGGCGACGGACGGCGCGGCATGATTCTTTCGGTCGGGGTGCCGGTTCAGCATTACCGGAAAGTCGTGGGCGCGGTCATGGTTTCGTCCTCGGACGTTGCGATCGACGGCGCGCTGCGCACCGTGCGCGAGGACATCCTCAAGGTCTTCGCCTTCGCGCTCGGCATCACCGTTCTGCTCTCGACCTATTTGGCGCGGACGATCGCCCGGCCACTCGCACGCCTGGTGGATGCGGCGGAACGGGTGCGCTTCGGGCTGGGGCGGCGCCATGAGGTGCCTGAGTTCCGCACGACGCGCCGGGATGAAATCGGCAATCTCGCCGGGGCGCTGCGCGACATGACGGACGCGCTGTGGGCGCGCATGGGGGCGATCGAGCGCTTTGCCGCGGATGTCGCCCACGAACTAAAGAACCCCCTGTCCTCCCTGCGCAGCGCCGTCGAGACCGCCGCGCGCGTCACCGATCCAGAACAGCAAAAGCGCCTGATGGCGATCATTCTCGATGACGTGTCGCGGCTCGACCGCCTGATCGGCGACATCTCGGACGCCTCGCGCCTCGACGCCGAGTTGTCGCGCGCCGAAAGCGGTCCCGTCGATGTGCGCCAGATGCTCGCGACGCTCGTGGGGGTGTACAACGAAACGCGTGCCGCAGGCCCGCGCCTTGCCTTCGGTGTCGAGGGCCGAGGCGAGATCGTGGTCGCCGGCATAGAGGATCGCCTCGGCCAGGTGTTCCGCAATCTCATCGACAACGCCGTATCCTTCGGCCCGCCCGGTGGCACGATCCGGCTTGGCGCGTGCGTCGCGGGCGGCGAGGTCGAGATCACCGTCGATGACGACGGTCCTGGCATTCCAGAGGCCAATCTCGAATCCATTTTCCACCGCTTTTACAGCGAGCGTCCCGCGGGCGAGAAATTCGGCACCCATTCGGGCCTCGGGCTATCGATCTCCAAGCAAATCGTCGAGGCGCATGGCGGCACCATCGTCGCCCAGAATCGCCGCAGCGCGGACGGAAAAATCGCCGGCGCGCGTTTCCTCGTGCGTTTGCCGCTATGAGTCGCGCGGCCGTCGCGCAAATCCACGCGACCGCCATCGCCTGGCGCGGCCGTGCCGTTCTGTTGCGTGGACCGTCGGGCTCGGGGAAGTCCGACCTGGCCTTGCGCCTCGTGGCGGCGGGCTGGCGTCTCGTCGCCGACGATCGTTGCGATCTATCGGTCGGTGCCGGACGCCTGATCGTATCGCCGCCGCGCGCGCTCGCGGGACTCATCGAGGCGCGCGGGGTCGGCATTGTGCGGGTGCCCGCGCGCGCGCGCGCGGCCGTGGCACTGGTCGTCGATCTCGTGCCCTCGGCGGCGGTGCCGCGATTTCCCGCTCCGGCGATGGTTCGTTATCTCGGTATCGCCGTGCCGCGCTTGCGCCTGGCGGGGTTCGAGGCGTCCGCGCCGGCGAAGCTGGGCGCGGCATTGGCCGCGATATCGACGGCACGGGCGAAACGTGCAATCGTTCGCGCCGGGCGGATGCGTGGGCATGGCACGAACGCAAGAACAAGAAGAAAATGAATCGTCACGGCTGGCGTCCGGGCGCGTCGTCGTGGTGACCGGCATGTCGGGGGCGGGCAAGACCTCCGTCCTCAAGGCGCTCGAGGACCTCGGCTACGAGGCCGTGGACAACCTACCCCTCGCGCTCTTTGCCAGCCTGGTCGAGGCGCGCCCTGCCGCCCATCGGCCTCTCGCGATCGGCGTCGATATCCGCACGCGCGGTTTCGACGTGCCGACTTTTTCATCCCACGTCGCGGCTCTGCGCGCTCACGTGGAACTCGACGTCCGCCTGCTGTTCGTCGACTGCGACGATGAAATCCTGCGCCGCCGCTTCACCGCGACACGCCGGGTTCACCCCATGGCCGCCGACCGCCCCGTGACCCACGGCATCGAGCGCGAACGCACGCTCATCCAGCCGCTGCGCGGGCTTGCCGACGTGGTTCTCGATACCACGAGCCTTACCCCCGGAGCGCTCAAGGCGCAGCTTGACGGCCATTTCGCCCTCAATTCCCGACCGGCCTTCCTCGCGACCGTCATGTCGTTTTCCTACGGTTACGGCCTGCCGCGCGAGGCCGATCTGGTGTTCGACGTCCGATTTCTCGCCAACCCGCATTACGATCCCGAACTTGGGTCGCTCGACGGCCGCGACGCGCGCGTCGGCGCGTTTGTCGCGCGCGACCCGGCATTTGCGGATTTTTTCGCTTCCCTGCACGGTCTGATCGAGCCGCTTCTGCCGCGCTTCGAGGCAGAGGGTAAGAGCTATCTCACGCTCGCCATCGGCTGCACGGGCGGCCGCCACCGCTCGGTTTTCGTGGCGGAACGCTTGGCCGCATGGCTCGGGACGAAGGGTTTGCGCGTCAATCTCGTTCACCGTGATATCGACCGGGTGGGTTAGCGATGATTGGCTTGGTTCTCGTTGCCCATGGCGATCTGGGCGCCGAATTCCTGAAGGCGCTCGAGCACATCGTCGGCCCGCAGGCGCAAGCCTACTCGATTCGCATCGGCGTCGAGGACGACATGGAGGCGCGCCGGCGCGAAATCGCGGCGGCGATCACCGCGGCCGATACGGGCCAGGGCGTGGTGCTGCTGACCGATATGTTTGGCGGAACGCCGTCCAACTTGGCAATTTCCGTCATGCGCCCCGGCCATGTCGAGGTGGTGGCCGGGGTCAATCTGCCCATGCTGCTGAAACTCGCGGGCGTCCGCGGCCAGGCCACTTTGGCGTCCGCCGTTTCGGACGCGCAGGACGCGGGGCGCAAATACATTCACATCGCCTCGCGTCTGCTGGACGGCGGCGTCCGGTGACGCGTCTCGAGCGACGCGTGATCGTTCTCAACCGCCGCGGCCTGCACGCCCGGGCCGCGGCGCGACTCGTCGAGACCGCCGCCCGGTACGAGGCCGAAATCGAGGTTGTGCGCGGCAGTCAAAGAATCTCCGCCCGCTCGATAATGGGTCTCATGATGCTGGCCGCCTCGCCGGGGGTGGAATTGGTGTTGTCGGCCGACGGCGCGGATGCGGAAGCGGCGCTCGGCGCGCTCGTTCGGCTGTTCGAGGCGCGTTTCGATGAAGACTAGGGGCGATAGGCCGGTAAAGCGCTCGCGAATCTTCGAGGGACTCGGCGTTTCGCACGGCATCGCCATCGGGCGCGCCCATGTGGCGGGCGGCGGTCGGGCCGAGGTGCCGCATCGCAAGCTCGCGACGGCCGATGTGGCCGACGAGGTGGTGCGCTTCGATCAAGCGGTCGAAAAATCTCTCCGCCAGGTCGCCAAGCTCAAATCCAAGCTCGCCAATCTGCCGACTTCGGCGGCTGAGGAACTGGGTTATTTGCTCGAAGCGCATTTGCGCATGCTCGGGGATTCGCGCCTGGTGCGCGGCGCGCGCGCGCGTATTGCACGCGAAAAGGCGAATGCCGAGGCGGCGGTGCAGGCGGAAATCGCCGAAATCGCCAAGGGCTTCGCGGCGATCTCGGACGACTATCTCGCCACGCGCGTGCGCGACGTGAACGAAGTCGGCGACCGATTGATCCGCAACCTGACGAGCACGCCCTATCAAGGATTCGCGGCGGTTGCCGAGGGCTCCATCGTGATCGCCGAGGACTTGACGCCGGCGGACACCGCGCTCATGGACCCGCGCCGGATCTCCGGATTTGCAACCGTGCTCGGCGGCGCCGAGGGCCATACCGCCATCATGGCGCGCTCGCTCGGCCTGCCTGCGGTGCTCGGCGCCGCCGATCTTCTGGGCGGTATCGTTTCAGGCGACATGGTGATCGTTGACGGCACGGCCGGGCGCGTTCTGGTTGCACCCAGCGCCGCGACGCTCGCTTCCTATCAGCGCCGGCGCGAGGAGCTCGAACAAGAGCGCCGCCAGCTCGCGCGCCTGCGCAATTTGCCTTCGGTCACGCGCGACGGACAGGCGGTGCAGCTCCTGGCCAATCTCGAGCTGCCGCGCGACCTCGATGCTGCGCTCGATGCGGGCGCGGAAGGCGTGGGTTTGTTCCGCACCGAGTTTCTGTTCATGAACCGCGACGACCTGCCGGGCGAGGACGAGCAATACCGCACATTCGCCGGCGTGGTGTCGGGCATGGCCGGGCGCCCGGTGACCCTGCGCACCTTGGATCTGGGCGGCGAGAAACTCGCGACCCCCGTCAGCGGCCCGGGCGCCCAGGGGATGAATCCGGCCCTGGGCCTGCGCGCCATTCGCTTGGCGCTGCGCGAGCCATCAATCATGCAGACCCAATTGGCGGCCGCCTTGCGCGCGGGCGTCCATGGGCCGGTGCGCATTCTTTTGCCCATGGTCACGAATGCGGGCGAGGTGCGCCAGGTGCGGGACATGATGGGCGCACTCGCCCGCAAATTGCGGCGGCGTAAGATCGCCATTGCCGATCCCCTACCCCCGGTTGGAGCGATGATCGAGATCCCCGGCGCGGCGTTGACCGCGGACGCGCTGGCGCGGGCGTGCGATTTCTTCGCCATCGGCACGAACGATCTGACGATGTACACGCTTGCCGTCGATCGCGCCGACGACCGGGTCGCGCATCTTTACAACCCGCTTCATCCGGCGGTCCTGCGCCTCATTCAATTCGCCGCCGAGGCGGCTTTGCGCGCGCGCATCCCGGTCAGCCTGTGCGGCGAGATGGCGGGCGATCCGCGCTACTCGGCCTTGCTCATCGGCCTTGGCATCCGCGAGTTGTCGATGAATCCGGCCAGTCTGCCGCGCGTGAAGCGCCGGGTACGCAGTCTCGATTTGGTGGCCTCCAGCCAGCGAGCCCGGCTTATCATGGATCAATGGGATAGCGGGCGAATCACGGCACTGTTGGACGATTTCAACGCGCTTGCCTGAAGCGGGATCGATTCGCCCAGAATCGCATCTTTCGAGGGCCAGGTGAAGCCCGCGCCGACCACGGTCTAGCGGCGCATTCATAATCTCTTTACCATCCCCTAATAGCTTGGAGAACTCGGCTTTCGGGGCGGCACGGCCGCGTTATCGTGGCCTTATTGCCGGGCGAAGAGGCGGCTGCTATGACCGCTTTCTGCGTTAACCTTTTCAAGCAGTTGATGGCGCTCGGCCTCGGGGTATTCCCGCTTTGCCTCGCGCCGCGTTCGGAGCACCTATGACAGCTACGCCGGATTACAAAGTCGCCGACATGTCCCTGGCCGAATTGGGACGCCGCCAGATCGATTTGGCGGAATCGGAAATGCCGGGCCTCATGGCCCTGCGCCGGGAATTTGGCGCCTCGCAGCCCCTGAAGGGCGCGCGCATCGCGGGCTGCCTGCACATGACCATCGAAACGGCGGTGCTGATCGAGACGCTCGCCCATCTGGGCGCCGATTTGCGCTGGAGTTCGTGCAATATCTATTCGACTCAGGACTCCGCCGCCGCAGCCATCGCCGCGGCGGGCTTTCCGGTCTTTGCCTGGAAGGGCGAATCGGAAGAGGAATATTGGTGGTGCGTCGAGCGGACGATCCTAGGCCCGAACGGCTGGCGACCGAACATGCTGCTCGACGATGGTGGCGATCTAACCGCCGTGATGCACGACAAATACAAGGAATTCATGGCGGGCGTGCGCGGTCTGTCGGAGGAGACGACCACGGGCGTCCATCGGCTCTACGAGATGGAGAAGAATGGCACGCTTGCCGTGCCCGCCTTCAACGTCAACGATTCTGTAACCAAGTCGAAGTTCGACAATCTTTATGGCTGCCGCGAAAGCCTGATCGACGGCTTGAAGCGCGCCACCGATGTCATGCTGGCGGGCAAGGTCGCCGTGGTCTGCGGTTTCGGCGATGTCGGCAAAGGGAGCGCGGCCGCGCTCAAGAGCCAGGGCTCGCGCGTCATGGTGACCGAAATCGATCCCATTTGCGCGCTCCAGGCGGCGATGGAGGGCTATCAGGTGGTCACGATGGAGGAGGCGGCGCCGCTGGCCGATATCGTGGTCACGGCGACGGGGTGCCGCGACGTGGTCACGCTTGAACACATGCGCAAGATGAAGGACCGCGTCATTTTGGCGAATATCGGTCATTTCGACCTTGAGATTCAGGTCGAGGCGCTGCGCAATTTTCGCTGGCGCGAAATCAAGCCGCAGGTCGATGAAATCGTGTTCCCCGACGGCAAGCGCATCATTCTGCTCGCCCAGGGTCGCCTGGTGAATCTCGGTTGCGCGACTGGCCATCCGAGCTTCGTGATGAGCGCGTCGTTCACCAACCAGGTCCTGGCGCAGATCGAACTCTGGACCAATCCGGAAAAATATCAGCGCAAGGTTTACGTCCTGCCCAAGGCGCTCGACGAAAAAGTAGCGGCATTGCACCTGGCGAAGTTGGGCGTGCAACTGACCAAGTTGACCGCCGACCAGGCGGGGTATCTTGGTCTGGCGACCGAGGGGCCTTATAAGCCGAGCTATTATCGTTATTGACGCGGGGTATGGCCGTACGGAGCCGTGCGGTTGGCAGACATAGCGGGGCCGCCGTGGCGGAGGTTTGAACGCGACGGCGGATCGAGTGGGGATACACGTTGAGATTTTCGGCGGCACGCCATGCCATGTCGGTCGGCGCCGGGCTTCTAGGCTTGTCGGCAGGCATGATGGCGCGCGCGGCGGCGGCGGCGGACGGGCCGGGCGGCTGGACATTCGCCGAGATTGGCCCCGCGACCGCGGCGCTTGCGACCCTGGCCATCATGGCGGGCGTTCTTGTTCATACACGGCGTCGGCTTTCCGCCTCGAACGAGCGGCGTGAAGCGGCCGAAGCGGAGGCTGCGCTTGCGCGCGCGCTGGCCGCGAGCTCGCCGAGTGCGTGGCTGGCATGGCCCATCGGCGCGGACCGCGTTCTCACGTCGCCCGGATTGGGCGCGGTGCTCCAATGCCCGCCGAATTCGGAAGCGACATTCGACGCCGTCTTGGCGGCGATTTCGGCCGAAGACGCTTCAGCGCTTCACGCGGCGGTTACGAGTCTGCTCGCCCGGGGCGAGGGCTTCGATCTCGTTCTGATCACGGCCAAGGGCGATCGCAGCCTGGCGGCGACTGGCGTGCGCGCGGTTGGTCTCGACGTTCTGTGGCTGCGCGGCGCGACCGACGCGACGTCCGCGCGCGGCGCGCTGGCGGCCATGCGCGAACGGTTCGATTGCGTCATCGACGCCTTGCCCATTCCCATCTGGTTGCGCACGGACGATCTGTCGATCATCGCCGCGAATGCCGGTTTTGCCCGTGCGGTCGATGCCCCAAGCCCCGCGCAGGCCGTGTCGAGCGGCGTGGAATTGCTGACCGGGCGCTTAGGCGTGTCGCTGGCCGAAAACGCGCGCGCGAGTTCCGAGCCTCACAGCCTACGCACCCACACCGTTGTCGCCGGTTCGCGCCGCCTGCTCGAAATCACCGAGCGCAGCCTCGGGGACACGGGCGAAATTCTCGGCTTCGCGCTCGACCGCACCGATATTGAGGAAGCCGAGGGCGCGCGCGATCGCCATATCCTCGCGCACCGCGAGGTGCTCGAACGCCTCGCCATCCCCATCGTGGTTTTCGGCGCCGACACGCGCGTCAAATTCTTCAACCGGGCCTACGCCATCGGCCAGCGCTTCGAGGAGGCCTGGCTTGCATCCGAGCCGACCTTCGCCGAAGTGCTCGAAGCCCTGCGCGAGCGCCGCCTCATTCCCGAACAGGCGGATTTTCCCGCCTACAAGCGCCGCCGCCTGAAGCTCTTTACGACGCTCTTGGAGCCGGTCGAGGAGTTCAACCATTTGCCCGACGGTCGCACCGATCGCGTGATCGTGGCGCCCCATCCCATGGGCGGGCTCATCTTCACCTACGAGGACTTGACCGATCGCCTCGCGCTCGAGCGGTCCTACAACACCTTGATCGCGGTGCAGCGCGAAACACTCGACAATCTTTACGAGGGCATCGCCGTGTTCGGTGGTGATGGCCGCTTGAAGCTTTCGAACCCCGCCTTCGCGCGCATGTGGGGTTTCGCGCCGGAGGATTTGGCCGATGAACCGCACGTCACCGAGATCATGTTGCGCGCCACGCGCTATTTCCGCCGCGATCTCGGCGCCGACGCCGAGCGGGAGAAATTGTTGACCGCCATCCTCGATCGAATGCCGGTCGATCGCCGCCTGGAACGCGCCGACGGCACGGTGCTCGACTATGCCAAGGTGCCCTTGCCCGACGGCGCCACGCTCATGTCATTCATCGACGTAACCGACCGCACACGGGTCGAAACCGCCTTGCGCGAGCGCACCGAGGCGCTTGAGGCCGCCGACCGGCTGAAGAGCGAGTTCATCGCCAATGTTTCCTACGAGCTGCGCACGCCGCTCAACGCCATCGTCGGCTTCGCGGAAATCTTGAGCAACCAATATTTCGGCGAATTGAACGCCCGCCAAGGCGAATATGTGCGTGGCATCATCCAGGCGTCGAACCGCCTCCTGGCGCTGATCAACGACATCCTCGATCTGGCGATGATCGAGGCCGGGCGCATGACGCTTGAAACCGACCGGGTGGACGTGCATGCCATGATGGTCAGCGTGTTCAATCTGGCGCGCGACTGGGCGCGTAAACAAAACCAACACATCGAGTTCGACTGCCCGGGCGATATCGGCCAGGCCGTGGCGGACGAGCGCCGCCTGAAGCAGGCGCTGCTTAATCTCATCAGCAACGCCGTCAAGTTCACCCCGACTGGCGGAAGGCTGCGGGTCGCCGCAAGGCGCGAGGGCGAAAATCTGTGTTTCACCGTCGCCGATACCGGCATCGGCATCGCGACCGCGCAGCAAGGCGAGGTTTTCGAGAAATTCGCGCGCGGCAAGGACGCCACGGGGCGCTTTACCGGCGTGGGCTTGGGTCTTGCCCTCGTGCGCCACATCGTCGAGTTGCATGGCGGTACGTTGTCGATCACGTCCTCGCCCAATCAGGGCACCGAGGTTACGTGCCGCATTCCCGCCGTGGCCCAGGCTCGGCTCGAGTTCGCCGAAAGCGCCTGACGTCGTTTCTCCTCCCTCCCGCCGCGACGCGGGACGTCTCCGTGGCCGCGCGGCCGCCGCCCGCCCGGCGGCTTCCAGATGCTGAGCCGTGCGCATGAACGCCAAAGTTCCGCGAAAGCGCGGTTGACACTGGCCCGGCGGCTTCGAAGATGGCTCCATGTCTCGTCCCACGCTCGCACCCGCAAATGGCTCCGTACCGTTCCCCGCGCCTGTCCGGCGAATGGACCGGACGCTTGCCGGGCCCGATGCCACGGCGGCTCTCGCTGCCCGGCTCGCGGCGATGGCGCGGCCGGGCGATTTGATCTTGCTGGCGGGCGAGCTTGGCGCGGGCAAAACCCATTTCGCGCGCGCCTTCCTGGCCGCGCGCGCGGGCGCGCCCCTCGAGGTGCCGAGTCCCAGTTTTACCCTCGTGCAAATCTACGATCTGCCGGGTGCCGGCGTGGCCCATGTCGATCTCTACCGCATCCGCGATTCAGCCGAGCTTGCCGAGCTCGGTCTCGACGACGCGTTCGAGTCCATGATCGTTCTCGTCGAATGGCCTGATCGGCTTGGCTCGGTCTTGCCCAAAGATCGACTGGAGATCGCGTTCAACTTCGCGGCCGGGCCCGAGGAGCGGCGCGTACGGCTCGACGGGTACGGCGCCTGGGCCTCGCGGCTCGCCGAGGCTCTGGCATGAGCGCGAGCATGAATTCAAACGCGCGGGCGCGCGCGGCGGACATCGAGGAATTCCTGGCGCGTTCCGGCTGGGGCGGCGCGGCCCGCGAGCCCTTGCCCGGCGATGCCTCGTTCCGGCGTTACGTGCGCTTGGTCCGCGGCGACGCCGCGCAGGCGCGCGCCATGCTCATGGACGCTCCGCCCCCCAAGGAAGACGTGCGACCCTTCCTGATCGTGGCGCGCTGGCTTGTCGCGCGCGGCTACAGCGCTCCGCGCATCCTGGCCGAGGACGTGGCGAAGGGCTTGCTGGTGATCGAGGATTTCGGCGATGCCACGTTCACGCGCGAACTCGCGCGCGGCTCGGGCGAGACCGCGCTCTACGAGGCGGCCACCGACGTGCTGATCGCGCTTCATGGCCGCGCCGATGCGGCCTTGGCGCCCGTGCCCGCCTATGACGACGCGCGTCTTCTGGCGGAAGCCGAATTGCTTGTCGATTGGTTCCTGCCCGCAATCGCGGGCGCGAAGGTCTCGCCGGCCGCGCGTGCCGCACATGAAGATGCGTGGCGCGGCGCGTTCGCGCGCGCCCGTTTCGTGCCCGAGACCCTGATTCTGCGCGATTATCACGTCGATAATCTGATGGTGCTGCCCGGGCGCAAGGGCATCGCCGCGTGCGGCTTGCTCGACTTTCAGGACGCAGTGATCGGCCCCGTCAGCTATGACCTCGTTTCCTTGCTCGAGGATGCCCGGCGCGATCTGTCTCCCGGCCTCGACGATGCCATGCTCGCGCGCTATCTCACCGCATTTCCGAATCTCGATCGGCCGGCATTCCTTGCGTCCTACGCGGTGCTCGGCGCGCAACGCGCCGCCAAGATCATCGGCATCTTCACGCGCCTGCATCGCCGCGACGGCAAGGCCGGTTATCTCGCCCATATTCCGCGCGTCTGGCGGCGCCTGGAAGAAGATCTGCGCCATCCGGCACTCGCGAACGTGCGCACCTGGTTCGACGCCCATGTTCCGCGGGCCTTGCGGCGCGCGCCGCCCGTCGAATTCGTGGCCGCCACGCCGCGCCGCGCCATGGTGCTGGCAGCCGGACGCGGCGAGCGCATGCGCCCGCTCAGCGACCATCGGCCCAAGCCGCTCATCGCCGTCGGCGGCCGCGCCATGCTTGATCGCGCCCTCGACGCCCTGGCGGCTGTGGGCGTCGAGAACGCGGTCGTCAATCTTCATTATCTCGGCGCGCAAATCGAGACGCACATCGCGGCGCGCGCGCGGCCTAAAATTTCGTTTTCGCGCGAGGCGGTCTTGCTTGACACCGGCGGCGGCGTCGCTCGGGCGCTGAATTTACTCGGCCCGGAGCCGTTTTTCGTCGTCAACGGCGATGTCGTTTGGACCGATGGCGAAGTTCCGGCCTTGCGCCGTCTGGCAAATTTCTGGCGGCCCGAGGACATGGATGGGCTGCTTCTCGTGCAGGCGCGCGCGCAGGCGATCGGCTATGCGGGCGCCGGCGATTTCTCGCTGGACGCGGCGGGGCGTCTGGCGCGGCGCGGCGGCCGTGCGCATGCGCCCTTTGTGTTCACGGGATTGCAGATTCTATCGCCCGGATTGTTCACGCCCGATATCTTGGCGCGCGCGCCGGACGGCGCATTCTCGCTCAACGTCGCGTACGACCGCGCTTTGGCCGCGGGAAGGCTGTTCGGCCTCGAACACGACGGGGCCTGGCTGCATGTCGGCACGCCCGGCGATCTCGATTTGGCCGAAATCGAACTTAAACGCCTCGAAGGCCGCGCCGG
>JBJXGH010000120.1:0-4117 GCA_046153685.1 Alphaproteobacteria bacterium
GGTCGAGCATTCGAGCAACGAGTACGTTGACCAATTCATCCACGGTCGCGCCGAGGGCCCGATTCGAATGCAGGTGCGCGCGTGAGCGCATCGGGGTGCACCCTCTGAATGGCCCTGCCCGCGCCACGCCATGTCTGCCAGGAGTGCGGCGCCGTCCACCGCAAATGGGCCGGCAAGTGCGATGCCTGCGGCGCCTGGAACGCCATCGTCGAGGAGGTCGCGCGCGCCAAAGCCCCGGGCGGGCTGAAGGCAGGGCGCAAGACCCGCGGTCCCTCACTCGCCTTCGAGGGCCTACAGGGTGCCTCCGCCGATGTGGCGCGGCTTCAGACCGGCATTGCGGAATTCGACCGTGTCACGGGCGGCGGTCTGGTGCCGGGCTCGGCCATTCTGGTCGGCGGCGACCCCGGCATCGGCAAATCCACTGTCCTTCTTCAGGTCGCCGGCGCCCTGGCTAAGCGCGGCATCGCCACCGCCTATATCTCGGGCGAGGAAGCGATCGACCAAATCCGCATGCGCGCGCGGCGCCTGCATATCTTGGACGCACCCGTCATGCTTGCCGCCGCAACCGATGTGGGTGAAATCGCGAGCGCGCTCGATGTCCACGAGCCGCCCGGAGCGGTGGTCGTCGATTCGATTCAAACCCTGCACGTCGATTCGCTCGAATCGGCGCCCGGCACGGTGTCGCAGGTGCGCGGTTCGGCCCAGGAACTCATCCGCCTCGCGAAGGCGCGTGGCTTTTGCCTTCTGCTCGTCGGCCATGTCACCAAGGAGGGCCTGATCGCGGGTCCCAAGGTGCTTGAGCACATGGTCGATACGGTGCTCTATTTCGAGGGCGAGCGCGGCCACCAGTTTCGCATCCTGCGCGCGGTCAAGAATCGCTTCGGTCCGTCGGACGAAATCGGCGTGTTCGAGATGACGGACGGCGGCTTGATGGAGGTTCCGAATCCTTCGGCCCTGTTCCTTTCCGACAAGCAAGACGACGGCAGCCTGGTCAGCGGCGCCGCCGTGTTCGCCGGCATCGAGGGCACGCGGCCACTGCTAGTGGAAATCCAAGCCTTGGTCGGGCCATCCGCATTCTCCACCCCAAGGCGGGCGGTGGTCGGCTGGGATTCGGCGCGTCTGGCGATGGTGCTGGCGGTGCTGGAAGCGCGTTGCGGGCTGTCGCTGGCAGGGCGCGATGTCTATCTCAACGTCGCCGGCGGCCTCCGTGTGGCGGAACCGGCCGCCGATTTGGCGGTGGCGGCGGCGGTCATCTCCTCGGTGCTCGACCAGCCGGTCACCGAGCACACCGTGGTGTTTGGCGAAATCGGGCTCGGCGGCGAGGTGCGCGCCGTGGGCCAGCAAGAGGCGCGGCTCAAGGAGGCTGCAAAGCTCGGCTTTCACCGCGCCCTTGCACCCAAGCGGCGCAAGGACGGCATGCGAATTGCCGGCATCGAGGCTCGCGAAATCAAACGCTTGGCAGATCTGGTGGCGCTATTCGAGAACGCCGCCGGGCGCAAACGGAGCGGCTGATGGCGGGCGGCGAATTCGGCGCGGTCGATCTCGTCGTCGCGGCGGTTCTGCTGCTATCGGGCTTGCTCGCCTTCGCCCGCGGCTTCGTCCGCGAACTCTTGGCGATCGCCACCTGGGTCGGGTCCGCCGTGGCCGCGCTCTATCTCTTCGGGCGCCTAAAACCCTATGCGATTCAGGTGATTTCCCCATCATGGCTGGCGGGTGCCGTCACCGGAGTGGGGCTATTTCTCGCCGTCTTCATCGCCCTCACCCTATTGGCCCGTCCCTTGGTCGGGCGGGTCAAGGACAGCCCGCTCAAAGGTCTGGACCGGGTGCTGGGCCTGACGTTCGGCCTGCTGCGCGGCGCGATTCTGTTGTCTTTGGCCTTCCTGATGGCCACATGGTTGTTTCCGGCGAAGGAGATGCCCGTATGGTTGGTGGCCGCCAAAAGCAGGCCCTATCTTGAAAGGGGCGCCGCCATCATCCGCAGCGTATCGCCGGCCCAGATCGTGCCCGAACCCGCGTCCGAGGAAACGAAAGACGCTGCGCCGGAAGCCGATAAGGGTTATAAACCAGCGCAGCGACAGGACCTGGATCGCTTGATTCGACAAACCGAATGAGCCGCGAGCTCGCCACACATCCCTTTGACGGCGACGACGACCATCTCCGCGAGGAATGCGGCGTGTTCGGGATCTATGGCCATCCCGACGCCGCGGCCCTCGCGGCGCTGGGGTTGCACGCGCTCCAGCATCGCGGCCAGGAGGCCGCGGGCATCGTCTCCTTCGACGGCGAGCAGTTTCACAGCCACCGCGCCCCGGGTCTGGTGGGCGATATCTTCGGGTCCGAGGACGTCATGCGCCGGCTCGTGGGCCCGCTCGCGGTCGGCCATGTGCGCTATTCGACGACCGGCGACACGATCGCGCGCAATATCCAACCCCTGTTCATCGATTTCGCGTTCGGCGGCCTCGCGCTTGCCCATAACGGCAACCTGACCAACGCAGTCGGCTTGCGGCGCGAACTGGTTGGACGCGGCGCGATTTTCCAATCGACGACCGACACCGAGGTGATATGCCATCTGGTTGCCACGAGCCCGCAGGGCAAGCTGCTCGACCGGCTGACCGACGCCGTGCGCCAGGTGGAAGGCGCCTATTCCTTGGTTGCGTTGTCACGCAAGAAGCTCATCGGCATCCGCGATCCGCTGGGCGTGCGCCCGCTTCTGCTCGGCAAGCTCGATGACGCCTGGATCATTGCCTCGGAGAGCTGCGCGCTCGACATCATCGGGGCGAGCTTCGTTCGCGAGGTCGAGCCCGGGGAAATCGTCG
Organism: Alphaproteobacteria bacterium; assembly: GCA_046153685.1. Taxonomy (GTDB): domain Bacteria; phylum Pseudomonadota; class Alphaproteobacteria; order CADEGL01; family CADEGL01; genus CAMAPP01. The sequence goes on from JBJXGH010000120.1 coordinate 2,814, forward strand.
TCGTGGACGATGCGGGCCTGCACAGCCTGCGCCCCTTCCCCCGCCAACGTCAAAGGTTGTGCGTATTCGAGTACATTTACTTCGCCCGCCCCGACAGCGTGATGGAGGGCCGTTCGGTCTATGACGCGCGCAAGCGCATCGGCGCTGAGCTTGCGCGCGAGGCGCGCATCGATGCGGACGTCATCGTGCCCGTGCCTGATTCGGGCGTGCCGGCGGCGCTCGGCTATTCGCAGGAATCCGGCATACCCTTCGAGTATGGCATCATCCGCAATCACTATATCGGCCGCACCTTCATCGAGCCCGAGGACCGCATCCGCCACTTGGGCGTGAAGCTCAAACACAATGTCAACCGTGCCCATATCTCGGGCAAGCGAGTGGTGCTGGTGGACGATTCGATCGTGCGCGGCACGACATCGAGAAAGATCGTCGAGATGGTGCGCAACGCGGGCGCGCGCGAGGTGCACATGCGTATCTCCAGCCCGCCGACCAAGAATTCGTGCTTCTACGGCATCGACACGCCCGAGCGCAGCCAACTGATCGCCGCCCAGAACAATCTAGCCGAGATGGCGCAACTCATCGGGGTCGATACGCTGGCCTATATCTCCATCGATGGGCTGTACCGCGCGATGGGCCATGCGGGGCGCGATCCGGTTCGCCCGCAATTCTGCGACGCGTGCTTCACGGGCGAGTATCCGACGCGCCTGTCAGACATGGAAAACGGCTCGACCAGCCAGCAGCTTTCCCTCCTCGCCGAGATCGCATGACCGCGCGCCCCGGCCGGTTGTCCGGGCGCTTGGCGCTCGTGACGGGAGCCTCGCGCGGCCTGGGCGCCGCCATCGCGGGAGCGTTCGCGGCGGAGGGTGCGGATCTCGTGCTGCTGGCGCGTACCGTGGGCGGGCTCGAGGAAACCGACGACGCCGTGCGCCGCGCGGGCGGGCACGCAACGCTGGTACCCCTCGACCTCGCGGATTCGGACGCGCTCGACCGGCTCGGCGCCGCGCTCTACGCGCGCCACGGCAAACTCGACATCCTTGTGGGCGCCGCCGCCATGCTGGGCACGCTGTCGCCCGTGGCCCATGCCGATCCCAAGGATTGGGAGCGCGTGATGGCGGTCAATCTGACCGCCAATTTTCGACTTCTGCGCAGCATGGATCCACTTTTGCGCGCCTCCGATGCCGGGCGGGTGATCTTCGTGACGGATGCGGTTGCGGCCGAGGCACGGGCCTATTGGTCCGCCTACGCGGTCGGCAAGGCAGCGCTTGAGGCCATGGCGCGCACGTACGCCCACGAAAACGCCGCTGGAA
>JBJXGH010000125.1:0-19336 GCA_046153685.1 Alphaproteobacteria bacterium
CTCGCCCGGACGCGCCGCTCAAGAATCGAAGCGGATGCGAACCTCGCCGAGCGCACCGAAACTCGCTCGGGCCTCGTCGCCTTCCTTCGCCGGAATAAGCTTGGCGCAGGTGCCGGTATTGATCGTCTCGCCCGCCTTCAAGCCCGCGCCCTTGGCGTTGAGTTCATTGGCAAGCCAGCTCAGCGCCGTCAAGGGATCGCCGAGGGCGTTTCCCCCCGACCCTTGCGCCGCGACTTCGCCGTTTAGGTACAGCACGACCGGCAAGGATACGCGGTCGATCCGCCGCCAATCCGAAATGCCCTCGCCGACCACAAGCGGACCGTCAGTGCCGTTGTCCGCTGCGACAAGCGGCATGGGTAGGTCGAGCCAATTCGGAAAATGCGCGTTCACGATCTCGATTCCGGGATGCATGGTCGCGACCGCGTCCGCGACCTCATCGGGCGTATAGGGCGCCCCGCGCGGCGGCAAATCCGCCGCCATGCGAAAGACCACCTCGCATTCGAGACCGCGCGTCAGCAACGCCCCGCGAGCAAAACGCGCCGGGCTCGTGTAAATATTGGTTTTGAGAATCGGCGAATAATACGGCCTATCCACGCCAAAGATTTTCTGCATGTATTCGTTCGTCAGACCCAGCAGATAGCCCGTAGTCGGCACGCCCTGAAGGGCCAGAACGCGCTCTTGCACCGCGTACCCCTCGGGCAAGGTCTTGGGCACCAAGGCATTGGGTAGGTTATCGACGAAATGGCTTCGTACGCGCGCCTCGCAGATGATGCGCGCGCATTCCTCGATCTGTTCCTTGGTCATGGCCATGACGTTCTCTCCCTGCGTTCAGCCCGCGAAACTTTCGGTATGCCCGTCGATGGCGAGGGCCTGTCCTGATACGTGGAGGCCCGCTGGCGAGGTCACGAACAACACCATGTTCACGATGTCGTCGGCCGTTACGAAGGAGCGCATCGAGGATGCCTTGGCGTATTCGGCGCGCATCTGATCGGCGGTTTTACCGCGCGCCTTGCCCTCCGCCACAACGATCTCGTCCATACGCTCGCCTTCGACCGGGCCAGGACAGACGGCGTTGACGTTGATGCCGTGCGGCCCCAGTTCCATCGCCAAGACCTTGGTCAGGCCGATCACCGCGAACTTTGCGGCGCAATAGGGCGCGCGATGAAAATTGGGATAGAGCCCCGACATCGACGAGAAGTTGACGATGGAGCCTCGCCCAGCCACCTTGAGCATGGGGATGGCGCGCCGCGCACACAGGAACGCGCCGTCAAGATTGATGCCAAGGCAACGGTGCCAGGCTTCGAGGGTGATGTCCTCGGCGGGCCCGATCATGCCGCCGATTCCTGCCGCGCTGATAAGGATGTCGAGACCGCCAAGCTCGCGCGCGGCTAGGTCGAACAAGTCGTTCACCTCACCCTCGGCGGAAACATCCGTGCGTGCCGTGACGACGCCCGGATAATCCGCCTTCAGTCGCTCCAACGCCTTGGCGTCCACATCGGATGCGACGACGCGCGCGCCTGCTTCGACATAGCGTTCGACCGCGCGACGCGCGATGCCCCGCCCTGCCGCCGTGACGACAACCCGTTTTCCGGCAAACGACATCACCACCCTCCTACGAAACGAGTTCCGCCCGCGCGCGGCCAAGCGCCCCGCATTCGGCCACGACGCTGTCGCCGGACGCGCCGTAGCAATAACGTGCTAGGCAATTGCCGGTATTCACCGTCTCACCGGCGCGAAGGCCAAGGCCGCGCCGCGACAGCTCATTGGCTAGCCAAACCAGGGCATTCAAGGGATCACCCATGACGAGGGCGCCCGAGCCTTCGACCTCGGCCCGACCGTTCTTGAACAACATCACGTCGATCTTGGTCCGGTCGAGCGCTCGCCAATCCTCGAATGCCGGACCCAGAACCAGCAAGCCGTCCGTGCCGTTATCGGCGACCAATGTCGGGCCATCGACCTTGGTCATGTCATCGTAGCGCCCCTCGACCAGTTCCAGTCCCGGATGCATGGCGCCAATCGACGCCTCCACTTCGCTCACGCCGTAGGGCGTGGCGCGCGACGGCAAGTCGCGCCCCATGCGGAACACCAGTTCGATTTCGAGACTCCAGCGTTCGGCACCTTTCATGACGAGCCGCGCGGGGCTATCGAAAACGGCGCTCGCCAGCATGCGGCCGAAATACGGCCCCGGTAGGCCATGGATCTTCTGCATCGCCGCACCGGTGCAAGCCATGAACCAGCCGCTGGAACCCTCGCCAAGCCGCGAGAGGACCGCGTCCTGTATCCGGTAGGCATCTTCGATATTCCGGGGCCGGATCGCGTCGGGAAGACCCGGCAATTTCGCCCCGCTGTGGCGCGCCGCGACGAGCAGATCCGCAGCTTCAGCGATCCTATCCACCCCAAGGTCCACTCAGAACCGCTCCATGAGGCGCCCGAAGCCAGGCACGGCCTCGCGCCATCCCGCAAGACGCAGCCCCTCCCACAGCGTCACCTGATTGGCCGCCAAGACGGGTTTACTCAATTCCGCTTCGAGCGTGCGCAGAATCGGAAATCCCGCGATGGCGGTGTCGGGGATGAGAAAGGCATCGACCTTGGGTCCGTCGATCGCGCGTGCCGAACGCAAGAACAATTCGACAGGCATTTCATAAGCGTCGTTGCCGCCAGGCGCGCCGTGCCATTCAAAACCGGCGATATCAACGCCGTGCTCGCCGAGGAACGACACGAAGGCGCGCGAGGTTTCCTCGATATAGGAGGCCAACACGCCGACCCGCGTGACGCCAAGATGGCGCAAGGCCGCGACGAAGGCCAGCGACGTGCTGCTGGACGGGCAATCGCAGATCGCTGCGATGGCCGCGACCTGCGCCTCGGCGCCCTTACGGCCGACGATGAAACTACCGCTCGTGCACGCCCAGAGCGCCACATCCGGCTTGAGGTGCGCAAGACGGCGCGCTGAATATTCCAGGCGCCTCAGCGAACCCGTCTCGCGCAAGGCCGCAGGTTGATGGTTCTCGTCCCCGCCCGCGAGGTGCGCCGCCAAGACAAGGGGCTGCATGCGCCAATCAAGTGTCTCGGCGAATTGGTAGTACTCGTACTCGCCGCCACCCTCGGGATAGATCAGTCCGAGCCTCACCGCTCTTGTCACGTCGCGCACTCCGCCACTGTTCCTGCCTCCGTCCTAGCCAACCGGGCGCCGCTGCGCAACCGCGTTACGGTCCGCTCGAACCCGGCCGCATTAGCAAGATTTGCCCATGATGCGCTATGCTTGCATACAGAGAGGCATCCATGCGCTTTCCGCTGCTGTTTTCGCCCTTCGCCATTCGCCACGTCACGTTCAAAAATCGCATCTTCTCGACCGGTCACGGCACGCGTCTCGGCGACAAGGTGGTGACGGACGCGCTCATCGCCTATCACGAGGCCCGCGCGCGCGGCGGCGCCGCGCTCATCGTCACCGAAGCGGTGGGCGTACACGATACATCTTATTATGTCGGGCGCACGCTGCGCGCTGACACGGATGACTGCATTCCAGGATTTAAGCGACTGGCGGACACGTTGCGCGGCCATGATTGCCGATTGATCGGCCAATTGTTCCACGCGGGACGGGAAATGCGGACATCGCGCGACGGTTCGCTGCCCCTCGCCTATTCGGCGAGCGATCAGCCGAACGAGCGTTTTCGCGTGATTCCGCGCGTCATGAGCCAGGATTTCATCGACGAGTTGACCGCGTGCCACGCGAGCGCCGCCGCGCGCATGATCGAGGCAGGGCTCGACGGCTGCGAATTGCTGGCAAGCCACGGCTATTTGCTGTCTCAGTTCCTCAATCCCCGCATCAACCGCCGCACGGACCGCTATGGCGGCTCGCCGGAGAACCGCGCGCGCTTTCTCGTCGAAATCGCCATGGCCGTGCGCGTGCGCATCGGCGAGCGGCCCTTGCTCGGCCTGCGTTATTCGGCGTCGGAGCCCGGCGTGCCCGAGGGGATAGACGAGACCGAAAGTCACGCCATCATCGAACAACTGGCGCCGCACTTCGATTACCTCAACGTGACCACCGGCTCGGTCTCGACCCTGCGCAGCGCCCCCCATTCCGTTCCGCCCATGTCGCTCGAGGCCGGCTATGTTGGCCCGCTCGCCGGCACGGTGCGCGCCAGGACGCGAAAGCCCGTGTTCATGTCGGGCCGCGTCAATCGCCCCGACATCGCCGAACGTCTTTTGGCCGAAGGCAAGGTCGATCTTTGCGCCATGACGCGCGGCCTGCTGGCCGATCCCGAATTGCCGAACAAGGCGCGCGCGGGACGAATCGAGGACATCCGGACCTGCATCGCCTGCAATCAGGCTTGCATCGGTCATAACCAAAACGGCTTTCCCGTGTCCTGCATCCAATTCCCCGAATCGGGACGCGAGCTCGAATATGGCACGCTCGTTCGCACCGCGGCACGCAAGAAAGTGCTCGTCGCCGGCGGTGGGCCGGGCGGACTCAAGGCCGCGTCGGTCGCCGCCGCGCGCGGCCATGAGGTCTTGCTGTACGAACGTGCCGCACGCCTCGGCGGCCAAGTTCGCCTCGCGGAGAAACTTCCCGGGCGCATGGAATTTGGCGGCATCGCTGAAAACCTCGCGCACGAAGCAACACGCGCCGGCGCGCGCATCCATCTCGGCCGCACGGTCGATCTCGCCCTTGTGCGCACGGAAGCGCCCGATCTCGTGGTCATCGCCACCGGCGCGCGCACCCGCGCCCTCGAAGTCGAGGGCGGCACGGAGGGCGCCCACGTCGTCGATGCCTGGCAGGTCATCGAGGGTCAGGCCAATCTCGGCGGATCGATCGTTATCGCCGATTGGCGCTCGGACTGGGTCGGGCTCGGTATCGCGGAGATGTTGGCGCGTGAAGGCCGGCGGGTGCGCCTGTGCGTTCATGGCTACATGGCCGGCGAGACCATCCAGCAATACGTGCGCGATCCCTGGCTTGGCACGCTGCACAAGCTTGGGGTCGAGGTATTTTCCATGGCGCGGCTGGTCGGCGCCGACGGCGACAGCGCCTATTTCGAACACGTCATGAGCGGCGAAGCCGTCGTTCTCGAGGATTGCGATAGCCTGGTTGTCAACATGGCCCGGCAGAGCGACACGGCGCTCGAGGATGAACTTCGCGCGGCGGGCGTCGCGGTTACGCCGATTGGCGACGCGCTGTCGCCGCGCACGGCGGAGGAAGCGGTTCTTGAGGGATTGAAGGCCGTCTGGTCTCTCTGATCACGATGGCCGTGCGCTTTCCCAATTTGTTCTCGTCCTTTGCAATCCGGCATCTGACGCTGAAGCACCGCATATTTTCGAGCGGGCACGACACCTCGCTCACCCATGGCCGGGTCAATGACGAACTTGTCGCCTATCACCGCGCGCGCGCCGAGGGCGGAGCTGCCCTCATCATCGTCGAAGTGGCGGCGGTTCATGAAAGCGCGCTCTACCATTCGACCACGTTGCGCGCGGACACCGACGATTGCATCCCTGGCTATCGTCGGCTTGCCGATGCGGTCCGACCCCACGATTGCCGCATGTTCGGTCAATTATTCCACGCCGGGCGCGAGGTCATGGTGGGGCTCGACGGCACGGTTCCGGCGGCGCTGTCCGCATCCGACACGCCGAACGAACGGTTCCACCTGATCCCCCGCCCCATGAGCCGCGACCTCGTGACGGAGATCGTCGCCTGTTATGGGCGCGCGGCCGGCCGTCTGGCGGAAGCCGGGCTCGACGGCGTCGAGATCGTGGCCAGCCATGGATACCTGCCGGCCCAATTCCTGAACCCACGCATCAATACTCGCGCCGACGAGTACGGCGGGAGCACCGAGAACCGCATCCGCTTCCTCGTCGAAATCGCCGCCGCGGCGCGCGCACGACTGGGCGAGCGCATCTTGGGCCTGCGCATCTCGGGCAGCGAGCGTGACACCCCCGACGGCTTATCGGCGGCGGAAACCGCCGAGATCTGCGCGCGCCTGACGCCCCATTTCGATTATTTCAACGTGACCGTCGGTTCGGTCACCACGCTCGGGAGCTCGGTGCACAGCGTGCCGCCCATGAGTTTCGAGCCGGGCTACGCGGCGCCGCTCGCCTCGGGCGTCAAGGCGCGGGTGGGTAAACCTGTCTTTACCGCCGGGCGCGTGAACCATCCCGCGATCGCCGAGCGCATCCTCGCCGCCGGCATGGCGGACATGGTGGCGATGACGCGCGGCATGATTTCCGACCCTGAGCTTGCGAACAAGGCGCGCGCGGACAAGGTGGACGAAATCCGTGTCTGCATCGCATGTGACCAAGCGTGCATCGGCCATATTCACAACAGCGTGTCCATATCCTGCATCCAATTCCCGGAAAGCGGACGCGAAACACTGTACGGCCGCATGCGCCCCGCGCCCACGCCCAAGCGCGTGATGGTCGTGGGCGGCGGCCCCGCCGGCCTTAAGGCCGCCGCCATCGCCGCCCAGCGCGGACACAAGGTCATTCTGTACGAGCGCGAGTCGCGCCTTGGCGGCCAGGTGCGTCTTGCGGAAAAATTGCCGGGCCGGATGGAATTCGGCGGGCTCGCGGAAAATCTCATCGGCGAAGCCGTGCGCGCAGGCGTGCGCGTCCAAACGGGCATCGCCATCGATGGCGCGTGCATCCGGCGCGAGGCGCCGGACATCGCGATCCTGGCGACGGGCGCGCGGGCCCGGCCCTTGGCGCTCGAAGGCGGGTCTGAAGGCGCGCATGTCGTCGATTCCTGGCAAGTCATAAGGGGGCAAGCCAATGTCGGCGGTTCGGTGGTGATCGCCGACTGGCGCTGCGATTGGGTGGGGCTGGGCTTGGCCGAGATGCTGGCGCGCGACGGCCGACGCGTGCGCTTGTGCGTCAACGGCTACATGCCCGGCCAGATGATTCCCATGTACGTGCGCGATCCCTGGCTCGGCGTCCTCCAGCGCCTGGGGGTCGAGATCATGCCCCTCGTCCGCCTGGTCGGCGCGGACGGCGACAGCGCCTATTTCCAGCACACCACGAACGGCGACAGCGTGATTTGCGAGAACGTCGATACGCTTGTCACCAATCTCGCGCGTGCCTCCGAGAGCGCGCTTGAAGCCGAGCTCGAAGGCTGGGGCGGCAAGGCGGTCGTCATCGGCGATGCCTTGTCGCCGCGCACGGCCGTGGAGGCCGTGCTCGAAGGCCTCAAGGCCGCTTGGGCGATTTGATCCGGCGCAACACGGCGTCGAGCGCCCGCCCCCAGGACTTGAGCGCGCCATCGTCCTCGAGCACGGCGAGGCCGCGCTCGGTCAATCCGCCGGGCGTTGCGAGCGAGCGCAAGATGTCCTCGGTCGCGAGGTCCTTGTCGCGCAAGCGCATCAATCCTGCGCCACGAAAGGCAAGGCCGACGATCTCGCGCGCGGCGCCGGGCGCAATACCGTGCCTTTCCGCCCAGCTCTCACCCTCGGCCATCACGCCGAACAACATGGCGTAGTAGCCGTACATCACCGTGCCGGCTTCGAGGGTATCCTCGTCCACCATGGCCAGAACCGGCCCCAATCGTTCGAGCACGGAGCGAGCGCGCGCATCCTCGGGCCAGACGACGACCGTGCTTTCCCCCGCAGCGACAGCGGCGGACGCCATCGCGCGCACCACGACCGCGGGCGCCGCCGAAAGGGCCGCGCGCGGCACGCCGCCGCAAAAGCTGACCAGCACCTGATCCTTCCGCCAGCGCAGGCCTGCGACCGTCGCGGCGGCATCGTCAGGCCGTGTCGCCAGCAACACGATATCGGCGCGATCGACCACGTCCTGATTGCTCGCCGCAACCGCGCAGCCATGGCGCGCGGCCAGCGCGGCGGCGCGTTCGGCATTGCGCGGCGACAGGACGAGGGGCAATGACCGCGTGCCCCGGCTCAAGCCCTCGACCAAATAGCCGCCGAAATGGCCAATGCCGAGAATGCCGATTCTCGCGCTCACGCCGCGCTGTCGCGGCTCATGTCCGCGAGTCGATCGAGCATTACGGCGACATCCGGGCATACGGTCGCGCCGGTCGCCTCGATTTCCCGGCTCACGTCCACCGGCAGGCTCGTATTCGAGCCGTCGGGCACCCGGTTGAGCTTGCCACCGATGAAAACCGGCAAGTCGTAGCCGAGTTTCTTCATTTCGCTCTTAAGCTCGGTCACGAAGCCGAGCGCCACGCCGTTATAGGACGACAGCGCGATCAGATCCGCGCCGAGCGTGCGCGCCACGCGCGCAAGATCGTTGGGATCGGTCGAGGTGCCGCCGTCGAGGATTTCGACGTCCAGCCCCTTAAGCACCGTTTCGACCAGAATCTTGCCGTACTCGTGCACGTCGGTCGTCGCCACGCAGGCCTTAAGCTTGGCCTTGCGCACGCGCTCGCGCGCCGCGGGCGCCATGCGCGCAAGAAAGCCCTCGCCCGATTCCTCGACCTGCTCGATCGAGGTCGAGCGTACGATGGGCGTGCGGCCGCGCAAACGTCCCGGCGTCTCGCGGCCGGGCCCGTACAACTCCTCGAGACGCTTCGAGCCGACCCGGCGGATGGCTAGGAACATCTCGAAAGGATTGCCCGTATCGATGCCCGCCTCCGCGAAGCCAGCGAGGACATTGGCTTTGAACTGGCGGCCGCCTTCGACGATCTTGTCCGCGACAGGTTCGATTTCCGAATCGTCGTACAGCGACCACAGCGGCTCCTCGAGGCTGACGAGTTTGGCCGCGAACAGATTGACATCGATGACCTCGTCGATATCGGGAATGCGGTACGCCTCGGTCACGGGAACGGCGTTGATCGCGTGGCCCGTGGGCCGGGTTTTCTGGCCGTAGGCGTCGAGGCGCAGATAATTGGCGAGCGCCGCGTAGTTCTCGGCGATACTGGGGCCATACATCGTGGTCGCGCCGTAAACCATGGTGCCGGGCGCGGTCATTACCTGATGCGCGGCGCGCTGAAAGGCGAGGCGCGTATAGGGTCGCGAAAACGTATTGCCGAAGCAGTGCGAGACGTGGCCGCCGAGCAGAGTATCCACGATGTGCTGCTCGATCAGGATGGCGCCGAGCGAGCAGGCAAGATCGGTGAACAACGCGGCAAAGCCGTCGTCGAGATTGGAATGGACGAGGATTTCCGCGGGCTGAGCGGCGGTGTAGGCGATGGCCTTGACCGCCTCGGCGGTTGTGAAGACATCGTCGTCCCAATGCGGCTGGCGAAAAGTGAAGTACTGGCCGAGATTGCCGATGGATGTCGCGCCCGAGGCGACCGCACACACCGTGTTCTCGAAGCCCGCCGGCGTGCCGATGACGAAATCGCCGTAATGCGGCGCCACGGGCGCGCCATGGGTCAGCGCGATCCAATCCTCGATCCCGCCCATCACGAGGCCCGTGCCTTGGGGCATGTTCTTGCGATGGCTGGTGGGATAGCCCATCGACCAATCGAGGCAGATGCCGTAACGGTCGAGGCGGTAACCGCCCTTCTCCATCGCGTTCCATACCTCGTGCCAGGCGCGCTGGCTCTTTGCGGGCTCGCGGAAGCCGATCTGGGCGTGGATCATCACCTTGCCGTCGGCGGAGCGCCGGCGTTTGTAGTCCGCCTCGCAAGCGACGCCGTGGGTTTCAAGGAAGGGCGAGCGGCCGATCGGAACCTCCTTGGCCTTGGCGCGGCCGAGCGCCACGAGTTCCGCGACATCAGGCAATTCCACCTCGGGAAAGATGTCTTTGCGATCAAGCTTGGCGATCATCCGGAAACTCCCATGCCAATCAGGCCTTGCGGCCCATGACCACTCGGGCCTTGCGGCCCATGACCCGGCACTTTAAGCCGATTGGCTCACTATGGCGAACTCGGGGCACGTCTGGCAAAGCCATCCCGGCGCCGCCGGGAACGCGAGGATGACGTGACCGAACTCGCACACCTCGATGCCACCGCCCAAGCCGCCCTCGTCCGCCGGGGCGAAGCGACTCCGGCCGAATTGAGCGCCGCGGCCATGGCACGCATCGAACGCGTCAATCCTGCGCTCAATGCCGTCATCGCCACGTTCCACGACCGGGCCCGCGACAATCCGCGCGCGTCCACCATGGGGCCGTTCCAGGGCGTGCCTTATCTGGTGAAGGACGTGCTTGCACGGGTGGCGGGCGCGGCGGCCACTGCCGGATCGGCGGCGCTTGCCGACAATATCGACGAGCGCGACAGCGAGCTGGTCGCCCGCATGCGGCGCGCGGGCCTCGTTCTCATCGGCAAGACAAACACGCCCGAATTCGGCCTGTTACCGACGACAGAGCCGCGCCATTTCGGCCCGACGCGCAATCCCTGGAATCTTGCGCTCAGCCCCGGCGGCTCCTCCGGCGGGGCGGCGGCGGCGGTTGCCGCGCGCCTTGTGCCCTTCGCGCACGCCAACGATGGCGGCGGCTCCATTCGCATTCCCGCATCGTGCTGCGGTCTATTCGGCCTCAAACCCTCGCGCGGCCGCGTGCCGCTCGGCCCCGACCGCAACGATCTGTTCGGCATCGTCGCCGAGCATGCGGTGACGATCTCGGTGCGCGACAGCGCGGCCTTGCTCGACGCCACGTCCGGCGCCATGGGCGGCGAGGTCTTTTGGTGCCCGCCGCCTGTACGGCCCTACGCGCTCGAAGTCGGCGCGCCTTCGGGGAGGTTGCGCATCGCGTGGACCGCGCGCGCGCCCGCGGGCACGCCCGTCCACTCGGATTGCGTGGCGGCGGTCGAGGACGCGGCACGGCTGTGCGAGTCGCTCGGTCATGATGTTTTCGAGGGCACACCCGATCTCGACGGCGAAAGGTTTTACCGCGCCTTCGTCGACCTATGGGCCGTGTCGTGCGCAACCACGGTCGAGGTCATCTGCGATACGCGCGGCCGCGAGCGGACTCTGACCGCCATCGAGCCCTTCACGCGCGCGCTATGGGAACGGGGACGGCGCGTGGACGCGGTCGCGCACACGCGCGTGCGCGAAACCCTCGCCATCCAGTCACGCAGGCTCGACCGCTTCATGACCGAGATCGATATCTGGCTCACCCCGACGCTCGGCCATCCGCCGCCGCCGCTCGGGCATTTCGGACATCTCGAAGAACGCGACAACCTCGCCGCGCACGTCTTGTCGCGGTCGGCCGAATTCGTGCCATTCACCCCGCTCGCCAATATGGCGGGACTGCCTGCCATGTCGGTGCCGCTGCACTGGAACGCGGACCTCCTACCCATCGGTGCGCATTTCATGGCGCGCTTTGGCGAGGAAGCCGTGCTGTTCCGCCTCGCGGCCGAGCTCGAACGCGCGCGCCCCTGGGCTGGGCGCTTGCCGCCCATCGCCAACCGAGACGTGGCCTGGCCGTAAACCGCCAAACCGCAATGCCATGCGTCGACGCTCGCGGCATTTCCGACCTTGGACCACCCGCGCCCGCGCCCTATCATGGCCGGCACACCGCCTCGGAGGGTTAAGCCGTGATTCGCAATCCCATTCCCTGGCCCAACGGCGCGCGCTGCGCGGTCGCATTCAGCTTCGACGTCGATGCCGACAGCTTCGTTCATCTCCTTTACCCCGAGGACGCGGACAATCGCCTGCACTCGCTCGCCATCGCCCGCTTCGGCCCGCAAGTCGGCGTGCCGCGACTGATCGACGTCTTCAAGCGCCACGACGTGCCCGTGACCTGGTTCGTGCCGGGCTGGGTCATCGAGCGCTATCCTGCGGCCGTCGAGGCCATGCTCGAATCGAACGGCGAGATCGCCCATCACGGCTATCTGCACCACAATCCCGTGGCCCTGTCGCCGGCCGAGGAAGAGGACGCGATCCTGCGCGCGGTCGAAATCATCCGCCGCGTCACGGGCAAGAAACCGCGCGGCTACCGGGCACCATCATGGGGCGTGTCGCGCCGGACATTTCCGCTGCTGCTCGAAGCCGGAATCGCATACGACTCCTCGCTGATGGGCGACGACAATCCGTACCTATTGACCTATGACGGCCGGCGCACGCTGGTCGAGATTCCGACCGCGCACGGCCTCGACGATTGGGCGCACTATATGAACTGGCGGGACTTCGACTATCTCATGCCGATTTCGGCGCCGGCGCGCGCGCACGAGGTTTACCGGGCCGAGTTCGACGCGGCATGGGAATACGGCGGCATGTGGGTATGCGTCTGGCATCCGCTGGTTTCGGGTCGCCTCGCGCGCGCCCACGAGATGCACGCACTCGTCCGGCACATGCGGGAAAAAGGCGGGGTGTGGTTCGCGCGCATGGAGGACATCGCCGCCCATGTGCGCCACGTCGTCGAAACCAAGCAATGGACGCCACGCATCGATCACCTGCCCTATTACCGGGGCCGCATCCCGGAACTCCACGGCTCGGGGAAACCCGTATTGCTTGCCAAGGCGGCGCGGCCCAAGACCAAGACGGCACGACCCAAGGCCAAGACGGTGCGACCCGGCACGGTGCGCGCGCCGCGAAAGCCGCGTTGACCATGGCAGGTTCCGAGGCGGCGCGGCTTCAGACCGTGCTCGATTTCTGGTTCGGACCGCCCGACGGCGCCGGCGCCTATCAATCTCGCTCCATTTGGTTCAAATCGACGCCGGCTTTCGACGCCGAGCTCAAGCAACTTTTCCTCGCCGATCACGAACGCGCAGCCTCAGGCGGGTATGACGCCCTCGCGAACACGCCGCACCGCGTGCTCGCGCTGCTCATCCTGCTCGACCAATTTCCGCGCAACGCCTTTCGTGGCACAAGGCGCATGTACGCGACCGATGCCCTGGCGCTCGCGCTCGCCGAACGGGCGATTGCGCTCGATTTCGACCAGATCATTCATCACGTCGCGCGGATTTTCTTCTTCACGCCCTTCGAGCATGCCGAAGATATAGCGGTGCAGCGCCGCTCGCTCGCCCTCGCCCCGCGCATGTCCGACGCACCCAATTACGAGCACACGCTGCTCTTCATCCAGCGCCACGCGGAAATTGTCGAGCGCTTCGGCCGCTTTCCGCACCGCAATGAAACGCTCGGCCGGGCGACGACCGCCGAAGAAACGGAGTTTCTCAAGGAACCCCATTCCTCGTTTTGAAAAGAGCGATCGGTTCGGGAAATGGCGGCGTCCGCCATGGACTGTGGCGCGGGACCGGGATGGCGCGTGCGATGGCGGCGCGAGCCCCATGTCCGCCTAGGCGCGGAGGGCTATGCCCGAATCCGCTTCCAGCATCTGCACGACGGCGAGGCAATCGGCGCTGCCGCCAAAGCGCGCCTCGGCGCGCTCCATATGGCCTTGGACGAAGCGCGCCAGGGCGAGCGGGACGCCGGATTCTTGCCCCAATTGCGTCGTCAGGCGCATATCCTTGAGCGCGTGCGACAGGGCGAAGGTCGTATTGTAGGTGCCGTCGAAGATCTTCGCGCTATCGGTGCCCGCGACAAAGCTCGCGCCGTAGCTCGACTGGATGGCCTCGACGAACTCGCGGAGATCAAGCCCGGCCTGCTTGCCGATCATGAGACCCTCGGCGAGCGCCATTTCATGAATGAAGCAGAGCATGTTCGTGACCAGCTTGGCCGTCATCGCGGCGCCGAGCGGGCCGAGATAGAACTGCTTCTCGCTCGTGCCCGCGAGCACGGGGCGCGCGCGCTCGAAGGTCGCGCGCTCGCCGCCGCAAAAGATCGAGATCTTGCCCTTGTAGGCATTGCGTACCCCGCCGGTCACGGGACATTCGAGCGTCTCCACCCCGCGCGCTTCGGCCGCCTTCGCCATTCGGCGCAATTGCTCGATATCGGTCGTGCTCATCTCAAGCCAAATGGCGCCGCTCTCCATCGCCGCGAGAAGCCCGCCATCCATCACCGCGCGCACCTGAGGTGGCCCGGGGAGCGAGGTCATGACGATCTCGGCGCCGCGCGCGGCCTCGGCCGCGCTGTCGGCCCAGCGCGCGCCCTTCGCCAGCAAGGGCTCCGCCTTGGCGCGCGCGAGGTCATGGATCGTCAGTGCATGACCCGCGGCCACGAGATTCTGCGCCATGGGGAAGCCGATATTCCCCACGCCGATAAACGCGATTTTCATGGCATTGCTCCTTGGGGGCATTGCTCCTTGGGAGCGTTGCTATTTGCGTTGCTCCTTGGGGGGGCCGTCAGGCCAGCAATTCGTCCTCGAATGGAAATTTGTCGAGCGGCACGCAGCCGGACTTGGTGACTAGAACCTGGCGTTCGAGCTTCACGCCGATATCGCCGCCCTCCTCGCCGACATAGCTCTCGATGCATAGCGTCATGTTTTCCTCGAGCGTGCCGTCGTAACCGAAGGCGTCGAAATCCTGCCGGGGATAGATGCCCGGCCACTCGTCGCACATGCCGATGCCGTGGGCGATGAACGGATAGCGCGTGGCGTGATACTTCTTCGGCGTGCGGAAAGACTTCTTGACGAAATCGCGAAACGAAAGTCCCGCGCGCACCAGCGCCATGTTGTGGGCGATTTCCTCGTAGGCGAGCTTGTAGTGGTCCTTCTGCGCGCGGCTCGGCTTGCCGGGGCCGCAGAAATAGGTGCGCGAGATATCGGCGCAATAGCCGAGTGGACCGACCATGTCGGTGTCGAAGGCGACCAGTTCCTGGGCGCGGATGAGGCGGTCGGAGGCTTCCTGCTGCCAGGGATTGGCTCTATCGCCCGCCGAAAGCAGGCGCGCGTCGATCCATTCCCCGCCCATTTCGATATTCGTGCCGTAGAGCACCGACCAAAGCTGGTTTTCCGTGAGGCCGGGCTCCAAGGCCGCCTTCATGCGCGCCATGCCGACCTCGGCGACCGCGATCGAGTAGTTCATGCACTCGATTTCCTCGGGCGACTTGATGGCGCGGGCGCGCTCGAGAAAAGACTGGCCGCCGACGGTCTTGACGCCCCGCGCCTCGAGGCCGAGCGCCATGGGCGCGTCGCACTTGTCGATGGCGAGACGGAGCGAGCCGCCGCCGTGCTTTTTCGCAAGATCGGCGATTTGCTTGGTCCAATTGCGAATCTGCTCGTCATGGCGCTGGCCGTTGAAAAAGAAATTCAACGGCACCAGCGGCCGGACCTCGTCGATGGTTTCGAGGCCGCCGGCGACGTGGACGTAATCCTTGCCCTCGAACAGGATCACCGGGCCTTCGGCGGGCAGAAATAGATAGCGCGACGGGAAATGCGTGACGAAGACCGAATGGTTTCGGCTGCCGGTCGCGTAGCGGATATTGATGGGGTCGAGCAGAACCGCGGCGCCGACATTGGCCTTGCGCAATTGCGCACGCACCCGCGCCAGGCGATGGCCGCGCATGGCCGCCATGTCCACCCGCGCCTCGGTGTCCGACAGCGTGACCACGGGGGTGCGGCGCACGGCCCGCGCCATGGCACCCGCCGCATCGCCCTTGCCGCGTACGCTCGCATTGCCGATTTTCGCCACGCTCGCCTCTCCCTTGAACCGGGCCCGAGCCGGGCCCGCCTGGGCGAATTGTTCACCCACTCGCCTCCGCGAGGCAATGGGGCGGGTTTTCGGTGGAGCGCGAGTGTGGCTTAGCCGCCTCGACAGCTTCGAGCAACCGAGCAAAACCGCGCGAACCACCAAGCGGCTCGCAGGGTCAGGCCTTCACTCTTGTTTGGTGGGGATTTCCAGGTAAATCCGATAAGCATGTAAATCCCATAAGTATGTATTCTCTAACTGATTTTCGACTTCGCAGATCTCCGAATTCTCTCCGACAGCCGTTTCTTGCCTTCCCGAGATTTGCCGCCCTGTCTGCCCGGCAAACAACCCAAAAATTCGAAATTGATCGCGTGGAGATCGGACGAATGTTCCAACCTTTCGCGCGGACACACCGACTCTACTGAATTCAATTAACTCTACTGAGTTCAATTTTACTCCCGACCGGACTTCCGCCGGCTACTTAGCAACTTTATTGAATTGGCTTTCACCCCCCAAAATCGCCAATATGCTCGAACCAAGTCTGGTTTGGTTTCATCGTGGGAGGTTAGGCATGGCGCTTTCTGATCGCGTTGCTCGACGCTACAAACAAGCCGTCGGCGTGGTTATTGGTCTAATGGCGGCGAGCGTGGTTTCGGGCCCACTGGCGGCCCAAGAACTCAATGTAAGCGGAATCTATGGCGGCCACTGGGCCGAGGGAATCAGAGCCTCGTTTTTGAAACCATTCGAGACGAGCGCAAAAGCCAAGCTCAATATCGAGGAAGGCATTTCCTCCGTCACGCTGGCGAAACTTCGTCAGCAGAAGGATTCGCCCGCTCTCGACGTCGTCTTCATGGACCGCATCGTGTCCGACACGGCGATCGCCGAGGGTCTGGTCGAGCCCATGGACCCGAAAGCGTTTACCAATATGGCCGACGTCACGCCGGCGGCCTTCATCAAGGACAAATCCGGAAATATCATGGCCGTCACGGTTGCCTATTGGGCAATCGGCCTAGCCTACAACACGAAAGACATCAAGACGAAGCCCGAGTCATGGCTTGACTTGGCCAAGGCCGAGTACAAGGGCAAGGTCGCCGTATACAGCACGGATAACGCAATTGGGCTGCCATTTCTCGTCACCCTTGCATCGATCCAAGGGGGCGGGGTGGATAAGATGGAATCCGGGTTTGCGTTCATCGGGAATCTCTCGAAACAGGGCGCAATCTTCTTCGGCGGCTCGCCGGCGGGTGGAAATCTCTTGGCGAGCGGCGAAGCCTCGATTGCAAGTCTCGCGTCCTCTCAAGTTTGGGACCTGCAGGCGAAAGGCCATCCGATCGCTTACGTGGTGCCCAAAGAGGGTGCGATCGCGGGCGATATGCGGATGCACATCGTGAAGGGCGCCAAGAACCGGGAGTTGGCGAATAAACTCATTAACTTCGCCGTTGGCGTTGAGCCGCAGCAGGCCATCTCCACCGTGCTTCTCGTCGGCCCGGTCAATACCAAGTCGAAGCTTGCTCCGGACATCGCCGCCAAGATGCCTTGGGGCGAAAAGGGCAGCGCCGCGAGTCTGCGATTGGTGGATGCGAATGCGATCCTAGCGAACCGCGACAATTGGATCGCGCGCTGGAACAAAGAAATCGGCAAGTGACGGATTGGCCCGCCGGCACCATATGCCGGCGGGCCAAATCTTTTTTGCGTATCGCAAAAGGCCCATTGTCATGACCGATGCCTCGCCGCTCGCGGAATTGAAGCCAGAACCGTACTGGTGGGAAAAGGTGCCGCGGCCGAATCTGCCCAATGTCACGCTGCCCAGACGGGTGGACGTGGCCGTGATTGGATCTGGTTACACCGGTTTGAGCGCGGCGCTCGCGCTCGCGCGCGCGGGGCGCGATGTGCTGGTGTTCGACGCCGAGGCGGCCGGGTGGGGCGCGTCGTCGCGCAACCAGGGACAGATCGGTCTATTCACCCGCAGCAGTTTCGCCGATCTCGAGAAAAGATACGGCAGGGCGAGAGCGACCGCGCTCATACGCGAGGGTTTGGCGGCTGTCGAATTCGTCATCGACCTGATCGAGCGTGAGAAGATCGATTGCTACCTGCGTAAAACGGGCCGCTTCATCGCCGCGCCTCTGCACAGCAGCTACGAAGCTTTGGCGAAGGAAGGCGAGGCGATCAAACGCGAAATCGGTTTTGAATCCGAGATGGTTTCTCGCGACGAGATGTTGAAGCGCGAACTGGTATCGGACGCCTATGTGGGCGGGCAGGTTCGGCTTGGCGAGGCATGCCTGCACGGCGCCATGTTCCACAGCGGACTTCTGGCCCGAACGATGGACGCCGGTGTTCGTGTCGCGGCCGAAACGCGCGTCACGAATATCGTGCGTCAAAAAGACGGCTTCGAGGTGCATTCGGCCGGCGGTACCCTGGTGGCCAAGGACGTCATAGTGGCCACGGACGCCTTGACCGGGACCTTGGTGCCTTATCTGGCCCGCCGCGTCATTCCAGTGAGCGCGGGTGGCATCGCCACCGAGCCGCTGTCGCCCGAGCGCGTTCGCTCCGTCATTCCCGGCCTGCGGCCATGCGTCGATACCTGGAAGATAGGGAACTCTATCCGCCCATCTCCCGACCAGACGCGCCTGATCTTCGGCGGCCGGCGCACGATGCTCGACAGCGATGCGCACACGTCCGGCCGCAGGCTGTACGCCAAAATGGTGGAGCTGTTCCCGCAGCTCGGGGGCGTGCGCATCACGCACAGTTGGCTCGGCAAGGTCGGCTACACTTTCCAGACCATGCCGCACACCGGCACGATCGACGGCATGCACTACGCCACCGGCTATTGCGGTTATGGCGTCGCGGTCGCCTCCTATCTGGGACGCAAGGTCGCGCTCCGCATTTTGCGGGCCAACGATGCCGTCACCGCTTATGACGATCTGCCTTTCAAGACGCGCCCGCTCTACTACGGCAAACCCTGGTTCCTGCCCGCCAGTCTCCTTTGGTACCGCTTGCTGGACTATCGCAAGGGCAAGGCTGGCCGCAGCTAACTCATGAACGTCGTTCCGAGGACAAATATGGCGGAAGAGCCCATCGTTCGATTGGACAGCGTGCGCAAAAGCTTCGGCGCCGTGCTCGCGGTCGACGGAGTCACGCTAAGTGTGACAAGGGGCGAGTTCGTCTCTCTATTGGGGCCAAGCGGATGCGGGAAGACGACCCTCCTGCGGATGATCGCCGGGTTCGAATACTCCGACTCTGGCGATATCTTCATCGGCGGCGAGAACGTCGCCGAGGTCATGCCAAATCGGCGTCCAATCAACATGGTGTTCCAGAGCTATGCGCTCTTTCCCCATTTGAATGTGTTCGACAACGTCGCTTTTGGCTTGCGGCGCAAAAAGGTGGCCAAGGCGGCGATCTCCGCGCAGGTCATGCGCTATCTCCATATGATGGGCCTCGAAGGGTTCGAGGCGCGCATGTCGTCGCAGCTGAGCGGCGGTCAACAACAGCGGGTTGCCTTGGCACGCGCGCTGGTGAATCAGCCCAAAGTGCTGCTGCTGGACGAGCCGCTGGGCGCGCTGGACCTGAAGCTGAGAAAGCGAATGCAGGTCGAACTCAAACAGCTCCAGAGAGAGCTGGGCATCTCGTTCATATACGTCACGCACGACCAAGAAGAGGCGCTCGCCCTGTCCGACCGGATCGCGGTGATGAATCACGGCCGTGTTCTCCAGTTCGGCAGCGGGCGCGAAATTTACGATCATCCGAAATCCGAGTTCGTCGCAAATTTCCTGGGTGAGGCGAACGTCTTGCCGTGCCTGATCGTCAGCGGTGGAAAGTCCGCCCGTGTAACGGTCGCGGGGCATTCGTTTTCCGCGCACATGTCCAATCCGGATGCGCTCAAGCCCTCGGCGAAAGCCCTTCTCGTCGTTCGACCGGAGCACGTCCGGCTCTCGATCGACAAGCCCACCGGCGGGGAGTGTTTGCCGTGCACCATCAGCGACAAGATCTTGT
>JBJXGH010000126.1:0-2965 GCA_046153685.1 Alphaproteobacteria bacterium
GCTCGAACTCGACGCCGAGCTGGCCGCGGCCCATTACACCAAGGGCCTGTTGCTCCAACAACTCGGCCGCTTCGATGAAGCCCTCGAATGGCAGCGCCAAGCCGTGGCGCTGAATCCCGAATTGTCCGAGGCGCATTACCACATGGTGCTTAGCCACCGGGTGAAGGCCGGCGCCGAGGACATACGGCGCATCGAGGCGCTGCTCGAATCCAGCTCGCTCAGCGACCGTCAGCGCATGAATCTTCACTTCGCGCTCGGCAAGGCGGCCGACGACGCGGGCAATGCGGAAACCGCGTGGCGTCATTTCAGCGCGGGCAACGAATTGAAGAAGGCCGAGGCGCATTTCGATCGCGACAATCTCGCGCCCTATGTCTCGAATCTGATCGAGATCTTCGATCCCGCCTATTTCGCCGCGCGTCGCGATATCGGCGACGATTCGCAATTGCCGGTTTTCGTCCTTGGCATGCCGCGCTCGGGGACCACGATGGTCGAGCAGGTCTTGGCGAGCCATCCGGCGGTCCACGGCGCGGGCGAGCTCGAGGAATTGGGCCAGCTCGTCTCCGCCCTGCCCGGAATCGTCGGCGCCTCGGCGGATTATCCCCATGCCGCGCGCCTTATCGATGCCGGGAATGCACGCCGGATCGCCGCGCACTACCTCGAACCCTTGCGCGCGCGCGCGCCGAATGCCGCGCGGATCACCGACAAGATGCCCGGCAATTTCCTGCGCATCGGCCTCATCGCGGCGTTGTTCCCCAAGGCGCGCATCATCCACGTGCGCCGCGATCCGCTCGATACCTGCCTGTCGTGCTATTTCCAGCATTTCGGTCGCGGCCACCATTTTTCCTACGATCTCGCCAATCTCGGCCTGTACTACCGCGAGTACGAAAGGCTGATGGAGCATTGGCGCGCCGTGCTGCCGGGGCGGATGCTCGAAATCCGCTACGAGGACATGGTGACCGAACAGGAAGCGCAAAGCCGCGCACTGATCGCCCATTGCGGGCTCGAATGGGATCCGCGCTGCCTCGCCTTCCACGAGCACGAACGCCAGGTGCGCACCGCCAGTTTCTGGCAGGTGCGCCAGCCGCTCTACGCCTCCTCCGTCGGTCGGTGGAAGGCGTACGAGGCGCATTTGGCTCCGCTCAAGGCGGCGCTCGGATTGGCATGACGGCGCGCCACGCCGCTGGGGCCGGGGCGGTCGCGGCCCTGCTGTGGGCGGGCCTTCTTTACACCGCCGGCGCTGCGAATGCGTGCGAGGCGCGCGCGCGGCCGATCGCGCTGAGCTATCACCCCTCCGCGGCCGCGGGCCGCCTGCGCTTCGAGGGCGACGAGGCAACGGCCGCGCGCGCGGCGGCAAGTTATGTGCGCGTCGTCGTCTGCCAGGCGGAGGGCGGGACCCCTCGCCTCGAAGCCGCCGAACGCAAGGACGGCATCATCAACGGCGCGAGCGGCGTGATCGTGGACGCGAGCGGCCTGATCGTCACCGCGGCGCACATCGCGCTCGACCCCAGGCACGACGCTGTGGTGGTGACGCTCGACGGCCAGGCGCGCAAGGCGCGAATCCTCCGGGTTGATCGGAGCCGCGAATTGGCGCTCGTGAAGATCGCGCCGTTCGCGGGCATGGCTGTCGCGGAACTCGCGGATTCGGATGCGCTCCAAGCCGCCGACGCGGTGCTCGCCATCGGCACGCCCGACAACAAGGGCGGGGTGGTGTCGCTCGGCCGCGTGCTGGTGCCCAAACTCGAGGGCCGCCTCGAATACAACGGCTTCGGTTTCGCCGACGCGGTCAAATTGCGCATCGATGTCGAGCCGGGCAATTCCGGCGGCCCCGTGTTCGACGCGCGCGGCCGACTCATCGGCATCGTCGGCGCCTTCGGCCTGCCGGAACCCGGAGAAATGTCCTCGCGCCTCGGCTTCGCCGTGCCGTCGAACGCGATCCGCGCCTATCTCGGCGCGCGGTAATCAGAACAAGAGTTTGATTCCGGCTTGGGTGCCGCCGGCGCTTTCGATCCGGTCGAGGCGCCCGGCTAGCGCCGCAAGGCGCGCGCGCAAAGTCGCCTCGTCGTCCTCGGCGTGTGCACCGAACACCGCGAAGGCGCCAAATCCCGCCGCGAGCGCTGCGTTCGCCCTCATTCCCGGCACCATGGGCGCACTCCTACGATCAGCCCGTCAATGCGACGCCCGCGCGGGCCGCCCGGGCGGAATTCCGCAACCGTGACGGCAGGCAATAAGCGCAGGCAATAAGCACTGTATCGACGCAATATCGACTTAACCGGCCGCGGGAACCGCCAAGGGCCGATCCCAATAGGGATCGGCGCCGAATCGGTCGGCGAGGAAATCGACGAAAGCCCGCACCTTGGCCGAAAGATGGCGGCTGTGCGGATAGACCGCGTACACCGATGTCCGGCTGGGCGTGTAGCGCTCGAGCACCGCTTGAAGCCGACCCGCCTGAAGCTCCGCACCGACGGCGAAGGTCGGCAGCATGGCGAGGCCCAGCCCGGCGAGCACGGCCGCGCGCATGGCGTCGGCATTGTTCGCCCGGAAATTGCCTGCGACCGAGATGGAGCGCGTGGCGTCGCCTTCGACGAACTGCCACTGATCCGGCACCGACATGTAGGTGTAGTTGATGCAATTGTGGCGCATGAGGTCCTCGGGCGCCGTAGGCGTGCCGCACCGGGTGAAATAGGCCGGCGTGCCGCACACCACGCGCCGGTCGGATGCGATGCGCCGCGCGATCAGGCTCGAATCGGTCAAGCGCGCGATGCGAATGGCGAGATCGAAGCCCTCCTCGACGAGATCGACGAAGCGGTCGTTCAGCGTCATTTCGATCTGCAGTTCGGGATAGCGGCCGAGAAATTCGGAGATCGCCGGCGCGATGTGAAGGGCGCCGAACGTCACCGGCGCGTTCATGCGCAATGTGCCGCGCGGCTCCGATTGCAGGCGGGTGACAGCAAGCTCGGCTTCCTCG
>JBJXGH010000133.1:0-6094 GCA_046153685.1 Alphaproteobacteria bacterium
AGACGAAAAACCTCGCCGCCGTGGAACCGGTGATCGAACTGCGAGCCGTCGACCTTCACCTCGTTCGCGATGTCGTAGATCTCGGCCCAGGTCCGCTGCACCGCGACGACGTTCTCGCCGATGCCGAGCTTGGCGCCAAACGCATCCTTGAGGTAGCCGCCGGCCGACAGATGATCGGCATGGACATGGGTTTCGAGCACCCATTCGACCGCCAAGTCCTCGGCACGGCAGAAGGCGATGATCGCGTCCGCCGAGTGCGTCGATGTTCGGCCCGCGCGGGCATCGAAATCGAGTACCGGATCGATGATCGCCGCGCGCCGCGTCGCCGGGCACGAAACGACGTAAGACAAGGTATAAGTCGCCGTGTCGAAGAATGCCTTGACCTTGGGATTCACAAACTACCTCTCGCACCGCCGGGCCGGTCCCGGCATTCTAGTGCGGTACGCGGGTCCGTGCAGCAACGAACCTCTTGCGGCTGTGGCAGTTGACTCGCCCCGGCACGTATTGGACCTTGAGCTTTCGAGTAAAATTCGAGTGCAACCGAGCATGATTGATCCCACGGATATTCTCGTCGAGAATCCCAAACTAGGCGTGCGCCTCATCAGGCTCAACCGGCCTGCGGTGCTCAATGCGCTGCGCGGACGGTTGCTTGAGGAGTTGGCGGCCGCCTTGGCCGCAGCACGCGAGGATGACGCGGTGCGTGCGGTCGTTCTGACCGGCAATGATCGGGCCTTCGCCGCCGGCGCGGACATCAAGGAAATGGCCGAACGCACCGTCGCCGAGGTTCTGGGCATGGACCGGCGCGCCGCATGCTGGCAGGCCTATCGCCAGTTTTCCAAACCCCTGATCGCCGCCGTCAACGGCTTTGCTCTCGGCGGGGGGTGCGAGCTTGCGATGTGCGCCGACATCATCGTCGCGGGCGAGGGCGCGCGCTTCGGGCAGCCCGAAGTCAATCTCGGCATCATGCCCGGCGCCGGCGGTACACAACGCCTGACGCGCGCGGTCGGCAAGGCTCTGGCCATGAAAATGGTGCTGACCGGGGAGACGATCGATGCGCGCGCCGCCCTCGCGGCCGGTCTCGTCGCCGAAGTCGTGCCGCCCGAGTTCGCGGTCGATCGCGCTCTCGAACTCGCCGAGTTGATCGCCGCCAAGGCGCCCATCGCCGTGCGCCTGGCGAAGGAAGCCGTGCTCAAGGCCGGGGAGATGCCGCTCGAGGCCGCGCTCGATCACGAACGCAAATTGTTCGCCCTGCTCTTTGCGACCGAGGACCGGCGCGAAGGCGTCGCGGCCTTCATCGAGAAACGCAAGCCGAGCTTCAAGGGACGCTGAGCCGTGAGCTATGAAACCATCGTCTTCGACGCCGCGGGGCCCGTCGCGACCATCACGCTCAATCGCCCCGACAAACTCAACGCCTTCACCGCAACGATGCACGAAGAATTGCGCACGGCCTTGGCGGTCGTGCAAAAAGACGACGCCTTGCGCGCCCTCGTCATCACCGGCGCGGGGCGCGGGTTTTGCGCGGGCCAAGACTTGCAGGAAGTGTCTCCGGGTTCCCCCGATGCCAGCCGAGATTTGGGCCAAAGACTCGAGCGCAACTACAACCGGCTCATCCGCACCTTGCGCGCCCTGCCCAAACCCATCATCGCCGCGATCAACGGCGTCGCGGCCGGGGCCGGCGCCAATACCGCCTTGGCTTGCGACATCGTTCTGGCGGCGCGTTCCGCCACCTTCATCCAGGCTTTCGCCCGCATCGGCCTGGTGCCCGATTCGGGCGGTAGCTTCGCCCTGCCCCGGCGCATCGGCTTGGCGCGCGCGGCGGGATTGCTGATGACGGGAGAAGCGATCTCCGCCGAGCAGGCGGAATCCTGGGGTCTCATCTGGAAATGCGTGGACGACGACAAATTGACCGCCGAGGCGCAAGCCCTAGCCGCGCGTCTTGCCGATGGCCCCACCCTCGCGCTCGGACTCATCAAGCGCCTGCTCAACGCATCCGGCACCAACACGCTCGACCAGCAGCTCGATCTCGAACGCGATTTCCAGCGCCTCGCGGGCACGAGCGAGGATTATCGCGAAGGCGTCGCGGCTTTTCGCGAGAAGCGCAAAGCAGCCTTCAAAGGTCGCTGATGGCCGCGCTCGCCAAGGACAAGACCGTCGCGGTCGTCGGCGCGGGCACGATGGGCGCCGGCATCGCCCAAGTGGCTGCCGCCGCGGGCCACCGCGTTCTGCTGTTCGATAGCCAGCCGGGCGCGGTCGAACGCGGGCGCATGGCGGTGGCTGAGGGTCTTGCGCGCCTGGTCGAACGCAAGCGTATGGCCGCCGAGGACGTGGATATTGTGGTGGCGCGCATCCGCCCCGCGGGACAGATCGCCGAACTCGCCGGCGCGGCCCTCGTCATCGAGGCCATCGCCGAGGACATGGCGGCGAAGAAAGCCCTGTTCCGCGCCCTTGAGGATGTGGTCGCGCCGAACGCCGTTCTGGCGAGCAACACGTCGTCGCTCTCGATCACCGAAATCGCGGGCGCCCTGCGCCATCCCGAGCGCGTCGCGGGCCTGCATTTCTTCAATCCCGCGCCCGTCATGCCGCTCGTCGAGGTGATCGCCGGATTCGGTACCGCCGCGAGCGTCATGGACGCGCTCATGGCCACCGCTTCCGCCTGGGGCAAAAAGCCCGTGCGCTGCGCCTCGACCCCCGGATTCCTCGGCAACCGGGTGGCCCGGCCCTTTTACGGCGAGGCCTTGCGTGCGCTGGAGGAAGGGGTCGCGGACGTCCCCACCTACGACGCCATCCTGCGCGAGGCGGCTGGGTTTCGCATGGGGCCGTTCGAATTGCTCGATCTTGTCGGCATCGACATCAACTGGGCCGTCACCCATGCGGTACACGACGCCTATTTCCACGATCCGCGCTTCAAGCCGTTTCGCATTCAAGGCGAAATGGTCGCCTCGGGCCGCCTGGGGCGAAAATCCGGACGCGGCTTCTACGATTACCGCGCGGGCGCCGAGAAGCCCATGCCGCGCACCGCGCCGCGCGCCGAGCCGCCCTCCCATGCCACCATCGAGGGAGATCTGGGGCCCGCCGCGGCCCTTGCCCCGCGCCTGGCCAAGACCAGCGTACCGATCCGGCGTATCGCCAATGCCGCCGCGGCGACGATCGACGCACGCGAGATCGCCCACCTTCACGGCGCCGTCCTGGGACCGAAATTCCGCTTGGCGCTCTCCGATGGACGCACCGCAACCGAACGCATGGCCTCCGATGGCGGCTTGGCGTTGATCCTGTTCGACCTCGCACTCGACTACACCACCACGCCGCGCGTGGCGCTCGCCAAGGCCGATCAGGCGTCCGGCGACGCGCTCGCGGAGGCCTGCGGGCTGTTGCAGGAAGCGGGCATCGCCGTCTCGGTGATCGACGACGCGCCTGGAATGGCGGCCTTGCGCACCGTTGCTATGCTGGCGAATTTCAGCGCCGACGCGGTCCACGCCGGAATTGCCGATGCGGCGGGCGTCGATATGGCGATGCAGGTCGGATTCAACTATCCGCGCGGACCCTTGGCCTGGGCCGAGCAATTGGGCCTGGTTTTCGTCGTGCGCGTGCTCGACAACCTCGCACGCACTTACGGCGAGGACCGCTATCGCGCCTCGCCGCTCTTGCGCCGCAAGGCAGCATCGGGCGGGAGTTTCCATGGCTGAACACGCCTGGCCCGAGGATGTGCGCCGGTTCTTGACGCCCGAAGGCGGCGCCGCCGGGCTCATGGGCATGCGCGTCGCTTCCTTTGGCCCCGGCACCGCGCGCCTCGCGCTCCTGGTGCGCCGTGATATGACCAATCCGTTCGGCATGTGCCACGGCGGAGTGATTTTCGCGCTTGCCGACACGGCGATGGGCTTTGCCAGCAATTCGCGCGGCGGGATCGGCGCGGTGACGCAGCATTGCTCGATCAGCTATCTCGTGCCGGCGCGGGTGGGCGACGCCCTAGAGGCCGAGGCGCGCGAGACCGCGCGGGCGGGCAAGAACGCGATCTACGACGTATCCGTAACCAATCAACGCGGCGAAACCGTGGCCGTCCTTCGCGGCACCGCTTTCGAGCGGGCGGGCACCGAAGCGTTCAAGGGAGTTCAAAATGACTGACGCATTCCTGTGCGACGGCGTGCGCACCCCCATCGGGCGCTATGCGGGCGCGCTGTCAGGCGTGCGCACCGACGATCTCGCGGCCATTCCCATCCGTGAATTAATGGCGCGCAACGCCAAGGCGGATTGGAGTCGGGTCGAGGATGTCTATTTCGGCTGCGCCAATCAGGCAGGCGAGGACAACCGCAATGTCGCGCGCATGGCCGCGTTGCTTGCGGGCTTGCCGGTCGAAGTACCCGGCGCGACGGTGAACCGGCTGTGCGGGTCGGGTCTTGAGGCCGTAGCGAGCGCCGCGCGCGCCATACGCTGCGGCGAGATGGCATTCGCCATCGCGGGCGGGGTCGAATCGATGTCGCGCGCTCCCTTCGTGATGGCCAAATCGACTGAAGCGTTCCAGCGCACGGCGGAAATCCAAGACACGACCATCGGCTGGCGCTTCGTCAATCCTGCGATGCGCAAGCGTTTCGGCACCGAAGCCATGCCCGAGACGGCCGAAAACCTGGCGGCGGAAATGCAGATCAGCCGCGCCGATCAAGACGCTTACGCGCTCCGCAGCCAGAAACGCGCAGGCGCGGCGCAAGCGGCCGGGTTTTTCGCCGAGGAAATCGTCGCCGTCTCCGCACCCAAGGGACGCGAAACGATCTTGGTCGACAGGGACGAACACATCCGAGGCGATACCACGATCGAGGCGCTGGCCAAGCTCAAGGCGCCGTTCCGCGAGGGCGGCTCGGTCACGGCCGGCAATGCCTCGGGCGTGAACGACGGCGCGTGTGCCATGATTTTGGCATCGGAGGCAGGCGCGAAGGCTCACGGTCTCGTGCCCGTGGCGCGCGTCCTCGGCATTGCGACCGCGGGCGTGCCGCCGCGCGTCAGGGGCATCGGCCCCGCCCCGGCCACCCGCAAATTGCTCGATCGCCTCGGCTTGAAGCTATCGCAAATCGATGCCATCGAATTGAACGAAGCCTTTGCCGCGCAGGCCCTTGCCGTCTTGCGCGAGCTTGGCCTGCCCGATGACGCCCCACACGTCAATCCGAACGGCGGGGCCATAGCGCTCGGCCATCCGCTCGGCATGAGCGGTGCGCGCCTTGCGCTTACCGGCGCGCATCACCTGAAGAAGACGGGCGGGCGCTACGCCTTGCTGACGATGTGCATCGGCGTCGGCCAAGGAATTGCCGTCGCCATCGAGCGGATCTGACATGGCCGCGCTTCATGCCGGCGGCTGCCAATGTGGCGCCATCCGTTTCGAGGCGACCGCCGCGCCCCTGGGCGCGGGCTATTGCCATTGCGCGAAATGCCGCGGGGCCACGGGCGCACCCATTTTTCTCGGGATCGCTTTCCCGCGCGCCGCCTTTCGCCTGCTACGGGGCCAGACCAAGACCTTTCGCAGTTCCGAACGCGGCATCCGGCATTTCTGCGGCGCGTGCGGCAGCCCGCTGTTCTTCGAACTCACCGACAAGCCGGACCGGTGGGAGGTCTTGGTCGGCGCGCTGGATGATGCCACCGACATCACACCCTCAGAGCATGTCTATACCTCGAACCGCCTGCCCTGGTTCGAGGTGCTCGATTCGCTGCCGCGCAAGGCGGCGCTTTAGCCGCCGAGCTTGCGCAAATTGACCCCCGGATCGGCCAATTGATCGGGCGAAACGGTGACGCCCGACGCCATCAGGCGTTCGAGCGTGCGAATCTCGCGACCGTTATTGACCGCGTTTACCGCGACAATACGCCCCGATTGCAGATAGAAGGCGCTGAAACCGCCCTTCGCCGGATCGCCGCGGAATACCAATCTGTCCCAGGATTGCGGCACGCCCAGCATCTGAAGATTGACATCGTACTGATCGCTCCACACCCATAGCCGGTCTTCGTAGATCTCGTCCGCTCCTGCCATGTTGCGCCCGACCGCCATGCCCTGATCCTGGGCGTTCTGATAGGATTCAAGGCGCACTCGGCGGCCAAGAAAAGCGCTCGGCTGATTGGC
>JBJXGH010000144.1:0-29202 GCA_046153685.1 Alphaproteobacteria bacterium
GCCAAGGGCCGGCCGCGCTTCAATCCACTGATCGTCCACTACGCCGACATGGCGGCCGCCGAGGAAGAGGCGATAGTCCCGGCGCGCGCGCGCGGCCGCGCCGCGGCGTTTTGGCCGGGTCCGCTCACCCTCGTGCTCAAACGCGCGCCCGCGTGCCGAGCCTCGCTTCTGTGCTCGGCCGGTCTCGACAGCCTGGCCGTGCGCGTGCCGGGCCACGCGGTTGCGCGCGCGATCATCGCCGCCGCCGGCCGGCCATTGGCCGCGCCGAGCGCCAATCGCTCGGAGAGCCTCAGCCCGACCACTGCCGCCCATGTTGACGCCGAACTCGGCCAATCGGTCGCACTGATTCTCGACGGTGGACCGTGCCGGATCGGCCTCGAATCGACCGTGCTCGATCTCACGGCCGAGGGCGCGGGCGCGGTCCTGCTGCGCCCAGGCGGCGTTCCTGTCGAACGACTCGAGGCGGTGATCGGCCCTATCCTTGTCGATATGGCCCAAATCGATGCTTCGGGCATCGATTCTTCCGGCGCCATGGAGGGCCCGCAACGCTCGCCAGGTCGCCTTGGCCGTCACTATGCCCCGGCGCGGCCGCTGCGCCTTGGCGTCGGCACGGATGGCGCGATAGGGCCGAACGAAGCGCTTCTGGCCTTCGGACCGTGCGTGCCCGAGGGCGGACATACCATGCTTAATCTTTCGCCCACGGGCGACGTGGTCGAAGCGGCGGCGCATTTGTTCGCCATGCTGCGCGCGCTCGACCGGCCCGAGCACGCGGCGATCGCCGTCATGGCAATTCCCGAAACCGGGCTTGGCCGCGCCATCAACGATCGCCTGCGCCGCGCGATTTCGGCCTAGGGCGATCCCACGTCGCGCCGCTTCCCAGCGCGCCATCCTTGCGGCGCCCGGAGCCGGGGGCGAGAATGACCGGCGATGGATCAAGGCGTTTGCAAATCCGTGCCCGACGCGCTGCTGGCCCGCCTCATGGCTGCCTTGGGCCCCAAGGGCTGCATCACCGACGCGGGCGAAATCGCGCCCTTCGTCGTGGACGAACGCAAGCTCTATCGCGGACGCACGCCCGCGATGCTGCGCCCCGCCTCGACCGCGGAGGTCGCCGAGGCCGTGCGCCTGTGCGCCGAAGCGCGCGTCGCCATCGTTCCCCAAGGCGGCAATACGGGGTTGTGCGGCGGCGCCACGCCGCACGAAGGGAACGCCGAGATCGTGCTCAATCTCGGGCGCATGAACCGGGTGCGCGCGCTGGACGCGCTCAATTACACGATCACGGTCGAAGCCGGGTGCATCCTCGCCCAGGTCCAGGCGGTGGCGGCGGACGCCGACCGGCTGTTTCCCCTGAGCCTCGGCGCCGAGGGCAGCTGCCAGATCGGCGGCAATCTGGCGACGAACGCGGGCGGCGTGGCGGTGCTGCGCTACGGCAATGCGCGCGATCTCGTTTTGGGCCTCGAGGTCGTCCTTGCCGATGGCCGCGTTCTCGACGGCCTCACGGGCCTGCGCAAGGACAACACCGGCTACGACCTGAAACAGCTTTTCCTCGGCTCGGAAGGCACGCTCGGCATCATCACCGCCGCCGTGTTGAAGCTGTTTCCCCGGCCGCGCGAGCAGGCGACCGCGATCTGCGCCCTCGAAAACCCGGAAAAGGCGGTCGCGCTTCTGGCCCGCGTCCGCGCCGATTCGGGCGACATGATCACGGGGTTCGAATTGATGAACCGCCAGTGCATCGCGCTCGCCACCGCGCGCGTACCGGGCGTGCCCGAGCCTCTGGCTTCGCCAGCGCCCTATTACGTGCTCGTCGAGTTGTCCTCGGCGGCTTCGGCCAGCGGCCTGAAGGAAGCCCTCGAAGCCTCGCTGGGCGCGGCACTCGAGGCCGGCACCATCGCGGACGCGGCCATCGCGTCCAGCCAGGCACAGGGCCGCGCCATGTGGCGGCTGCGCGAGGCCATCCCGGAATCGCAGAAGATCGCGGGCGGTGGCATCAAGCACGATGTCAGCGTGCCGGTATCCGCCGTGCCCGCCTTCATCCGCGAGGCCGAATTGCGGGTGCGCGCCGAATTGCCGACGATGCGCGTCTTCGTCTTCGGCCATGTCGGCGACGGCAATGTGCATTTCAATCTCGTCTGGCCCGAGGGCGCGGACCGCGAGGCGTTTCTTGCGCGCTGGCCGCAATTCAACCGCATCGTCCACGACGTCGCCGCCGATTTCGGCGGCTCGATCAGCGCCGAGCACGGCATCGGCCGATTGAAGCGCGAGGAATTCCTGCGTTACGCCCAACCGCTCGAGGTCGAAATGATGCAGCGCGTCAAGGCGGCGCTTGATCCCTTGGGCCTCATGAATCCCGGCAAGGTCCTGCCCGACTGAACCCGGCCCCGTCCGTCCTCCGACCGGTTGCCATCGCCATGACCTATCAGCCACCACTTGAAGACATGCGCTTTCTGCTCGGCGCCGTCATCGATCTGAGCGAGATCGCGCGCCTGCCCGGCTGCGCCGATGCAACCCAAGACCTAGTCGGCCAGGTGCTCGAAGAAGGCGCCAAGCTCGCCTCGAACGTGCTGGCGCCGCTCTACCGCTCGGGAGATGTCGAAGGCAGCGCGCTGGAAAACGGCGCGGTGCGCACCCCCGCCGGATGGACCGAAGCATACCGCGCGTTCGTGAACGGGGGCTGGCCGAGCGTGCCGTTCGACACCGAGCACGGCGGCCAGGGCCTGCCATGGACCGTCGCCACGCCGCTCGCCGAGATGTGGAATGCGGCCAATCTCGGCTTCGCGCTTTGCCCGATGCTGACGACCGGCGCCGCCGAGACGCTCGCAGCACACGGCACGCCTTGGCAGAAAACGGTTTTGCTGCCGCGCCTGGTGTCTGGCGAATGGACGGGAACCATGAACCTGACCGAGCCGCAGGCGGGTTCGGATTTGGCCGCCGTGCGCGCCCGCGCGGTGCCCGAAGGCGGGCACTACCGCATCACGGGGCAGAAAATCTTCATTACCTACGGCGAGCACGAGATGGCCGAGAACATCGTGCACCTGGTGCTCGCCCGCACGCCGGGGGCGCCGGAGGGCGTGAAGGGCATCTCGCTGTTTGCCGTGCCCAAGCGCCTCGTGGACGCAGCCGGCCGACTGGGGGGGCGCAATGACCTGCGCTGCGTGCGCCTCGAACGCAAAATGGGCATTCACGCGAGCCCGACCTGCGTCATGGCCTACGGCGACGATGGCGGGGCCGTAGGCTATCTGGTGGGCTCCGAGAATCGCGGCCTCGAATGCATGTTCACCATGATGAACAACGAGCGCCTGGCCGTCGGCCTGCAAGGCGTCGCGGTCGCCGACCGCGCCTATCAGCTCGCCCGCGCCTATGCGCGCGAGCGCCGCCAGGGCCGCGACGCGGCGACCGGCGAGGACCGTGTGCCGATCATGCGCCACCCCGATGTCCGGCGCATGTTGATGGCCATGCGCGCCTCGGCCGAGGCCGGACGGGCGCTGTGCTACGAGGTGGCGGCGCGGCTCGATACCGCGCGGCGCCATCCCGACGCGGGCGTCCGCGCTTGCAACCAGGCGCTGGTCGATTTTCTGACACCGGTGGTCAAGTCGTGGTGCACGGATATGGGTTGCGAGGTCGCCTCGCTCGGCATCCAGGTGCACGGCGGCATGGGTTTCATCGAGGACGCGGGCGCCGCCCAGATCCTGCGCGACGCGCGCATTACACCCATCTACGAGGGCACGAACGGTATCCAGGCGCGCGATCTCGTGGGCCGCAAGGTCTTGCGCGAGGGCGGGGAGACCGCGCGCGCGTTCGGGGCGATGGTGCGCCGAACCGCGTCCACGCTCGCGGGCGAGCGCGCCGCCATGGCGGCTGCCCTCACGCGGGCCACCGACGCCTTCGACGAAGCGACCGCCTGGCTGATCGAAGCCGGGCGCGGCGATCCCTCCGGACCCGCCGCCGCCGCAGTGCCCTATCAGCGCCTCGTCGGCGTGCTGGCGGGCGGTTGGATGATGGCCCGGGCGGCGGAGGCCGCGGCCATGCCGGACGCCGCCCTGCCCCAGTTTCGGGCCGGCAAGGCGGCCACCGCGCGCTTCTTCGCCGAATCCCTGTTACCCGAGGTGCAATCCCTGGCCGAAATCGTACGCGCGGGCGGCGGGGCGGCAATGGCCTTGCCCGACGATCAGGTCTGAATGCCCGCAAGCGATCGCCCGCGCCGTGGTTAACCCCGGAGCGGGCGCTCAACCCTGGAGCCACGCCAGGGCAAGACGGCTATTTCTTGCGGACTTCGATTTTCTTCGCCTCGACCTTTTTCTCCAGCCGCTTGGGCAAGGTGATCGTCAACATGCCCTTGTCGCAGGAGGCCGAGATTTTCTCGGCCGCCACGCCCTCGGGAAGGCGAAAGGCGCGGTGGAAGGCGCCGTAGCGCCGCTCGACCACGTGGTAGTCC
The DNA here is from genome assembly GCA_046153685.1 of Alphaproteobacteria bacterium. Lineage (GTDB taxonomy): Bacteria > Pseudomonadota > Alphaproteobacteria > CADEGL01 > CADEGL01 > CAMAPP01. Next base: position 4,430 of record JBJXGH010000144.1, read on the forward strand.
TTCTTCTTTTCTTCGCTTTCCTCGCGGCGCTCGCCTTTGATCGTGAGCACGTCGTCGGCAAGCGACACCTCGATGTCCTTCTCGTCCAACCCGGGCATTTCCGCCGTAATCGTGAAGGAATCGGTGGATTCCGAGATGTTTACGCTCGGCACCGTCACACCGGCGGTAGGCCACGCGCTGGCGCCGCGGAAGGTATCGAGATCGAGAAACCGCCGCGTCGGCTTGCCGAACACGCCCCTGAACATATCGTCGAACAGCTGGTCGATGCCGCTACGAAGGGATAGCAGCGAGCCAATCCCGCCAGTTGGCGGTTGACCCTTGACGCCCGCGCTCTGAACATTCTCGACCGCTACGTTCTTGTCCGTCACCATGGCTTTCTCCATCCTTGCCGCGTGCCGTTCGGCCCCCTGCGCTCGCCTGACAGCGAGAGGGTCCACGGCGAATTCTGCGCTCGCGGGCCCGCTCGCCGCCTTGAGACAAATCAACTCCGGAATTTCGAAGTTTTTTCTTGCGTTGGGGGGGGTATTGCCCATATTACCCCACACTTCGTTTTGCCTTCTGGTCACGGGGGTGCAATGAGCACACACACCTTTGCCGTCACTGGACCGCGGTCGCTTCGTGATCGCAACCTTCCAGCAAATAAAAAACCAAGACTCGTTCCGAAGGTTGTTCCGACCGAAACCCGGGCGAACAGCGCAGGCAATGGCGTCGGCGCAGCCGCCGCCCAGCCCGGCAACGATGAGTTGAAGGGCTATTTCGTTCAAGCGGACGGCATCCAGTTCGCCGGCCGGCATCTGATCGTGGATCTCTGGGACGCCAAGAATCTCGACGATATCGAGGTGATCGAGGCGATGCTCCGGCGTTCCGCCGAAATCAGCGGCGCCACGCTGCTCGACGTGCAGCTTCACCACTTCGGGCCCAATCAGGGCGTCTCCGGGGTGGCGTTGCTCGCCGAGTCGCATATCAGCATCCACACATGGCCCGAACGGGGCTATGCGGCGATCGATTTGTTCATGTGCGGCAATTGCAATCCGTACATGGCGATCCCGGTCATGAAGCAGGCACTTCTGCCCGGCCAGGTGCAATTGGCCGAGCAGCGCCGCGGCGTGATCGGCTAAACCATCCGCGGCCAGGCGCCTCGGCGCCGTCCGCACCCGAAGGCAAAGCGCGGGTTCCGGGAAACCGGGGCCCGCGTTTGGCTTTTCCGGCACCTGCTTCCACGCCCCCCTCTTCCGACCGTGCCCGCTTTGCCCCAAACCGGGCGCAACGCTAGCATCCAGCCGAACCCCCATGCCCCGCGTTCCAGTACCAAAGGATGCCCGCGTGACCGCCCGCCCGCCCGAAACCACGGATCGCTTTCTCGACGCCGCGATCGCGGCGCCCCAAGCCTGGGACAATCTGGCCGCGCATCTGGCCGGACACGGCATGCGGCTTTCGACCTCGCCCGCGCCCCGGCAGTTTTCCGGCGGCTTGGGCAACCTCAATTTCCTCGTCGAGATCGATGGCCGGCCAAGCGTGCTGCGCCGCCCGCCCGCCGGGCCCCTGCCGCCCGGCGGCAACGACATGGCGCGCGAGCACAAGGTGCTATCGCGGCTGTGGCGAAAATTTCCCCTTGCGCCGAAGGCGCTGTATTTCTCGGCCGACAACGCGGTCTTGGGCGCGCCGTTTTTCATCATGGAGTACCGACCGGGTTGGGTGGTTCGCGGCACATTGCCCGAGCCGCTCGATGGCCAAGGCGGCGCGCTGTCGGCCATGCTGATCGAAACCTTGGCCATGTTTCATGCCGTCGGCCCGGCCGAGGTGGAACTCGACGATCTCGGGCGGCCCGAGGGCTTTCTTGAACGCGCGGTCGAAGGCTGGCTGAAACGCGCCGCCGCCGCGACCGACGACGCGCCGCCCGCGATCGTGCGGAGCATCGGGGACTGGCTGCGCGCGAACCGCGTGCCCGATCCCACACCCACCCTGCTGCACAATGACTTCAAGCTCGACAACGTGATCCTCGATCCCACGATACCGACCCGGCCGGTCGCGGTCTTGGATTGGGACCAATGCACGCGCGGCGATCCTTTGTTCGATCTCGCGACATTGCTCAGCTATTGGGTGGAGGCGGACGATCCGCCGGAATTGCTCGAATTCGGCCAGATGCCGACGGCCAGTCCCGGGTTCTGGTCGCGCCGCGAGGCGCTCGACGCCTATGCCCGCCGGTCGGGGCGCGATGTCTCGGATTTTCAATTCCACCGCGTGCTCTGCCAGTTCAAGCTCGGTGTCGTCTTGCTGCAACTCGCCGCGCGCTACCGGCGCAAGATCACCGCCGATCCGCGCTTTGCCCCCCTGGGCCGCATCGCCCAGGGCGTTCTCGACTTCACCCACGAACTCGCCGCCGGCCGCCGTTTCTAGCGCCGGCACGCCGCCCGCCCTCGTCCCCCCTTGAACCAGAGGCGGCGAGCCCCAAATCCACATTCAAGCCGGACGCCTCTCGGGGGTCCGGTGAAACTCGGCCCGGCCATGTGGCGGGCCCAGCAACGGCACGTTGCTTCGCAAAGGAGAATGTGAGCCATGCGTACCTTCGATCTTTCCCCCCTGTTCCGTTCCACGGTCGGCTTCGACCGATTTGCCGCCTTGCTCGAAAACGCGCTGGCGGCGGACGACCACCCGGTCGCCTATCCGCCCTACAATATCGAGAAGACCGGCGAGGACGCCTATCGCATCACGCTTGCGGTCGCGGGCTTCGGCGAGTCGGAGCTTACGATCGAGCAGCGCGAGCAGACTCTCTTGATTGGCGGCCGGAAGCAAACCGTCGATAGCGGCGAATCCTATCTGCACCGCGGCATCGCGGCGCGGGACTTCGCCCGGCAGTTCCAGCTCGCCGATCACGTCAAGGTCATGGGCGCCCATCTCGACAACGGCCTGTTGCACGTGGATCTCGCGCGCGAGATTCCCGAGGCAATGAAGCCCCGCAAGGTCGAGATCAAGCGCGGCTCGCCGAGCCTGCTCGACAAGGCAAAGAGCTTCATCGACAACAAGGCCGCCTGAGCGCGGCCGGACGCCTTACGGAACAGAGCGCTGGGTCCGATGGGCCCGGCGCTCTGTCGTTATGGGGAGGCGGAAAGTTTCGTGCGCCGCGGCGCCTAGTTTCAGCCGCCGATGAATTCGAGCCACAATCCGACCGAATCCTCGGGCCCCACCAGGGCCGAGCCGTCCTCGATCGAACCGGGATCGACGCCCTTGCGCTCAAGATAGCTCGCGGTCTTGGCCAGATCCTCGACCCGCACGGTCATCACCAGCGGATAGGGCATGGAAGACACCGAGGGCGGCTCGATGCCGGGATGGAGCATGTCGAGGCCATCGGGCGTGGCGAACATGACGAGATGGCCTCCCACCCGGACCGACACGGTGTCGTCGGTGCGCGTGACCGCGCCCGAGCCGAACAGGCGCGTGTAGGCCTCCGCCAACCCTTCGACCGAGGCGACGGCAACGCTGATGCCCTTCAAGCCGATGGCGCCATTGGCGTGAGTCAGCCATTCGGGCCGGCGGACGAGTTCGGGAGTCAGATGCTGGCAGATGAAACTCGACAGCGCGGGCGTGGCGGTTTGCGGCAGGTAGATGAGCTTGAACGCCGGCAAGGCCGTGCCGTCGGGCAATTCGAGGCGGCGCTTCAAGTCCTTGGGCCCGTCGCCTGCGATGCCGGACTGGGTGAGCTCGGTCTTGGTTGCCGCTGCATCGCGCGTCGCCCAAGCCAGGCCCATCAAGCCCTCGCGCCGGGCGAGAAATTTGTCGAGATTGTTGGTGAACTGGCTCGAATCGATGATGCCGATGAGCTCGACATAGTCGTCCGGGAACATGATGCAGTAATTCGCCGTGCCCCAGCCGATATGGCTGCCACGCGGGCTGACCGCGAATCCGAGACGCCGGTAGGCGATGCGCGCCGCTTCGAGATCGCGCACGGCGACCAAGGCGTGATCGATGCCGAGGATCGAGCGGCTCATCCGAGCACCCGCCCGGCGACCGCCCCGAGCTTCGCCGTCATGGCCACGTCGCGCGCCTCGCGCGCGGTGATGACGGCATGTTCGAGCGCCCGGTCGCAGCCCCGCGCGCACGACCGCGCGCGCGCGCCGAGCGCGGGCACCACCTCTTGGACGAGCGCGCACGCCTTGGCGGCGTTGGCGTGCAGAACCTTGATGACTTGATCGACCGTCACGGCGTCATGACCCTCGCGCCAGCAATCGTAATCCGTAACCATGGCGATGGTCGCGTAACAAATTTCGGCCTCCCGGGCGAGCTTGGCTTCGGGCAGGTTGGTCATGCCGATGACGTCGCAGGCCCAGGAGCGGTAAAGCTCCGATTCGGCGCGACTCGAAAACTGCGGCCCCTCCATCGCGAGATAGCGGCCGCCGCGACGCACCGCCATGCCGAGGCGCGCGGCCGACTGGGCGATGAGCGCACCCATGAGATCGCAGACGGGCTCGGCCATCGAGACATGGGCCACCAGGCCCGTACCGAAGAACGAATTGACGCGCGCGAACGTGCGATCGATGAACTGATCGACGAGCACGAAGGTACCGGGCGCCAACTCCTCCTTGAGCGAGCCAACGGCGCTGACGGAAATCAGATCGGTCACGCCGACGCGCTTCATGGCATCGATATTCGCCCGGTAATTAATGTCCGACGGCCCCAGGCGGTGGCCGCGCCCGTGGCGGGGCAGAAAAATCACCTTTTGCCCGCCGATCGCGCCCACGCGGAATTCGTCGGACGGCGCGCCAAACGGCGAATCGACCGCGATCCAGCGCGCGTCGGTAAACCCTTCGATATCGTATAGACCGCTGCCACCGATAACGCCGATGACGCGCTCCGCGCCTGCCGTGTTCACGCGCACTCCTTCAGGGCCGCCCAAGAGGTCGGCCGTCTCAGTGGACGTCCGCCCACACCTTGCGCTTGACGGCGTAAAGCATGCCCGTGAGGACGAGCAAAAACAGAATGACCTTCACCCCGAGGCGCTTGCGCGCCTCCATCTCGGGCTCCGCCGCCCAGGCGAGGAATGCGACGACGTCGCGGGAAATCTGCTCCACCGTCGCCGACGTGCCGTCGGCATACTCGACGGCGCCTTCGGAAATCGGCGGCGCCATCGCGATCTGGCCGCCGGGGAAATGTTTGTTGAAGCTCATGGCGTCGGCCATCTTCATATCGGCCGGCGGCTCGGCGTAACCCGTGAGCAAGGCATAGACGTAATTCGCGCCGTCCTCGCGCGCCTTGATCATCAGACTGAGATCCGGCGGCGCCGCGCCGTTGTTCGCCGCGCGCGCCGCGTTCTCGTTGGCGAACGGCTTGCGTAAGCGATCGGAGGGCCTGGCGGGGCGCTGGAACATTTCGCCCTCGTCATTCGGCCCATCGGTCACTTCGTACTCGGCGGCGATCGCCTTGACCTCGTCCTCGCTGAAACCGATCTCGGTCAGATTGCGGTAAGCAATGAGATTCATGCCGTGGCAGGCCGAGCACACGTTCTTATAGACCGTGAAACCGCGCTGGAGCTGGGCGCGGTCGAAGGTGCCGAAAATCCCGCCGAAGGACCAATTTTGCTTCGGAATCTTGGCCGTTTCCGAGGCATGGGCGCTCGAAGCGGCCAATGTCAGAGCGGCGGCGAAGGCCATCGAACGCATGCCCATCACGCGGCCTCCTTCGCGCCCTTGAGTACGGGAGCACTGATGCTTTCCGGCACGGGTCGGGTTTTCTCGAACTTGCCCAGAAGCGGCATGACGACGAGCAGATGCAGGAAATAGTACGCCGTCGCGATCCGGCCGATGACCAGATAATGACCTTCGGCCGGCTTGGCGCCGACCCAGCCGAGCACGATGGTGGTGAGCACGAAAACCCAGAAAAGCTGCTTGTAGATCGGCCGGAACCGAGCGCTGCGCACCTTGGAGGAATCGAGCCATGGCAGTACGAACAGGACGAGCAGCGAGGCGAACATGGCGACCACGCCAAGGAGCTTGTCCGGGATCGAGCGCAGGATCGCGTAATACGGCAGGAAGTACCACTCGGGCACGATGTGCGTCGGGGTGACAAGCGGATTGGCGGGCACGTAATTGATCGGATCGCCGAGATAGTTGGGCGCAAAGAACACGAACGTCATATAGACGATCAGGAACACACCGAGGCCGAAGAAGTCCTTCACCGTGTAATACGGATGGAAGGGGATGGTGTCCTTCGGCGTCTTGATCTCGACGCCCAAGGGGTTGTTCGAGCGGTTCTTGTGCAGCGCGACAATGTGAAGCACGACCACGCCCACGATGACGAAGGGCAGGAGGTAGTGCAGCGAGTAGAAGCGGTTAAGTGTCGGGTTATCGACCGAATAGCCGCCCCACAGCCAGGTCACGATGCCCTCGCCCACGACGGGGATGGCCGAGAACAGATTGGTGATCACGGTCGCGCCCCAGAAGCTCATCTGCCCCCAGGGGAGCACGTAGCCCATGAACGCGGTCGCCATCATCAGCAGCAGGATAACGAGGCCGAGCCACCACAACACTTCGCGCGGACTCTTGTAGGAGCCGTAGTAAAGGCCGCGAAAGACATGGATATAGACCACCAAGAAAAACATCGACGCGCCGTTCATGTGCACGTAGCGGATGAGCCAGCCCTGGTTCACGTCGCGCATGATGCGCTCGACCGAATTGAACGCCAGATCGACGTGCGGCGTGTACTGCATCGCCAGCACGACGCCGGTGACGATCATGATCACCAAGCAAAATCCGGCGAGCGAGCCGAAGTTCCACCAATAGTTCAGGTTCTTCGGGGTCGGATACTCGTGCAACTCGTGGTGCATGAAGCTGACGATCGGCAGGCGGTCGTCGAGCCACTTAAGAAGCCTGTTGTCGAGCGGGTTGCTCATCGCGCTTGGCTCCTCAGCCGATCTTGATCTGGTTGTCGCCGACAAATTCGTACGGCGGCACTTCGAGATTCTTCGGCGCAGGTCCCTTGCGAATACGCCCCGAAGTGTCGTAGTGCGAACCGTGGCACGGGCAGAACCAGCCGCCGAAATCGCCCTTGGGATCGCTTGTCTTCTGGCCGAGCGGCACGCAGCCGAGATGGGTGCAGACGCCGACGAGGATGAGCCATTCGGGCTTCTGAACGCGCGTGTTGTCGCCCTGTGGATCCTTGAGATCGGCGGGCGGGGTATCCTGCGCGGCCTTGATCTCGGTTGCGGTGCGGTGGCGCACGAAAACCGGCTTGCCGCGCCATTTCACCGTGATCGACTGACCCTCAGCCACCGGCGAGAGGTCGAGTTCGGTCGAGGCGAGAGCGCGCACATCGGCTGCGGGATTCATGGAATTGACCAGCGGCCAGGCGGCCAGAACCCCGCCCAAACCGGCAAAAGCGCCGGTTGCGACATAAAGGAAGTCCCGGCGCGTCCCGCCACCATGGGCGGTCGATGATGCGCTTGCCATTCGCTAAACCCTTCTTTTCGTTCCCCTCGCCCGGCGCCCGGCGAAGGCCTGGCTAGGGCGGAGCACAGCCATCCAGGCCCCGGGAAGGCCGGACATGCCCCCGTTCATGCCGACAGGGGTATAATGGAAAGTCCCGGATTTGCCTAGACCTAGCTAAGGCTTACCCCCGCCATGCGCCTTGTGCTGTTCGAGCCCGACATCCCCCAGAACGCGGCCACCCTGCTCCGCCTGGCCGCCTGCATGGGCCTGGCGGTCGATGTCGTGGAACCGTGCGGTTTCTTGTTCTCCGATCGCCATTTCCGACGGGCTGGGCTCGATTATCTCGACCATGCGCGATGGACCAGGCACGAAAATTGGGCCGCCTACAGCGCCCCTAGCCCGCCCGGACGCCTGATCGCGCTCAGCCCCGCGGGCGAGGCCAGCCATCTCGAATTTGCCTTCCAGAACTCCGACCGGCTCATGGTGGGGCGCGAATCCTCGGGATTGCCGCCGGACATCGAGGCGGCGGCCTGGGCGCGGGTGCGGATTCCGATGCGCGCCGGATTGCGCTCTCTCAATGTCGCAATCGCGGCGGCCATGGTATTGGGTGAGGCACTGCGCCAAACCGGACTCTATCCGGACGGCAATTCGCCGCCCGAGCGAGGCCAAGCCCCGCCATAACCGCAGCGCCTAGTCCGCCCCGAGCGCAACAACATCCCAATTTTCCATGATCGATCCGCCATGACCGAAACCGAGGACCGAAAATCCCGCGCCACCACTTGGTTCGCCGAATTGCGGGATACGATTTGCGCCGCCTTCGAGGACCTTGAGGACGCAAATGCCGGTCCCGGCGCGCCCGGCCCCGCGGGCCGATTCGCGCGCACGCCCTGGCGCCGGCCGACCGAAGCAGGCGCCCCCGAGGGCGGCGGCGGCGTCATGTCGGTGATGCGCGGGCGCGTGTTCGAAAAAGTCGGCGTCAATGTCTCGACCGTGCACGGCGAATTTTCGCCGCAATTTCGCAAGGAGATTCCAGGGGCGGAGGACGATCCGCGCTTTTGGGCCAGCGGCATCTCGCTCGTCGCTCATCCGTGCTCGCCGCGCGTGCCCGCCGTTCACATGAACACGCGCTACATCGTCACGGCCAAATCCTGGTTCGGCGGCGGGGCTGATCTCACCCCCATGGTTCCCGTCGCGGAGGACAGCGCGCATTTTCACGCCGCACTCAAGGCCGCGTGCGATCGCCACCACTTGGACTATTATCCGCGCTTCAAGAAATGGTGCGACGAGTACTTTTATCTCAAGCACCGCAACGAACCGCGCGGCATCGGCGGCATCTTCTTCGACAATCTCGACACGGGCGATTGGGCGGCGGATTTCGCCTTCACGCGGGATGTGGGCGGCGCTTTTCTCGACGCCTATGCGCCCCTGGTGCGCCAGCGCATGGCCGAGACCTGGACCGAGGCCGAGCGCGCCCATCAATTGCAGCGTCGCGGGCGTTACGTCGAATTCAATCTGCTTTACGATCGCGGCACGCGCTTTGGCCTCATGACCGGCGGCAATGTCGAGGCCATTCTGATGTCGTTGCCCCCATCGGTTGCCTGGCCGTAAAACAGGCGCATCCCCTCGCGCATCCGCGCGCAGTCCATAGGAGACCGGCCGTGACCCTTCGATCCTCATCACTCGTCCGACTCGCGGCCTTGGCGCTCCTCGTCTTCTGTACGGGTACGGCGCGCGCCCAGGACCTGAACATCAAGTCGTTCTACGGCACCTTCAGCGGCTCAGGCGTCGCCAAGTCCGACGACAGCCTCTATTTCGCCGTCTCGGTCCGCGACGTGGACGTGGAAATCCGCCCGACCCCCGACGGCTTCCGCCTGACCTGGACCACCGTGGTGCGCCAAGGCGGCGACCCCGCGCAGCCCAAGGCGCGCAAGCGCGCCTCCGAAGCGCAATTCGCCGCGACCGCCCGGCCCAATTTCTTTACCGGTAAAGACAATGGCGATCCGCTCGCGGGCCAGACGGTCGCCTGGGCGACGATCAAGCGGAACACGCTCACCGCCTATTTCATGACCGTCGAGGATGACGGCACCTACGACGTGCAAAGCTATGCCCGGAGCTTGACCGGCGAAGGCATGGACCTGGTCTATGCGCGGGTGAAGGACGGCGAGAAATCGCGGACCGTGAAGGCCAAGCTGACCCGCCAGGCGAACTGAGTCGCAAGAAGCGCCAGGGGTTAGTTCCTCCCCGAATCGAGGGCGTCAGTGCTTCCCCGAACCGAGAAGACGGCGCGCGCGCACCAGCATCGCCGCGCGATCGGGGCGAAAATCCTCCTCGATCCACCACGTCTCAAGCGCATCGAGCGCCGCGCCCATTCCCGGCCCCGGCGCAAGGCCGAGCTCGGCGAGATCGCGCCCCTTGATCGGCAGCGCCTTGGCCGTCCAGCCGCGCGCCAGGCGAACGAGCGACAGCCATGACGCCGCTTGCGCCGCGCCCTTCTCGCCGGCAACGCATCTTCCCGCCCACGCAATCAGCGCCATATCGACGACATTCTCGGCACCGTGGCGATACAAGAGGCGCCGTGCGGCGCGCTCGTCCATCCGGGCTTCGAGCTCGGCCGGCGGCGCGGCGATCAACCCCAGCCGCGCACGCTGTTCGTTCGACAGACGCAGACGCGCGCCCACCTCCGCCCCCTTGCCCGGAAACTCGATCAACGCGGCCAGGCGGCGTACGCCGTCCACGGCCACCGTCAGGCCCTCGGAGCAAGCGGCGCGTTCGATTTCGATGAGCGCACGCAGGCGCTCGACCGCCCCGCCATCGGGCAAGGCATGGGCCAGCACGCCATGCTCGCGCATGAGGGCAAGCGCGGGTCCGGGATCGGACACGGTCAGGATTTTCAGCAGCTCCCCCGCCACGCGTTCGACCGAGAGCGCGCCGAGGTGGCGCGCCTCGGCGGCGCAGGCCGCCAAGGCTTCCTCGTCGGGCGCGCCGCGGCCGTAGCGCGCATGGAAGCGAAAGAACCGCAAGATCCGCAGCCGGTCCTCGGCGACGCGCGCGCGGGCCTCGCCGACAAAGCGCACCCGCCCGGAAGCGAGATCGGCGGCGCCGCCGAAGGGATCGTAATAGCCGCCGTCCAAATCCGCGTAGAGAGCGTTGATGGTGAAGTCGCGCCGCGCGGCATCTTCCAGCCAGTCATCGGTATAGGCGACGCGCGCATGACGCCCGAAGGTCTCGACATCGCGCCGCAATGTCGTCACTTCGTAGGGCGCGCCGGCGGCGATGGCCGTGATCGTGCCGTGCTCGATTCCAGTCGGTACCGCGCGAATCCCCGCGCGCGCAAGCAACGCCGCAGCCGTCTCGGGCGGATCGGGCGTCGCGATGTCGATATCGCCAATCGCGCGCCCCGCAAGTGCGTCGCGCACGCAGCCCCCGACCAAGCGCACGACGGCGCCGTCCGCGCCGAGCGCGGCCACGACCGCGCGCAGCGCCGAAGCGGCGAGCCACGAGGTGTCCGGGAGGCGGCCCGATTTCTTCACGCGCGCGGGCTCATGGTCTAACTGCGTCCCCGGGTTTGGCCGCGCCTTCGGGCGGCAGGGAACGGCCGCGCACGATCTTGCCGCCCTCCATGTGCGGCGCTTGATAGACCTCGCCCGGCGCCCCGCGCGAGGCGTCGTCGTGCAAGAACGCGATCAAGAGAGTGAGCAGCGCCCCCACCGCGAGCAGCCCCGCCCACCGACCTGGAAATTCGCGCGGCGCAAGCCCGCGCCGCCGGCGCCAGATCACCCAGGCCGCGTAGATAAGCGACGGTGCGACGAGGGCCGGCAGATAGAGAATCAAGAAGCGCAGCATCACTCGCCCAACACTTCGCAAAGATTGATCAGCATGCCGGCGGTCGCCCCCCAGATGAACCTGCCCTCGTACGGCATGGCGTAATAGATGCGCTCGCGCCCGCGCCAAAAGCCGGTGCGCTTCTCGTGATTGCTCCGATCCATGAGGAAGTTCAACGGCACCTCGAAGACATCGGCGACCTCGCCCGGATCCGGCGTCAGCGAGAACGGCTGACGGACGAAGGCGACGATGGGCGTCACGACATAACCGGTTCCGGTCAGATAGTCGTCGAGGCGACCTGCGGGTTCGATCAGGTCGCGCAGCAGGCCGATTTCCTCTTCGGTTTCGCGCAGCGCGGCGTGCACGGCGTCGCGGTCTCCGGGCTCGATGCGCCCACCGGGAAAGCTCACCTGGCCCGCGTGATTGGAGAGATGCTCGGTACGCCGGGTCAGCAGAACGGTGAAACCCTCCGCGCGCTCGATCAAGGGCACCAGGACCGCAGCCGGGCGGCGCGCCGTCAAATCGGCCTCGAACAGCGTCGCGTCGAAATCGTGATCGCCGCGCAGGCGCGATGTCTCGGCATTGCGCACGCGGCGCGCGGCGAGGTCGGAGGCCGCCAAAAGCCGCGCGGCGATGTGGCTGCGCGTCACCATGTTCCTGCCGCCTCGAACGTGTCCGCGTCGCCCAAGGCGAAGAACGCGCCCTTGCTCCAGACGCCGAAGGCGCGGGCGCCGCCTGTCTCGCGCACTTCGGCCAAATCGACCAATTGATAGAATACCGCGCGCAGGATGCGCGCCTCGAGGCCGTCGCGCACGGTCACATAGGGCCGGGGCTCGCCGCGCGCGCCGACGATGGCGACGCGAATCGGATGATCCTCATCGACCGCGACTTCATCATCTACATTGGTGCGGAAGGTCAGCGTGCGCATCTTCCCCTGTCCCGTCACGTTCAGTTCGACGGCCGTGAACGGCGCGTCCTCGACCTCGATGCGCCCGCGCTCGGCGGGCGTGATCAGCCAATACGCACCGTCACCGTCGCGCCGCAACGCACTGGAAAACAAGCGAATCAGAGATTTGCGGCCTATCGGCGAGCCATGGTAAAACCACTCGCCGTCGCGAGCGATTCTAAGTCCGAAATCTCGGCATGTTTCGACGTCGGCGCGGCCTTCTGGGTGCCGAGAGGACGCGGGAACGGGACGGCCGGCAAGTTGCTCGGCAATATGCGCGGGATTTTTCGTCATTGTCGTGGCGTCATCGTCGTGACCGTGGCTTGGCCCGGGAGGAAGCGCCGTGAACGTCACCCCATCAAGCCGTTCCGCGACCGAATCGGCCGAACAAACCCTGGCCGATATCGAGGCGCTCGGCGTCCGCCTGGCCGGTGCGCGCGCGCATATCGGCCGGGTCATTTTCGGGCAGGACGCCGTTGTCGAACACACCCTTATCACGCTGCTGTCGGGCGGTCACGCGCTGCTCATTGGCGTGCCGGGCCTGGCGAAGACCCGTCTGGTCGAAACGCTTGGCATCGTGCTTGGCCTCGATGACCGCCGGGTGCAGTGCACGCCCGACCTCATGCCCGCAGACATCCTGGGCTCGGAAGTGCTCGAGGAATCCGAATCGGGCCGCCGCGCCTTCCGTTTCATCCCCGGCCCCGTGTTCTGCCAGGTCTTGATGGCCGACGAGATCAACCGCGCCAGCCCGCGCACGCAGTCCGCGCTGCTCCAAGCCATGCAGGAACATCGCGTCTCGATCGCGGGCCAGTACCATCCCCTGCCACGGCCTTTCCACGTGCTGGCGACGCAAAATCCGCTGGAACAAGAAGGCACCTACCCGCTGCCCGAGGCGCAGCTCGACCGCTTCCTCATGGAAATCCGCGTCGGCTACCCCGACCGCGCGGCCGAGCGCGACATGCTGCTCGCGACGACGGGAACGGGCGAGGAGCGCGCGATGGCCGCGATGACGGCGGACGAGTTGTTGTGGGCACAGGCGCTGTTGCGGCGCATGCCGGTCGGCGAAAGCGTGGTCGCGGCCATTCTCGACTTGGTGCGCGCGGGCCGGCCGGATTCGACGGATTTGGACGACGTGCGCGCGCATGTCGCCTGGGGGCCTGGGCCGCGCGCCAGCCAGGCGCTCATGTTGGCCACGCGCGCGCGCGCGCTCATCGAGGGCCGCCTTGCGCCTTCGGTGGACGATGTGATCGCGCTCGCCCCCGCCATCCTGCGCCATCGCATGGCTTTGTCGTTCGCCGCGCGCGCCGAGGGCGTCACGCTCGACCAGGTGATCGCGCGCCTGTCCGAGCGGCTCGTCTAGAGCGCCGGACCGTGGCGAAACCCGCCATGGCCAATCCGATTGGGGTTACTCCGATTGGCGCCTCGCCGACCGGGGCCTCGCCGACCGGGGCCTCGCCGACCGGATTGCAAGTCCGCGCCGAGCAATTGGCCGCGCGTCTGCCGCCCCTGCTGGTCGCCGCCGAACGGGTGGCGACCACCGTCTCGCAGGGCGTGCATGGCCGCAGGCGCGTCGGTCCCGGCGAGACCTTCTGGCAATTCCGGCGCTATCAGCCGGGCGATCCGATATCCGCGATCGATTGGCGCCAAACCGCCAAGCGTTCGCATGTCTATGTCCGCGAAACCGAATGGGCGGCGGCGCAGACAATCTGGCTGTGGCGCGACTGCTCGGCGTCGATGAACTATCGCTCGCACCTAGCGGCGACGGACAAGCGCGCGCGCGCGGAATTGCTGGCGCTGGCGCTGGCGAGCCTGCTGTTCCGCGGCGGCGAGCGCGTGGCGCTGCTCGGCGCCGGCGCGCCGATCTCGGGCCGGCTTGCCCTCGAACGCCTGTTGCTCGCCATGACCGAACACCGGCCGGACTCGGGCGTTCCCGCCCTGGCCGAGGTGCCTCGCCACGGCCATGTGGTGCTGATGGGCGATTTTCTCGATCCCATCGAGGACATTGCCGGGGCGGTGCACGCCTTCAGCGCGCGCGGCGCCGCTGGCCATATCCTGCAAATCCTCGATCCGGCCGAGGAAACCTTGCCGTTCGAGGGTCGCGTGCTGCTCGAAGGCACGGAAAACGAGGGGCGGTTGCTGGTCCGGCGCGCGGAGAAGATGCGCGCGCGCTACATCGAGCGCCTAGCGGCCCACCGCGCAAATCTCGGCGCGCTGGCGCGCGGCGCGGGCTGGAGCTTCGGGGTACACCGTACGGATCATCCGCCCGAAAGCGCGCTGCTCGCCCTGTTCAACGCGCTGACCGCGCCAAGGCGCGTCTAGCCATGTGGTCGTTCGGGCCGATCGCGTTCGCTTCGCCCTGGCTGCTCGCGGCGCTCGCGGCCCTGCCCGCCTTGTGGTGGTTGTTGCGCCTGACGCCGCCAGCACCTCGCCGATTGCGCTTTCCGGCGCTGCGCCTGTTGCGCGATCTGCCGCAAGAAGACGAAACGAGCGCACGCACGCCGCCCTGGCTTCTGGTCTTGCGCCTTGCGCTCGCGGCCTTGGCCATCCTCGGGCTCGCGCGCCCGGTGGCGAACCCAAGCGTCGAGATGGCGGGCGGCGGCCCTGTCCTGATCGTGGTCGATGACGGCTGGGCGGCCGCGCGCAACTGGACCCAGCGGCAAAAGCAGATCGCCCTCGTCCTCGACTTGGCCGAGCGCGCGGGGCGCGAGGTCGCATTGGTCACGACCGCGCCGTCCGCGCTCAAGGGCAGGATCGAAGCGCCGCCCGTGCTGCCCGCCGCCGCCATGCGCGAACGCGCGGCGGCGTTGACGCCCAAGTCCTGGCCGGTCGATCGGCGGAGCGCGCTCGAGGTCCTCGAACGCCTTCAACTCGCGGGCGCGGATATCTGGTGGATCGCCGATGGCGCCGAGGACGGCGCCTCGGAGGAATTCGCCAAGCGTCTGGCGGCCATGGGCGCGCTGACGGTCGTGCTGGATGCACCGGACGCGCACGCCCGCATGCTCGCGCCGCCCGGTTCGGAGTCGAGCGGTTTGGTCGCGCGCGTCTGGCGGACGCATCCGGCGGGGCCCGAGACGGTCCTGGTGCGCGCCATGGCGGAAGACGGGCGCGCGATCGTGCGCGAGCCCGTGCGATTCGAGGCAGGTGCGACCGAGGCCGAGGCCAAGCTTGCCCTGCCCGCCGAGTTGCGCAATCGCATCGTGCGCCTGGATATCGAGGGCGAGGCGAGCGCGGGCACGGTCGTGCTGATCGACGAGCGCTGGCGACGCCGGCCGGTCGGGCTTGCGGTGCTGCGCGCGGGCGAGCGCGATCTGCCCCTGCTCGGCGATCTCTACTATCTCGAACGCGCGCTGTCGGCGACGAGCGAGGTGCGGCCGGCGGCACTCGACGCGCTGCTCGCTCAGAGCATCTCGACCATATTGCTGCCCGACACCGGCGCGCTCTCGGAGGCGGACGGCAAGGCGCTCGATGCCTGGGTGAAGGCGGGCGGCGTCCTCGTGCGCTTTGCGGGTCCGCGCATCGTGCAAGGCGCGGGCGACGAGCTTTTGCCGGTGGCGCTTCGGCGCGGCGGACGCACCCTTGGCGGCGCCATGTCGTGGGGCGAACCCGCGCGCCTCCAGGCTTTCGCCCCCGCGAGCCCGTTCGCCGGCCTCGCCATTCCATCCGATGTCGAGATCACGCGCCAGGTGCTCGCCCAGCCGAGCCCCGACCTCGATGCCAAGACCTGGGCGCGCCTGAGCGACGGCACGCCGCTCGTGACCGGCGCCAAGCACGGCGATGGCTGGCTGGTGTTATTCCATGTCACCGCCAATCCCGAGTGGTCGACACTGGCCTATTCGGGGCTGTTCGTCGAAATGCTCCAGCGTTTGGTGGCGATGGGCGCCGGCGCGGGCGGCGATGATTCGACGGCGCCCCTACCCCCCCTCGAAGTCCTCGACGGCTTCGGGCGCAGCCAGCAACCGAACGCGGGCGTGCGCCCCATCGCGGGCAAGGATTTCGCAACCACCCTGCCCGGACCTGAAACCCCTCCGGGGCTCTACGGCACCGCGGCCGCGCGGCGCGCGCTGAACCTGTCCACAAATCTCGGCAAGCCCGTGCCCATGGCGGAGCTGCCTTCGAGCGCGCGGCGGCTCACGCTCGGCGCCGAAACCGAGCGCGACCTCATGCCCTGGCTGCTGGCGGCGGCGCTTTTTCTGCTCCTCGTCGATCTCGCGGTAAGCCTGGCCATGCGCGGCGTTCTGACACCCAGCCTGCGCGGCGATCGCGGTCTAAATCTGCGCGGCGAGCGCGGTCTAAATCTGCGCGGCGAGCGCGGTCCGCCGCGGCACGACGGGCTCGATAACGATGCACCCGGAGCCGCGGCCCCGAACGAGGCCAAGCCCGCGCGCGCCGACGCACGCGCGGGCCGGCTGGGTGCCGCGGCCCTGTTGTTCGGCCTTGCCCTGACGGCGGGCGTGCTCGTCGCGCAAAGCCAGGCGCGCGCCCAGAGCGAGGACCCGACCGCCGCCGCGCTCCAGGCGCTCACCCAGACCCGTCTCGCCTATGTCCGCACCGGCCATGCCGAAACCGATCGGGCCAGCCGCTCGGGCCTCCAGGGCTTGCGGCGCATCCTGCTCGACCGCACGGCGGTGGAATTGGGCGATGCCGCCGATATCGACGCCAATACCGATGAATTATCCTTCTACCCTGTGATTTATTGGCCGATCACCCGCGCTCAAGGCAATCTTTCGGCCCAAACGGCGCAAAAGCTGTACGCCTACATACGAAATGGCGGGATGGTGCTGTTCGACACGCAGGACCAGCAAATTTCCGGCCTCAATATGAGCGAATCCGCCGAAGGCGGCGGCCGCGCGCTCCAGCGCCTGCTCGGCCGGCTCAATCTCAGCCCCCTGGTCCCGGTGCCGGCTGACCATGTCCTGACCCGCTCGTTCTATCTCCTCGCCGATTTCCCCGGCCGCTGGACCGGCGGACGGGTCTGGGTCGAGGATAAATCCGTTGCCGTCGGCGAGGCGGTATCCTCGGTGATCGTCGGTGCCCATGACTGGGCGGCGGCCTGGGCGATGGACGACCAGGGCCGACCGCAATACCCGGCCGTGCCCGGCGGCGAAAAGCAGCGCGAGAGCGCGTACCGCTTCGGGGTCAATGTCGTGATGTACGCGCTGACCGGAAACTACAAGCTCGACCAGGTGCACATGCGCTTCATTCTCGAGCGGCTTGACCGATGAGCGCGTTCGCGTGTTTGGCCCGGTGAGCGCAACCTCGATTCTGTGGGCGCCGCTGGTGCCGTGGGAATATCTCGCGGCCGCGGGCGGATTGCTCGTGCTCGGTCTGGCCTTCGGCGTCTGGCGGCGCGCGCCGGGCATGGCGTGGCGCGCCCTCGCCGGTGCCGCGCTGCTGCTGGCGCTGTTCGATCCCGCCCTTGTCGTCGAGGAGCGCGAGGCCCAGCGCGATGTGGCGGTGATCGTGGTTGACGAATCACCGAGTCAGTTTCTCGGCGACAGGCAGGCGCTGACCCGGGCGGCGCTCGCGCACATCCAGGACAAGCTCGGCGGCGAGGGCGATTTGGACCTGCGCGTGGTACGCGCCGGCGCGCGCGCGAACGGCGATGTCGAGGACGTCGGCACGCGCCTGTTCGAAAGCCTGGCGGGCGCGCTCGGCGACGTGCCGCGCCAGCGCCTGGCCGGTGTCGTGCTGATCACCGACGGCCAGGTCCACGACGCGGCGGCGGCGCAATCGCTGTTCCTCGAAGCGCCGATGCACGCCTTGCTGACCGGCGCGCGCGACGAGGGCGACCGCCGCCTGGCGCACGCCAGCGCCACGGGCTTCGCCATCGTCGGCAAGCCTTTCAAATTGAAGTTCCGCGTCGAGGATCAGGGTGCGAAAGCCGCCGTGCGGGTCACGCTGCGGCGCGACGGCCAAGCGGTGCAGACCCTGAGCGTGGCGCCCAACACCGATGCCGAGACGGAAATCACGCTCGAACGCGCAGGGCCGGCGATCCTAGAGCTCGAGGCCCAAGCGGGGCCGCGCGAACTCACCCTCGACAACAACCGCGCGGTCGTGACGCTCAACGGCGTGCGCGACCGCCTGCGCGTGCTGCTGATCTCGGGCGAGCCCCATCCCGGTGAACGCACCTGGCGCACCTTTCTCAAATCCGATCCAGCCGTCGATCTGGTGCACTTCACCATCCTGCGGCCGCCGGAAAAGCAAGACAGCACGCCGCTCGGCGAGCTTTCGCTGATCACTTTCCCCACCCGCGAATTGTTCGAGGTCAAGCTTGGCGAGTTCGACCTCGTGATTCTCGACCGCTATCGCCGCCGCGGCGTTCTGCCGCTGTCCTATTACGCCAATATCGCCGCGTACGTGAAGAAGGGCGGCGCCCTGCTCCTCGCGGACGGTCCGCCCTATGCCACGCCCTTGAGCGTCTTCCAAACCCCGCTCGGCGAGGTTCTGCCCGCCGAGCCCACGGGCCAGGTGATAGAAGCCGGCTACCGCCCCGCGCTGACCGCCATGGGTAAGCGCCATCCCGTCACCTCCGAGCTTTCCGGCGCGCCGCCGGGACAGGAAAAATGGGGCCGCTGGTTTCGCTTGATCGAGACCAATGCCCGTCAAGGTCAAGTCCTCATGACGGGACCCGGCGCAAAACCGCTTCTCGTCCTCGACCGCCAAGGCGAGGGGCGCGTCGCGAACTTGTTGTCCGACCAATTATGGCTGTGGGACCGCGGCTTCGAGGGCGGCGGGCCACACGGCGAGCTTTTGCGTCGTCTCGCGCACTGGCTGATGAAAGAACCCACCCTCGAGGAAAACGACCTCGGCGCCGCCATCAAGGGCAATAGGCTCGAAGTCGTTCGGCGTGCGCTCGAGCCCAAATCCGCGCCCGTCGCGGTGACCACGCCCGGCGGACAGATTCGCAAGCTCGACCTCAAGGACGAGGGCAATGGCCGTGCGACCGGTGCCTTGGCCCTCGAGGGCCCGGGCCTCTACAAGGTGCGCGACGGCGACCGCACGGCTCTGGCTGCCATCGGCTCGGCCAATCCATTGGAATTGTCCGACCCGCGTGCAACCGATACCAAGCTCGCGCCCATCGCCAAGGCCACGGGCGGCGGCCTCGTCTGGCTCGCCGATGAAGGCGTGCCGGATTTGCGGCGCACGGCCGCGGCGCGCGAGCAAAGCGGCACCGCCGCGGGCAAAGCCTGGATCGGCCTTCGCGCCAATCACGACATGCTGGTAAAGGGCGTCCGGCGGCTGCCATTCCTGCCAGCCTATGTGCTTCTGGCCGCTGTCCTGGCTGGCCTCGCCTTCGCCTGGTGGCGCGAGAGCCGCTAGCCGAGCGCCAATTCGGCATGGATCATTCTCGATTCATCGCCTGAATCCGAATCATCGTCTGAATCATCGTCCGAAAAGCGCCCCGCGATCCGAAAAGACGTTACGCGCCGGATTCGCCTCCGCCAGCGCGATCGAGCCACACCCGGTTCGATCTTGTCGGCCCGATGATATTGGCGATACCCGCGACGACGCGGGGGCAAGGAAAATCAGGCTATGAAAAAGAAAAAGGGCCGGTCCCGAAGGACCGGCCCTGAAGGGTAGAAAGTTGACGTTCTTAGAAGTTGTACTGCAGGCCGAGCTGCAAGCGGCCAGCGTTACCGTCGCTGTCCGTGCCCGCGCCATTGTTGTTGGCGAAGTACACCCAACCGTACATGAACTCGGCGCCGATCGTGACGCGGCTGACCGGGCTCCACATCAAGTTGGCGTGGACCGTGCGGGTAGCTTCGGCGCGACCACGAGCCGCGTTACCCAGCTTCGAGACGTCAACCTTGGTGCCGCCCATGCCAACAATGGCACTGGAGCGCAAAGTGTCGGTCCAGAAATGGGTGTAGCTCGCCCAAGCGCCGTAAGTCGTGGGCGTTTCAATATTGGCGCCGCAACCGGCGACCATGCCGAAATTGCCGGACGTGCCACTGCGGTTATTGGCGCAGGTCACGATGTAGTCGAGAGCCGCCGCACTGGTGAGATAACGGCCAAGACCCTTACCAAGGTTACCGACAACGCCGATATAGTCCTTGCCCCAGGTCTTGACGGTCACACCCAAGTGGCCGCCGCCGCCGATCGCGGAGTCCTCGGCGCCCGCGCCGTCATCATAGGTGAAGTGGCGGAGCACGCCGGAGACGTTGACCGCGCCCCACGACGGACGCCAGCGCAGAGCCGCCACGAAATCGGGCAGCTTGTTCTGGAAGTTCGCGTTGGTGACGGCCGCGTTGGCGACGTTGCGAAGGTTGATGTCTTCCGAGTTCTCGATCGCGACGTCCACGGAGACTTCTTTGTGCACACTCGCCGTATAGCGGATCTGAGCCTGACGGACGAATTCCTGGCCGGCGGTGCCGGTGAAATCCACCGTGTCGAAGAACGTGTCCTGGTCCATGAAGGTCGACCAGGTCTGGCCCGCGAGGACCGGACCGAGCTGGCCCCAAGCGTGACGAAGACGCAGCGTGTTCGAGTTCGAGAACCGCTGGTTACCGCCCGCGCCGAAGAAATCGCCCTCGAGGCGGGTCCGCAGGGAACCCCATTCGGTCGGCGTGCGGCTGTCGAAGCGGATGCGCGACTGACGAGCGTGCAAACGGAAATCGCCGCCCTGGTTTTCGGCGACTGCGCCGTCGGCCGGGATGGACGAAACGTTGAACGAGTCGCCAACCGCCGTGTGCTGGCGGTTGAACGTGAACATCGCATCGGCTCTCACGTAACCGCTGAAGCTGATCGACGTGTCGCTGCCCGGCAGCTTCCACGAACCGGGGAATTCCCCGCCCGTGACCGCTTGCGCCGGAGCCACGCGGGCCGCCGAAGCCTTGGTCTGTTGGGTCTCAAGCTGGTCGAGGCGGTTCTGCAGCGCATCGATCTGCGACTTCAGCGTGCCGACCTCGTCCGCGAATGCGGGACCGGCGAGCAGCGCGAACGCCGCACCCGAGCCAAGCAGCGCGGTCTTCAAACGGGTTTCAGTGATCATTGAATCTCCTCTCCAAAACTGCGCCAGCCGCAATATCCTTGCAGACGTGGAGCTTCTGTCGGCACTCGGGATTTTTGGACTGACCGAGATGGGAAGGTTCTCCAATATCGTCGGCCTGTCAGCAAGGCTAAAAGTATAATACGTGGCATTCTTCGACTTGCTGTGGCGGGGCGGCAACACAGGCGCAAGCCAAGGAACGGCGCAAACCCAGACAGTTTACGCCATCGGCGACGAAAACTCGCGTTTTATCGGATCAAATGGGCGGTCCCGTCCGCCCCCCGAAGGCGGGGTTCGGGCCTAAACTGACCCAAATTGGGCTGAGTCGCCAATGCAACACTACATCTAGGGGGTAGGCAGCGCGCTGTTGCAAGGCTGTCCCCGAGAGCCTAGGTAAGCCATGATTTCTAACCCTGCCCAAGCCAATCATATTATCGGATTTCCCCGACAGACTGCCGCCGGATCTCTCGGATAACATCTTTTGGATAGCGCCTTGGCCACCAACCCGTCATCGCCCGCAACCACTCCGGCCCCCGACCAGGGCCGGCCTGCCCTGCCGGCCCAAGTGGCCCAGGCGCTGAGCGCCGGCGCCCATCACCACGAGCAAGGCCGGCTGCGCGAAGCCGAGACCATCTATATGGACAGCCTGACGGCGGCACCGGGCCATCCGGACATTCTGCATCTCGCGGGCCTTGTGGCCTACCAGCTCGGCCGGCCGGAAGACGCGGTCAGTCGCATAGGACAAGCGATCGCCGCCGATCCCATGATCGCCGCCTTCCACGACAATATCGGTCTGGCGCTGCGCGCGCTCGGCCGGCTCGAGGAAGCGGCAGACCACCATCGCCGCGCGGCCGTGCTCGACCGCCACAATGCCGGCACGCATTTCAATCTCGGCGTGGCCCTTCAGGCGCTCGGCCGCCAGGACGAGGCAGTTGCATCCTTGCGCCGGGCGCTGGCGATCGCACCCGACTATCCCGAGGCGCACGCGGCCATCGCGAGCTCGCTCGCGCGCGCGGGCAAACTCGATCAAGCGCTCACCCATGTCCGCCGGGCGCTGGCGTCGCGCCCCGCCTATGCCGAAGGCCACGCCACGCTCGCCAATATCCTGTTCGCGCAGGGCCGCAGCGAGGATGCCTTGAGCCATTACCGCGAAGCGGCGCGTCTTGAGCCCGAGAACGCCGAGGCATGGCGCAATCTCTCGGTCGCGCAATTTCAAACCGGCGCCCATGACGACGCGCTCGCCAGCGCCGAAAAGGTCTTCGCGCGCGCCCCCGGCGATCCCGACACGCTGTTTGTCGCCGCGGAAATCGAGAAACGACGCGGCCGCGGCGGCGAGGCGGAAGCGCTGTATCGCCGCCTTGTCGCGGCCGCGCCCGAATGGCGCGAGGCGCGCCACAACCTCGCCAATCTGCTGCTCGAACGCGGCCAGCTCGCCGAGGCGCGCGCTCACTACGAGGCGGTGCTGACCGGTGCACGCGACGGCGAGGCGCTCGTCGGCTTGGGACGCTGCGCGCAAGCCGAAGGCAAATTCGGCGAGGCCGAGGCGCTCTATCGCGAGGCGCTTGGCGCGAATCCGGACCTTGCGAGCGCGCAACGCAATCTCGCCGCCATTGGCGCGCTCAAACCGACGGCGGAGGAAATCGCTCGCCTCGAAACCTCGCTCGCCCGCCCTGAGCTGCCCCTTGGGCCGTGCATCAGCGGCCAATTCGCGCTCGGCCGACTGCACGATTCCGCCGGCCACCACGGCGCCGCCTTCGCCGCATGGCGCGCGGCGAACGAACTGCAAAACCGCGACGCCGCCTACGACCCCGCCGAGCACGAGGCGGTGGTGGACGCATCGATCGCGGATTTCGGGGCGGAAGTCTTCGCCGCGCGCGCCGCGCGCGGCGATCCGAGCCGGGCGCCCATCTTCATCGTCGGCATGCCCCGCTCGGGAACGACCATGGCGGAGCAGATCCTGGCCAGCCATCCAGCGGTCGCGGCCGGGGGCGAGCGCAGCCATCTGGCCGAAATCGCGCGCGTTCTCGGCTGGCCACCGGCTGCGGCGTTAAAACGCCTCGACGAGGCGGACCCGCGCGCCCTCGCGGCGCGCTATCTCGAAGCGGGGCCGAAATTGCCGGTCGGCGATGGCCGCATGACCGACAAGATGCCCGGAAATCTCATGAATCTGTGGCTCGCGGCGCTGTTGTTTCCCCATGCGCGCGTCATCCATTGCCGGCGCGATCCGATGGATACCGGCCTTTCCTGCTACGCGGAGGATTTCGGCCGCCGCTTGCCGTTCACGACCGATCTCGGCCATATCGGACATTATTTCCGCCATACCCAGCGCCTGATGGCGCATTGGCGCGAGGTTTTGGGCGTGCCGATTCACGATTTCATCTACGAGGACGCGGTGTCCGATCCCAAGGCCACGATCGGCGCCTTGCTCGCGTTTTGCGGCCTGACTTGGAACGACCGCTGTCTCTCCTTCCACCAAACCGAACGCACGATCCTCTCCGCCAGCAATTGGCAGGTGCGCCAGCCGCTCTATGCGTCCTCCGTCGGGCGCTGGCGGCGCTACGGAAGCGAACTCGAACCCCTGCGCCGCGCGCTTGCCGAGGGCGCGCCGTGAGCGCCGACGCGACACCCGACACGCAAGAGGCGTTCGGCCGCGCGCTCGAGGCGCATAAGGCGGGAAGGCTGCGCGAGGCGCAGGCCGGCTATCGCACCGTGTTGCAGGCCAAGCCCGACCACGCGCCGGCCCTGCACTATCTCGGCCTCCTCGCCCATCAGGCGGAACAGAACGACCTTGCCGTCTCGCTCATCCGCCAGGCGACCGCGATCGACGGCGCCAATGCGCTCTATCATTACAATCTCGCCGAATCCTACCGCGCGCTCGGCCGTTTCGACGACGCTTCCTCCGTTTACCGTCAAGCGATCCTGCTCGAACCCGAATGGGCCGACCCGCATTTCGGCCTCGGCAACGCGCTGTACGATTCGGGCAAACTCGATCTCGCCGTCCTCGCCTATCGCACGGCCACCGATCTGGCGCCCGGCGACGCCGAGGCGTGGAGCAATCTCGGCAACGCCCTGATGGACACGGGCGCGCGCGAAGAGGCGGAGGCGAGCTATCGCCAGGCGATCGCGGCGGACCCGGATTATCTGCTCGCGCAGGTCAATCTCGGAACGGCGCTTGTTTCAGCCAAGCGCCTGGAGGAGGCGGTCGAAACCTTCGAGCGCGTGCTCGCGCGCGACGAGACCCTGGCCGAGGCACATTACAATCTCGGCAACGCGCTCACCGGCCTGAACCGCACCGACCAGGCCATCGCGTCCATCCAGCGCGCGCTCAGCCTCAAGCCCGATTTCGCCGAAGCCTATGACGCGCTGGGCCTAGCCTATCGCACGCGGCGCGAACCATCGGCGGCGGTCGAGGCCTTCCTCAAGGCGATCGCCCAGAAACCCCGTTTCCCCGAGGCCCATTTCAATCTGGGCGGCGCGCTCGTCGAGTTGCGCCGATTCCCGGACGCGCTCAATTCCTTCGATGCCGCCATCGCGCTCGATGCCGATTACGCCGAGCCGCATAACGGCAAGGCGGGCGCCTTGTCGCAGATGGGCCGGC
>JBJXGH010000156.1:0-13950 GCA_046153685.1 Alphaproteobacteria bacterium
ATTAGACGGATCAGCCTGCGCGGGGGAAAGTGCCCCTGGCCGGTCCCATGGCGCCCGTAGCTCAACTGGACAGAGCATCAGACTACGGATCTGGAGGTTGGGAGTTCGAATCTCTCCGGGCGCGCCACTTCCATTCGTGATCGGATACGTCCGTTGGTCATCGGACGAGCGGCCCCCAAGCCCGCCGCGCCGAATCCGCGCATGACCAGTGCGCCGATCCATACTGGCGCTTCGATTCATCCAGAATTCACCCCCGTCGCCGAAGCGTACCCGATGCACGAGACATTCGCGGCGATCGCAGCCGGCACGGCGCCCGCCCGGCTGAACCGATAGCGGACGATTCAAGGTCGCGCCGTCGCGGTTGGCGTTCGGTGGCGGGGGGGGCGGACATTTTGCCCATTTGCCATGGCAATTGAGCCGATGGATATTGGGCCGAACCAGCGATGGGGGCCACCATTCCGCTCGATGCCCGATTCAACGACGCCGTGAAGCCGCTTTTTGTTTCGGGCATGGGCACCGAGCACGTGGGGCCGCTGCTCTACAACATGGTGCGCATGACGCGCCCGCTTCGCGTGCTCGAAATCGGCCTTGGCTATACCTCGCCCTTTCTTGCCGTGGCGCTTGCCGACAACGTGGCGGAAGACGCGGACGATCGGCGCCTGCTGGCCGAGGCGCCGCGTGACGACATGCGCCTTTCGCTGCTTCGCGCCGAGTATTTTCGCCGCCCATACGCGCCCCGGCTGCACGCGATCGACGATTTCTCCGGCGACGGGACCTCGGCGCCGCGCGTCCTCGAAACGCTCCGGCTCCTTGGCCTCGACGGCCTCGTGCGGGTTCACAAAGCCGATTTCCGCGGCTATGCCAAGAAAATCGACCGCGCCGATTTGCCGCTCGACTTGGTTTGGTTCGATGCCGGTGGACCGCTCGAATACATCGCCTTTCTGCAAGAATATTGGCCGCTGATCGCCCAGGATCACGGCATTTTGCTGCTGCATTTTACGTACTGGAATATCACGGCCCATTACCAAGGCCGCGACCACACCAATCTGCTGTGCGGCTCCATCGCCAACGAAATCAAGCGCCAGCAATTGCGCGCGGGCATCGCCGCGCGCTTCGAGGTGCTAAGCCTTGTCGAGCCGCACAAATCGCGCCAGGGCAGCGTCACCATGGTGCGCAAGCTCGCGGGCACCTCGATGTGCCGGGATCGCGATTTCGGCGACGAGATGAACGAGATCTACGGCGCACGACCGCCGCCGATGCCGATTTTGCGCTAGCGGTTCAGGCCGGGACGACGTCGAACGCCACGCAAATGCGCTTCTCCGCGCTCTCGAATGGCACCGTGTGGTGCCAGAAATGCGACGGGAAGAGCACCATTCGGCCCTCGGCGGGTTTTTCGCAACGGGTGAGAAAATCCTTCTGCGCGTCCGCTGCCGCGCCCCATGGTTGGGTTTTGCCGAACGCGATGTGGCCGGCATCGCCCGCCGTTGCCATGCGCACCGTTTCAGGCACGCGAACGTAATACACGCCCGAAGCGAAGCCCTGCGGATGGATGTGCGGGCTCTGGTGCCCACCGGAATGGAGCACGACCGCCCAACCCGTGAGCCGCCAGCGCTCGGTGGCTTGATCGGCGTGCGGGTTGGCCGAGGGCTTCAGAACGCCGTCGATATAGCGCCGCGCCTCGCGCTCGATCATGGCATACAGCGCGCGGCGTTCCTTGCTGTCGCCGATGAGGATCTCAAGCGTCTGGCTGCCCTTGGTGGTGGCGATCGCCGGGCGGTCGAGCACCAGGCTCGGATCGTTCAGCACGTAACGTGCGACCGCCGCGTTGAAATCGGCGACCGATTCGTATCCGTCGACCGCTTCGATGTCCCGAACCGAGATCAGGCGGTCGAAATCAAAGATCTCGCGCGCTTCCTCGCGCCGCCCGCATTGCTGGAGCGCGATAGCCAGATGCGCGATCGCGCGTTTATTGCGCGGATCGGCGGCAAGCGCGCGCGTCAACGCCTCGACCGCGCCCGCTTCATTGCCGCCTTCCTGCCGCGCCAAGCCGAGATTCGTCAAAGCCTCGGAATCCATCGGCCGCTGAGCCAATACCCGTTGCAGCATGGCCTCGGACTCGTCGAACCGGCCGTCGTCGTGGGCGACGGCCGCAAGCCCCGCCAAGGCGCCGGCGTGGCGCGCATCCGCCGCCAGCGCGCGCTCGAACGCAGCACGGGCCTCGGTCGGGCGCTCGGCATCGTGATGAATCCCGCCGAGCACGGCATAGGCCTCGGCGAATCCGGGGTCGGCGGCTACGGCCGAGGCGAGCGCCTCGGCGGCTTCGGTCGTGCGCCCGATTCGCTTCAGGGAAAGGGCGAGATTGATCAGGGCTTCGCGATCGCCGGGCGCCAGGGCGACCGCTTGGCGCAGGCCGTCGATCGCCTCGTCGAAGCGCGCGAGTTGGGCGAGCGCGAGGCTGCGATTGACCAAAACCGGCGCCGCCGGACGCGCCTTGATCATGGCGTCATAGGCGACGAGCGCCGCCGCCGCGTCGCCCGCGCGCAGAAGCGCGTTGGCGCGGTTGAATTGAGCGCCGGGGAAATCGCCTCTCGACGCAAGGGCCCGGTCATAGGCGGCGACGGCCTCGCGCCAGCGATCCGCCGCCATCAGGGCATTGCCCCAGTCGTTGAGGTACGCGGGATTGGCTGGCTGAGCGGCGACGGCCTTGGCGATTTCCTCGGCGCCGCGCGCCGCGCGCCCGGTTTGCGCGAGCAGCACGCCGTAAAGATGCATGGCCGGCGCCCAATCGGGATGTGCCGCGAGAAAACGAACATAGGCGCTCTCGGCGTCCTGCAGGCGTCCCGCGCGGTGATGCGCCGCGGCACGCGCGAGTTCCGCCGCGGTCGCGCCGTGGTCGTAAGCCGTGCGGGGGCGGGACGGCGGGCGGGGGGGTGGACTCACGGTCTTTCCTATCCGCTCCTATTCGGTCCTATCGGGCGCCGAACGCCTCGCGCAGATGCTGGCCCGCGATGGCGAGCGATCTTCGCGCGATCGCCACGGTGTCGCCGAGCTGGAGGAAGCCGTGCGTGACCGATTGGACCTCGATGCCGACCGCGTCGTGGCCGGCGCCGTGCAAGGCCTGGAGCATCTTGCGGCTGTCGTCGCGCAGGGCGTCGAGTTCGGCCCACAGCAAAAGCGGCCGTGCGATGGCGTCGAGGGAACCGTGGAGCGGACTTGCCGCCGGATCGCGCCGCCGCGCCGCATCGGGCAGATAGAGATTCCAGAAATCGGCCATGTCGGCGCGGCTCAAGCCGTAGGTGCCGTCGCCGAAGGTCCGGTACGATTCGGTGTCGAGATCGCAATCGTAAACCCCGTAAAATAATACATGTGCGTCCGCCGCGCGCACGCCCGAGAGGCGCAGACGCTGGGTCGCGGCCAAGGCGAGATTGGCGCCGGCCGAATCGCCGCCGATGCCGAGCACGGCGGTGTCGAGCGCGCGCTTGGGCCCCTCGCGCAAAATCCACTGCCAGCCGTCGATCATGTCGTCCAGGGCCGCGGGAAAAGGATGCTCGGGCGCCTTGCGGTAGGCGATGGCGACGACATTGGCGCCCGATTCCGCGGCGAGCGTACGCATCAAGCGGTCATGGGTGTCGAGATCGCCGATCACCCAGCCGCCGCCATGGGCATACAGCACCGTGCCGCGCGGTGCGGCGGTGGGGCGGTGGATACGCGCGGCCACTTTCCGGCCCGGCAAATCCATGACGACGTCCTCGGATTTGGCCATCGCGGGGCCGCCCGAGTTCCGTTGCTTGCGGCGGCGCTTGAGATCGACGCGCGCGGCCTCGGGATCATGGGGTAAATGCGCGGCCTTGGGGCCAAAGCGCTCCAAATCCTGGGCATAGGCGGCTTTCAATTGGGGGTCGAGATGGGGCATGGCTGTTCCCGCGCTTTGCCGGACCCGATGCGATCCGTCCCGCATTTTCGGCGATGGCGCGCGCCCTGGCTAGCGGGCGGTTTCGAACCGATGCACCACCACCGCTTGCCCTAGGCAAGCCCCGCTTCGGCGGCGCGGAAACTCACCATCTTCCCCAACGCCTCGTCCCACAGCGCAAAGCGATACGAGCCGAGCGCGGAACCAAGCGTCAGCGTCGGAATGGCGCGTGGCTCGGGCAATGCCGCGTGGCACGGCTCTAGGCGATAATTGGGAATGCGCGGGTTGAGATGGTGGATATGGTGGAAGCCGATATTGCCGGTGAACCATTGCAGCACGCGCGGCAGGTGCAAATAGGACGAGCCGCCGAGGGCCGCCGCCTCCGCGCGCCAATCGCCGTCGCGCAGCCAAACGGCGTTCTCGAATCGGTGCTGCACCGAGAACAGCCAAACTCCGACGATCGCGGCCCCGGCCATCACCGAAAATTGCACGAGCAGAACCGGAACCGCGCCCAATATCGCGACCAGCGCGATGAGGACGACGGCGATTGCCGCATTGGTGGCATACACCGACCGGCGCTCCAGCCGCCAGCTCGCGGGCGTGTCGAACGGCACGCGGTACAACAACAAGAAAATCATTGGCGGCAGCAGAATGAGCGAGAACACCGGGTTGCGGATGAGCCGGTAAGACAAGCGCCTCCAACGGCTCAATGCTCCGTATTCTTCGACCGTGAGGCAGGTCGAATACATATCGACGCCAGTATCGCGGCGGTCGAGATTGTTCCACATGGCGTGATGGCCGGCATGTTGGCGACGCCAAAGGGCATAGGGCGTGAGCGTGAGCAAGCTGCACAGGGTGCCGACGGCGTCGTTCGCGCGCTTGGAGCGAAAGAAGGCGCCGTGCCCACAATCGTGCTGGATGATGAACAGGCGCACGAGAAATCCCGCTGTCGGCAGGGCCAAGGCGAGGGTGAGCCAATGGGAAATCCCGAGGCTCGCGTACATCAGCGCGCAGCCGCCGATAAATAAGGTGAGCGTCGTCGTGAATTGCCAGATGCTCTTGCGAGGCTCGGGCGCTTGGTGGCGCGCGACCAGGCGGCGAAGTTCAGGGCCGCCTGGAATGGCGGCGGCGAGGAGGGGGGAAGGTCGCGTGGCGGGTTGCGCGCTCATGCTGGCGGGACTTCGTGCGTGCTTTGTGCGCGGCTGCAAAGGCTGGTCCGCGTGCCGCGGCATATGCTGGCGTTCCGTGCGGCGGCGTGTAATCGGATGAATGTGCTCGTCATGGGCGTGGCTATATGGGCTAGGGCGTGGCCATTTGGGCTAGGTCGATTGGCCCCGGTCATTCGGGCTTGGTCAGTCGGATTTGGTCTCGCCGGGCATAGGCTCGGTTACAATAGCAGGGATTTCCGCTTCGGCGGGCGGGGGTGATTTCCTTGCCCGGCCTTTTGGCGCCGGCCGTGCCGCGGCCTTGCGTTCGCGCCGCAGAAGAAATTCCGCGTCGAGCGACGGCATCAAATCCGCGACGGCGGTTTTTTGCTTCGGTGTGCCGGTGCGCTCAAGCGCCGCGGCATTGAGCCTGAGGACGCCAAGTTCGGCGTCCGAGAGCGACGGCAATTTTTCGAGAATGCCCATTCCCGGCCTAGCGCCTACGGCGCTGCGGCCCCTGGCGGGGGCGCGGCGGGGCAAGGCTGCGTTCGTCCTTGTGGCGGAAATTGATGCGGCCCTTCGACAGATCGTAGGGTGTCATTTCGACGCGAACCTTGTCGCCCGCGAGGATGCGGATGCGGTTGCGACGCATGCGGCCCGAGCTATGCGCCAGAACCTCGTGGCCGTTCTCAAGCAAGACGCGGAACATCGCATTCGGCAACACCTCGGTGACGGCCCCTTCGGCTTCCACCAATTCTTCCTTGGCCATACGGTCGTTTCCTTTTTCTTTTCAAATTAGGTACGCGGGCGCGCTTGGTCTTGAAGATGCCCAGTTTCGGGGCGGTCGCGCGGGGTACGCCGATCGGAGCCATCAGGCGGCGCGCACCATGGGGTGGATTTTCGCTCGGGGATATTCCGACCCTTCGCGCGGTACACACCAACCCTAAAGGAAGCGACTAGATTGAAATATGCCCTCCGGGCGCGGATTACAAGGGCAGGGGGCGAAGGCGGCGCCGCTATAAGGCAGCAGGATCCTCGTCGAGTACGGGGCCGCGAAAGCGCTCGGGGCGAAAAGCGCTGAGATCGATCTCGCTCGTTCCCCGCGCCATCAATTCGGCGAGCGTCCGGCCGACGATGGGCGCGAGCGCGAGGCCGTGGGCGCAGAATCCGGCGGCGACGAACAGCCCCTTCACCTTCTCGAACGGGCCGACGATCGGGATGAGATCGGGCGTAGCGTCGATGCGTCCCGCCCAAGCGCGCGCGCGTCGAAAGCCGCCAACATGCGGAAATAGCGCTCCCGCCCATCTCAGGCGCTCGGCGATCATGGCCTCGTTGATGATGGGTTCGGGCATGGGCCGCATGGCGGCGCGGGCGGCGAGCGCGCGGCCGAGATTGTCCAGCGTGTCGCGATTGAGGCGCAAGCGGGGACGGCGCGGATTGGCGAGAAAGCGCGGCAGAAACCAACCGAGGTGATTGAGCGACACCGCGCCCAAATCGTGATCGGGCCGCAAGCCGCGATAGCCCGTGCCGAAGCTGAACATGCCGTCGAGGCGTGGACGCATCGCGATATAGGGCGACCATACGCCGATGCGCGTGAAGGGGGGGACGGGCTCGGATTCGAGATTGGAGCTGCGCACGATCTGGATGGGTAGGGCGAGGCCTAGGGGGCGTAACAGGAAATTGGTCGAAACGCCGGCCGCGCAGAGCACGGCATCGGCGGCGACCAAGCCCGATGCGGTGCGCACGCCGGCGACCCGGCCGTCCGTGATTTCGATGGCGCGCGCGGGCGTATCTGGGCGAAATTCCGCGCCCAGGCGTTGGGCCGCCGCGGCGAAGGCGCATGTCGCCTTGACCGGTGAGGCATGGCCGTCCTCGGCGGTGAATATGCCCGAGCGCCACGGCCCCGCGAGGCGCGGCGAAATATGGGCGATCTCTGCGCGTGACACGACGCGCGTTGACAACCCGGCCGCGCGCGCCGCCGCCGCGCTTCGGCGCAAGCGGTCTTCGTCCGCGGCGGTCTCCGCAACCACCAGATTGCCCTCGCGCACGTACTCGATATCCGCCTGCAATTCCCCCGCAAGGCCAGGCCACATGCGATTGGCGTGGACCGCGAGGCCGATCTCGGCGCGGTGGCGGCCCTGACATCGGATGAAGCCGAGCGCGCGGCTCGATTGCTCGGTGCCGAACGCGCCGCGCTCGAACACGATCGCCTCGATGCCCAGCCGGCGCAGATAATAGGCGGCGGCGCTGCCCATGATGCCGCCACCGATGATTGCGACCTTGCGCGCGCGCGTGTTCATGGCGGGGTGCTCGCGACGGGATATTCACGATGGGGCATTCTTGGGGCGCCGCGTGTCATGAGACCATGAAGCCGCCATCGACCGCGAGCACCGTGCCCGTGATGAAGGCGGCGAGCGGCGAGGCGAGAAACACGATGGGCGCGGCGATTTCCTCGGGCTCGGCGGGCCGTCCGAGCGGCGTGCGGGCGTAGAGTTGAGCTTGGATCGCGCCGTCTTGGGGTGCGGCCGTCATGCGCGTGCGGACATCGCTCGGCGCGACCGCGTTCACGCGGATGCGGAACGGCGCGAGCTCGACCGCCAGCGCCTTGGTCAGGGCGATGATCGCACCCTTCGATGCGGTATAGGCTGGGGCGTTCGCGGCGGCGGTGTAGCCGCGCGTCGAGGCGAGGTTGACCACGGTTCCCTTGGTCGCACGCAACTGGGGCAGGAAGGCGTGGACGACGTGGAACGGGCCGTCGGCATTGACGGCTTGAATCGCCCGCCAAGTCGCGGCCGCGTCCGCCTCGGTGAGGGGCGAGCGGCGAAAGATCGCCGCGTTGTTCACCACCACGTCCACGGGCCCGGCTTGGTCCGCGATGCGCGCTGCGGCGCGGTGAACCGCGCCGGCGTCGGCGATGTCGAAAACCTGGCGCATGTGCATCGGGGGCAAGGCGCGCGCGGCATGTGCCAGTTCGTCCTCATCCGAATCGGCGAGCACGACGCGTGCGCCCGTGGCGGCGAAGGCGCGAGCGGTTGCAAGGCCGATGCCCCGCGCGGCCCCCGTGATCAGCACGGTCTTGCCCGCGAAGAGATCGGCGCGAAATCCCGCGAGCGGCGTGGGCGCGTGCGGCTGCGTCATGTCTCGCCTGCGCCGGAATCGGCGCCCGCCGCGTGGCGCGCGGCGACAAAGCCAAAGGTCATCGCCGCCCCGATGGTAATGCCGGCGCCTGGGTACGCGCCGCCCATGACGCTCGCCATGTCGTTGCCGGCGGCGTAGAGGCCGCCGATGGGCGTACCGTCGGCGTCGAGCACCTGGGCGTGGGCGTTCGTCGCCAGACCGAAGAAGGTGCCAAGTTCCGCGGGCTCGATGCGCACGGCATAGAACGGCGGCTTGGTCAGCGGGCCAAGGGCCGGATTGGGGCGATGGCGCGAATCGCCGTTCGCGCGGCTATAGAAGCTGGCACCGCGGCCAAAGTCGGGATCGGCGCCCTGCCGTGCGTGGTCGTTGAAGCGCGCGACCGTGGCGCTTAAGCCGTCTCGATCGATTCCGGCGCGCGAGGCAAGTTCGGCCAAGCTCGCGCCGTGCGCGAGATAGCCCGAGCGGATATGCGGGCCGATTCGTCCTGGAAAAGGCGGGACGACGCCGATGCTGTAGCGTCGGATCGCACGATGATCGGCGACGACGAAGGCTTCGATCTTGGGCGCATCGGCGCACACCCGAAACATCGCCTGGACGATCATATGATAGGAATCGCCTTCGTTCACGAACCGCCGCCCCTTCCGGTCGACGATCAGAAAGCCCGGTTTGTTGCGGTCGATGAAATGCGGGAAGGGCACGAGGGTGCCGTCCTTTTGCGGCACGAGCGAGACGGGCGCCCAGGCTGCGGGCTGCATGAGCCGCGCATCGAGCCGCCCGCCGACCCCTTCCGCAAGCCCGATGCCGTCGCCGGTATTGGTCTCGGGCGCGAGGCGCTGGTGATTCTTGCCTGCCCGTACATGGGGATAATGTGCGCGCTTTAACGCCTCGGACGCGGGAAAGCCGCCGCATGCCAGCACGACCCCACGCCGCGCGCGAACCGTGCGCACGCCATGCGACGTTTCGACCTTCGCCCCGGCGACCCTTCCCGCTTCGAGGACAAGCGCGATTGCGCGCGTGGCTGTGTGGATCGCAACGCCGCGTTCCTTCAGCGTCAGCATCAGGCTCGCGACGAGGGCATTGCCGCCGCCGAGCCGCGTGCCCCGGCCATGACCCGCGAGGAGGTCCAAAAGATAACGCCCATATCGTCGCGCCATGCGCGCAGTCGAACGGGCTGAGCGCAAGACCTGGAAGGCATGGCCGAAATCCTCGCCCGGAATCATCATGCCGCCGACTTTCGGGCCGCCGAAAATCGTCGTCGTCGGCAGCGGTCGGCGCAGGCGGCGAAAATCCGCGCCGAGGCGTCTGCCGTCGAAGGCGCTGGGATCGAAAGCCCGCCCGCCATGGCAGGCGCCCTCGGCCTCCGAGAGGTAATCGGACGAGCCGAGCGCCAAATCGAAACGCGCGTGCGAATGGCGCTCGATGAAGGCTAGCATCTCCGGCCCGGCATCGATCAAGCGCTCGGCGCGCGCGCGGTCGAACAGATTGCCCGCGACGCTCCGCAAATAGGCAAGCGCCGCATCGCGCCCGTCCACGACACCTGCCTCGCGCGCCTGTCGGCTGCCCGGAACCCAGATCATGCCCTCGGAAAAGGCCGTGGTGCCGCCTACGACCGGGGACTTTTCGATCACCGCGACGTTTTGGCCAAACTCAGCCGCGACGACGGCCGCCGTCAGCCCGGCTGCGCCGGAGCCGATGACGAGGACGTCGCATTCGCTGGGCAGGGGCTGGGTCATGAATATTCGACATCTGGTGATAGCAAGCCCCGCCGACCGGGGGCAAGCCGGTCGAGGGGGTGGCGCTAGGGGGGGGTGACTGGATCTGCGAAGTTGGCCCTTTAATGGCCGGGCCCGCGACCGGAATCTACGGTTCGGACGATGGGTGTCGGAACCAGGAGCGGGCGATGATCAAGGTGATGTGGTTTTTGAAGCGGGCCGAGCATTTGACGCTCGAGGAATTCCGCAAATGGTGGGTCGAGGACCATGCCCCCGACATCGTTCAGCACCAGGCGCCGTTCCTAAGGAAATACGTGATCGACGTCCGCGTCGAGAACGACGTCCTGCCCGGCATGCCGGCGGCCGGGATCGCGGATTGGGACGGCATCGCGGAGCAATGGTTTGAAACCGAGGCGGATTTCGCAGCCATCTACGCCAAGCCGAAAAGTCCCACGCGCGGCGATACCCTCTCGCATGTCAGCAGATTTCAGCGCATCGTCGTGCGCGAATATCCCATCGCCGTGAAAGGCTGAGCCATGACCGATGCCACCGCGCGCCGCGTTGTCTTCACCGGGGCCTCGGGCGGGCTGGGCTCCGCCGTGGCGCGCCGCTTCCTCGGCGACGGCGCCGAAGTCGCCAATCTCGACGCCGCCGCGCCGCAAGCCGATCTGGCCGTCATGCGCGCGTTCAAGACGATCCATCTCGATATCTCGCACGAAGCCTTCGTGCGCCAGGCATTCGAGGCGGCGGACCGCCACTTCGCCAAACCCGGGATCGACGTTCTGGTGCACTGCGCGGCCATCAGTATACCCGGCGTCTTTCCCGATATCGGCACGGACGCCTTCGACCGCGTGATGGCGGTCAATCTGCGCGGCACGTTCTTGGTCTGCCGCGAGGCCGCGCGGCGAATGAAGGCGGCGCGCGCGGGGCACATCGTCGTCATCACCTCGGTGTGCGCCGAACAGGCCTGGGCGGGCGAACTCGCCTATTGCGCCTCCAAGGCCGCGAAGCGTTCGCTGGTGCAATCGATGGCGAACGATCTGGCGCCTTTCGGCGTCATGGTGAACGCGCTCGGGCCCGGCCTCATCGAGCACAAGAGCGCGTCCATGGCCTCGACCCGCGACAACCAGGAAATCTATCGCCACGACATGGACCGCACGCCGTTCGGCCGCTTCGGCGATCCGGACGAATTGGCCGAGGCGGTCCACGTTCTCGCCTCGACGACTTGGATGACCGGACAGACGATGTACGTCGATGGCGGCTTTCTGGCTGCGGGTCTCGGCCATTTCGGTCAAGCGCGCGCGCGCCTCCTGGAGGCGGCGAACACACGCTGACTCCCGCGCGCTGGTGCCGTAGCCGCGCTCTATCCAATCGAAAGTCGAAGGATTTCCGACCCGCCGCCGCCCGTTGCGGCCATTGATTCACACGCTGCAACCATGGCTGCTGCGACTGGAAATGTCGGCCGTTGTGCGAGGGCCGGGCGGAAAAATGGCCGTACGGCTTTGCGGCCCGCGACTGTCCGCGAGCGGTCGAGGGGCTAGTTGTCGCGCTCGGGATCGAGCGAGGACAGCGGTTCGTTCTGGCCGCGTTGATCGGTGGTCGGCCGCAGCGCGGGTGGACCCGAGGAGCTCACCGGCTGGGCTGTGCGGAAGCGCGGCCAGACCAATACGCCGCCGAGCGTGCTGGCGGGAGAAATGTTTTGGCTGCCGAGCGCCTGGGTCAGCGACACCTGGATCGCCGTGTCCGTCGCCGTGGTATCCGGCGGTGGCGTGGGATTGGGTTCGTTGGGCGCGCCGGGGATCTTTCCGGCATTGATCGTCCAAGGCCCAAGCGTGCCGGTGGGCGCGGTCACCGTTGCGTTGTTGCGTGCGGCCAAGCCGCTGGCGCCGTTAACTGTGCTGTTGATGAAAACGCCCTGGGTGCCCTCGAGGAGGAAGGTGCCCGTTCCAGTGGCCAGGTTCACCTCGCCGCTCAGGGCGCCGCTGCCGACCAGGGAGAGTTGGCCCGCGTTCTTGGTGAGCGCGCCCGCAAGATCGATGGCGCCGCCTCGAATGGTCAGCGGCAGATCGAAAGTGAAGGCGCCTCCGGTCACCGTGCCCGTGCCGCCCACGGCGCCAATGGTCACCTGGCTCGCGGTACCCGCACCGAGGAAGCCGAGCTCGGTCGCATCGAGCGAAAGCGTGCCCGCGCCGCCCGCGAGGCCGATGGAGGTGCCCGTGCCCGTGGGCTGGATCGTCCGCGCGCCCGTTCCGGTCCAGGCGCCGTTGAGCGCCACCTGATCGGCGGTGACGGTCACGATATTTCCGCCATGCGTGACCGCGCCGACGGTCGCGATACCCGTGCCGGCGGTCAAGGTCGTGGCTCCGCCCGCCGCAAGGGAATCGAGTGTCAAGTTGCCGTTCGTCGTGGCGGTGCTGAGGGTCGTGGCGCCGGTCGTC
This sequence comes from Alphaproteobacteria bacterium, assembly GCA_046153685.1. Taxonomy (GTDB): domain Bacteria; phylum Pseudomonadota; class Alphaproteobacteria; order CADEGL01; family CADEGL01; genus CAMAPP01. The sequence continues at coordinate 12,344 of JBJXGH010000156.1, forward strand.
GCGGCGGCGCCGGAGACCGTGATCGCGTTGGCCGAGACATCGCCCTCGAACGTGGTTGAGCCCACGCCCGTTGTCGTGGCGCTGAGCGTGCCCACGCGCGTCGTCCCGCCCACGGCACCGAGCGTGACGGCGCCCGTGCCGGCGTTGAGCGTCACGTTTTGCGCACCGGCGGTCGTCGCGTTGACCGTGCCGAGCGAGATGGCGCCGTTATTGGCCGAGGAGTCGATCGTGACCGAGGCGCCGAGCGTCGCCGGGCCTGCGACGGACACGCTGTTCGCCGTCACGTTGCCGCCGAGCGTCGTCGTGCCGGTCCCGGTCAAGGACAGCGTGCCCAGCCGGGTCGTGCCGCCGACGGTGCCGAGCGAGACCGCGCCGCTGCCCGCGGCGACCGTCAAATTCTCGCCGCCCGCTGAGGCGCCGTTGACCGCGCCGAGCGTGATGGCCGCGTTCGTCGTGTTGAGCGTCGAGGACGCGTTGACCGTGACGCCACCAGTGTAGGTCTGGCTGCCTGTGCTGGTCACCGTGCCGCCCAGGCCGATTGTCCCCGAATTGGCCGTCACTGCGAGCGTTCCCGGCAGGGTGAGCGTGCCCGTGACGCTGGGCGAGCCGCCGCGCACGGCCAGGTTTCCCGAACCCAGCGTGAACGTGCCGAGATCGACCGCACCCGTCGTGGATGCGCTGCCTATGGCGAGCGCGCCGGTCGTGGACAGCCGACCCATCTCGGTCGCATCGAGCGAAAGCGCGCCCGCCCCGTTGCCAAGCCCAATGGTGGTGGACACCGTGCCCGGCAGGATGGTGAGCCCGCCATTGGCCGTCATCGTGGCGCCGATGGATGCGCTGTCCGCCGTGACGGTGAGCGCATTGGCACCCGCATTGACCGCAGCTGTCGTCGTCAGCGTGCTCGTGCCCGCGTTGAGGGTCGTGGCGCCGCCCGTCGTCACGTCGCCCGAGACGGTCAGCGCGGTGTTCGTGCTGTTGACCGACAGCGTGCTCGCGACATTGGTCGTGCCGAGCGTGACACCGTTCGTGCCGGTGAAGCTGGTGGCGCCGGTGACGCCCGCAGTCCCGGCATTGCCCGCGCCCACCGACAGCGCTCTGCCCGTGACGGTCAGTGCGCCAAGGGCCGCCGTGGTGCCGACCGCGCCGGTCATGGTGACGTTGCCCGAGGCCCCGCCACCGCCGGCACTGGCGTCTACGATGAGCGTGCGGCCCGCCACGTTGCCGTCGATCGCGGCATTGCCGAAATTGACCGCGCCCGCAGCAAGGGCGCCGCCCGCGGGGTCGGTGTCGATCGTGACATTGGCGTTGAGCGTCACGGCCGAGACGCCGGACAGATTCACGTCGGCGTTCGAGGTGCTGATATTGCCGCCCAAGCCGAGCGTGCCGGCCGAGACCGTCAGCGCCCCCAAGGCGGTCGTCGCCCCAACGGTCGAGGGAAAGGTGACGCCGCCGGAGCCGGCATCGATGGTAAGCGTTTGGGTGCCGTTGATGGTCGAGGAAAACGCGACGTTCGCGTCCGTGCCGGTCGCGTGATTCGTGTTGATCGTCGTCGCCCCGCCCAGGGTGACGGGTCCGGTGAAGCTCGCCGCGCCAGCGTTCGTGCCCGC
>JBJXGH010000174.1:0-14103 GCA_046153685.1 Alphaproteobacteria bacterium
CGCCTTGGGCGCGCTGGGCGGCGCGATCGCGGGCGATGCGGGCACGGGAGCCGCGATCGGCGCCGCGAGCGGCGCGGTCGCGGGCGGCGCGGTCGCCTCGGCAAGCAACGACGTCAAAGCGGCGAGTGCCACCGAGGATCCCATGGCCAAGCGCATCCGCGCCTGCATGATCGAGCGCGGCTACACCGTGCTCGACGATCCGGCCAAGCCCGCGCCCTGATTCTCCGCGCCTCGGACGCCCGGCTCAGCGCTTGAGCTTGTAGCCCGACGATTCGAGATCCCAGGCGCCGTCGATCTGCTTCGACAGCTTTTCCTTCTGCACCCGCTCGGTCGGGGTCTTGGCAAAGGCCTCGACGAAGGCGACATAGCGCGGCACCTGGAAATAGGCGAGGCGCGCCTCGCACCATTTGACGATGTCGAGCGGATCCGTCTTGGCGCCCGAAGCCAGCTTCACATAGGCCTTGATGTCCTGCTCGCCCACATCGGTATCGACACCGACCACGGCGCACTCTTCCACTTCCGGATGGGTCAGCATCACGCGCTCGACCTCCCAGGCCGAGACGTTCTCGCCGCGCCGGCGCATGCTGTCCTTCTTGCGTCCGAGATAATGAAAGACCCCGTTCGCGTCGCAACTGCCGAGATCGCCCGTGTGCATCCAGCCGTCCTTCAGCGCGCGCTCGGTCGCCTCCTTGTTGCGGAAATACCCCTTCATGATGAAACCCGGAGCCTTCTCGCGCACGAGGATTTCGCCCATCTCGCCCTGCCCGAGCGCCCGTCCCTCGTCGTCGGCGATGCGGACCTCGAAATAGTCCATCGGCTTGCCCACACCGCCATCGGGATCTCCCCCCGTATTGACGGTCGTGATGGAGGAACATTCGGTCATGCCGTAGGACTCGGTGACGGTCACCTTGAAGCGTTCGGAGAATTGCTGGCGGATGCGGGCGGGCGCACCCGCGCCCCAGGCGACGCGTACCGGATTCTCGGCGTCGTTGGGCTGGGGCGGCTGCTTCATCAGGATCGACAGAATGCCGCCCAAATGATGAATGTGCGTCGCCTCGTGGCGGCGTACCTCGTCCCAGAAGCGCGAGGCGCTGAAGCGCTCGACCAGCGCGATGGTCACATCGAAGAAAACACCGAGGACAATGACCTCGCTGCCGCCGATATGAAACAACGGCTCCCACAGATAAAGCACGTCCCCCGGTTCGATGGCGCCAAGACGCACCGCGCCGAAGGCCGCGGCGCGGAACATGGCGTCCGTCACCATCACGCCCTTGGGCTGGCCCGTGGTGCCGGAGGTATAGCTGAGCGACAGCACATCATCGGGGCGCGGATTTCCCGGAGGCGGCGCCTCATCGCCACTCGCCATCACATCGTCGAATATCTGGCCGCGAATGCCCGGAACCGCGACCATACCGCCGCGCCAAACCGCTACCTTGCATTTCGTGCCCGCAAGCGCCGGGACCAGATGCGCGGCAAACACCGCGTCCGCGATCACAAAGTGCGGATCGGCGTGCCGGAACAGAAATTCGAGGCTGGCGCCGCGCAGATTGGTGTTCGCGGGGACTTGGACGACGCCCAATTTGGCGCAGGCCAGAAAGGTGAAAAAATGATCGGGATGGTTGGCAAGCATGAGCGCGACGCGGTCGCCCGGCTTGAAGCCGAGCCTGGCAAGGCCGTTGGCCAGGCGGTTGACGCGCCGATCGAGCTCGCCAAGCGTGAACTTGGTATCGCCGAACACCATGAAAAGCCGGCCGGGTTGCGCACGCCCCCGTTCTTCGAGCGTCCGGCGGATTGTCGTAGCGTTTCCGAGCATGATCACTCCTGAATCAATCGAATCTGAGTCAAATACGCCCGAGCCCAAGACGAACTCGGTTTCACAATGCGCGGCCGGTATGCCACGCTGATCCGTCCCACCAGCGCGAGGAATCCGAAGATGAAGCTGATTTACAAAACCGATGGCGAGATCGCAACTTTCACGATCGAGAACGGAAAGGTCAACCCGTTCACCCCCGAGATCCACAAGCAGCTCCATGACGCGCTCCAGGTCTTCCAGCGCGACCGGAACCTCAAGGTCGGAATCCTGACGGGCGCGGGAGATCGCGCGTTCTCCGCGGGCGACGATTTGAAGACCCCACGCAAGGCGCTCGAAGGCGAGGACCGGGTCATGCGCCACTACTATCCGCACATCAATGAGGGCGAGGAGCCAAACTATCCCGGATGGGAGCGGGAAATCCTGCGCATGAAGCGCTTCAAGCCGATCATCGGCGCGGTGAAGGGCTGGTGCCTGGGCCAAGGCATGATCTACCTGCTGCACCTGACCGACATGCGCGTGGCGGGCAAGAGCGCCAAATTCGGCCTGCCGGAAATCGCCTACGGCATGGGCGGCGCGGCGGGCATGGCGCGCATCTACCGCCATTTGCCGCGCGCGGAGGCGATGAAGCTCGTCATGACCGGCGATCCCATCGACGCGGCGGAGGCCTTTCGGATACATCTGGTGAACGAAGTGGTCGAGGACGCGGAGGTCATGACGCGCGCCCGGGCCCTGGCCGCGCGCATCGCGCGCCACCCGCTGATGGCGATTCGCACCGAGATGGAGGTCTTCGTCCGCTGCGAGGATTTGGACAGCGACAATGCCTACGCGCTGACCGACCACATGTTCCGCCTTCAGCGGGTGGTCAGCACGACGCAGAACTGGGAGGTCGATTTCAAGACCAAAGGCGTGAAGGGCGCCTGACCAGACAGGCCCGACGCTTCACTCGGGCACGGGCACCAGTCGATAACCTTTCGTGCGCATGCAAGAACTTTTGAGCTGCACTTCGCGCATGAATTTCTCGTGATGGTACGCCAAGGGATCGGGCGCGATGGCCACAAGCCGGCCGTCGCGCGTCCGCGCATATATTGGGCGGAAGAACCATGGGTCGTAATATTCGATCCGGCGGGATTCGGCATAGGCATGCACGGTGCATTCGCGCAAGTCGCTCATCCCATCTTCGAAGCCGAGCGATTCGTGCTCCCAGCGCCCCGACGCGCACCCGGCAAGCGCCATGCCCATGAACAGAAGAAATGCGAGCGTCCTCATTCCGGTCCTCGCCCAAGTCTCGCGACTCGTCATTTGGGAAGTCCGTGCGGCGCCGTCAATCGAGGACATCGTCCTTGCCTAGATGCGTCACGATTTCGCCATAGATGACAGAGCTTTCATCTCCCGGCCATGCGTACCGCAATCTTGATCCGCTACATTTCACCCGACGGTGGACATCACGCCCACCGGGTTCGAAACCTCAAGGAGTATTCGAATGATCCGTTCCATGAAGTCCCTCCTGCTTGCCTCGACGATCGCCCTGGTGCCCGCGCTCGCGATGGCGCAGGGCGGTGTTCCTGCCGCAGCGACCACTCCGGCGACTTCTGCGACGCCGGCGACTGCCGCGACGCCGGCCACTCCCGCGACCCCCGCAGCTCCCGCCGCCAAGGACGCGAAGGCGGCCAAGGTCGAGAAGAAGATGAAGAAGGAAGAGAAGAAGGCGGGTTCGGGCAGCTAAGCTCCAACCCCAAGGTTCCGCACCGGGCCGCGCTCCCCTCGGCAGCCCGACGCGAACAGGAAGGCCCGCGCAAGATTATCTCTTGCGCGGGCCTTCTCTTTTCAGTCGTTCATCGCTCACTGCTCGGGGCCAGGCCCTTTGGCGCCGCGGGAAATTGGGGTGTCCAGACGGATTTGAACCGACGGCCTTCCGGACCACAACCGGACGCTCTAACCAACTGAGCTATGGACACCATAGGCAGGCGCGAGGGGTATTTAAGCGCAAGCGCCCGCCCGCGCAAGCCGCGCGCAGCCCGTGCCCGGCCTTGGCACCGTACCCTTAAGGCGTGCATGATGGGCGATCTCGTGCCGAGGGCCACATGCCTACCGGTCAGGCCTTTCTCAATATTTTGGCGAACACCGCCATTGTCTTCGATCCGGCGGCCACCCCCCCGCTGATCGTCGATGAAGCGCGCCTACGCGCCCTCGCCGCGCCCGAACAGGGCGCCATGGCCGCATCCGGCATGGCCACGCGCCGAGACGAGGGTATCATGGCGCTTTCGCCCATCGGCGGCGGAGCGGCGCAAAATATTCCCGCCATCGTGGTTCTGGGCGCGGACGGTCCGCCGGGCGGCGGCAATGGCGCATCCGCAAGCTTGACCGAGCCTGCACGGGCGGGGGCCATATTGATCACTGTCGCCGGCAATGGCACGCCTTCGACCACCTCGCGCGCCGATGGCGGCGGCGCGCTTTGCGCGGGCGCGGGCGGAGACGGCCTCGTCGTCGCATTGGGGGGCCATGGCGCGACCGGCGGCGTGCCCACGACGCCTGGCGGCAACGGACAGGACGGCGGCCATGGCGGACAAGCGATCGCCATCGCTTTTGTGGACGGCGCCGTTGTATTCGCCCATGGCGGCGATGGTCAGCCTTTGAGTTATGGCGGGCTAGGAGCGGCGGGCGTTCGGTTGTTCATTTTTCTTGGACCCTTCATATCGCCGCCCATTCCTCCCGGAACGGACGGCAATTTCGACGGCAGCGGCGGCGATTCCTGGGCCATCGGCGGCAATGATTCCCGCCTTCTTGCCTATGGCGGCGCCGCCTCGCCGACGACCCCGGCACCTCCGCCGATGGGCCCGGCCGGACTCGGACCGGGCGGCCCGCCGAATTTTCCCTTCCCCGGTCGCGCGACCGTAATTCACGGCCTGCGCTGCCAGATAACGGCGAAAAATGGTGACGGCACGCCCGGCGCCGTAAAACAACGGCCGTAGCGGCGCCTAGATCTTGCCGAAATATTTCGCAAGCCGGCGCGCGGCCTCGTCGAGCACCTCATCGCGCTTGCAGAAGGCAAAGCGGATGAGGTGCTGCGGAATATCGCCCTCGTAGAGCGCCGAAAGCGGAATCGCCGCCACCCCCGCCTCGGTGACAAGACGGGTGCAAAAGCCAAGCGCATCGTCATTCGCGCCAAGCGGACGGAAATCGGCGGTGACGAAATAGGTGCCGTGCGGCTTGAAGGCTTGAAACCCCATTTTCACCAGCGCCGCCATGAAGCGGTCGCGCTTGGCCTGAAGTTCCGTCGGAATGGCCGCGAAGAACGCGTCGTCCTTGCCCAGACCATAGGCCACGGCCTTTTGCAGCGACGGCGCCACGCTGAAAACCACCGCCTGATGGGCTCGGAAAATGGGTTGGACCATGTGCTTGGGGCCGGTGAGGAAACCGATCTTCCAGCCGGTCAGCGAGAAGATCTTGCCCGCCGAGCCGATGCGCACGGTGCGTTCGCGCATGCCCGGCAAGGTCATCAGCGGAATGTGGCGCAGGTTGTCGAAGACCAAGTGTTCGTAAACCTCGTCGCACACCGCGAAGGCGTCGAACTCGCGGCACAGCGCGGCGATATCCTCGAGCTCCGCGCGGTCGAACACCTTACCGGTCGGATTCATCGGCGAGTTCACGAGCACGAGCTTGGTCTTGGTCGAAAACGCGGCGCGCAAGGCCGCGCGCGGCACCGCCCAATCGGGCGGCGACAGGCGCACCAATTTGGGGATGCCGCCCGCGCGGCGCACCATCGGCAAATAGGTGTCGAACACCGGCTCGAACATTACCACTTCGTCGCCCGGCTCGATGAGGCCGAGGAAACACGAAGCAAGCGCGTGCGTGCCGCCGCACGTGATCAGGGTTTCAGTCTGCCAATCGATGTCCAAATCGTAGAAACGCTTGCCATGCGCGGCCACGGCTTGGCGCAATTCAGGCAGGCCCGGAGAAGGCGGATACTGATTGGGCCCCTTGTCGGTCGCCTCGACCGCCGCCTGGCGCACGTCGTCCGGGCCGTTGGAATCGGGAAAACCCTGGCCGAGATTGACCGCGTCGTGCTCGCGCGCCAGACGCGACATGACCTCGAACACCGAGGTCTCGTAAGCCGAGAGAATCGAATTGCCAAGCTTCACGTCGCCCCCACCCCGTTGCCGTGACGTTATACGGCGAACGCCCCGCCGGTACAGCCGCGCGCCTTGCGCCTCCCATTGTCGAAATTGCCATGACCCAATTCCCGAAAACCAAGCTCGGGTCGCCTAATTCCCGGGCGACTGCCCAATTTTTGGGCGCCAATTCCTGCGCCACGCTCAAATGAGATCATCTAACTATCTGATATTTCGTATTTTTCTTTTGCCCGCCAGGTGGCATGGCGGGTGCAACGTCAGCTAGGAATCCCGCGCTCCAACCCGGTCAGGCGCATGAAAAAAATCGAAGCAATCATCAAGCCCTTCAAGCTCGAAGAGGTGAAAGAAGCCTTGAACGAGATTGGCCTCAAGGGCTTGACCGTCATCGAGGTCAAGGGCTTCGGCCGGCAGAAAGGTCATACCGAGCTTTATCGCGGGGCGGAGTACGTCGTCGATTTTCTGCCCAAGGTCAAAATCGAAGTCGTGGTCGAGGATGCCCTCGTCGAACGCGCGATCGAGGCGATCCGCAATGCCGCCAATACCGGGCGCATCGGCGACGGCAAGATTTTCATCATTCCGATCGACGATGTGGTGCGCATTCGCACGGGCGAACGCGGCGCCGACGCGATCTGATAACTCCCGGCGGTTTCACGACCGCCGAGCACAGCCTACCAATTCAGACGACAGGAGAAAGATTGCCATGGCCGATGTGGAAAAAGTGCTGAAAACCATCAAGGACAACCAGGTCAAGTACGTCGATCTGCGCTTCACCGACACGCTCGGCAAGTGGCAGCACACCACGCAGCACGTTGACACCATCGACGAGGCCATCCTAACCGACGGCATCATGTTCGACGGCTCGTCCATCGCCGGCTGGAAGGGCATCAACGAATCCGACATGATCCTCATGCCGGAGCTCGCCAGCGCGGTAATGGACCCGTTCGCCGCCCAGCCCCAGCTCATCCTCATCTGCGACGTCGTCGAACCCTCGACCGGCCAAGCCTATAACCGCGACCCGCGCTCGGTCGCCAAGCGCTCGGAGGCCTATCTTAAAGCCAGCGGCATCGGCGACACGGCGTATTTTGGCCCCGAAGCCGAGTTTTTCGTCTTTGACGATGTGCGTTTCGACGTCTCGATGAAAGGCAGTCACGTCAGTTTGGAATCCGACGAATCGCCCTGGTCGTCGGGCAAGGCCTTCGAGATGGGCAATCGCGGCCACCGCCCGCCGGTGAAAGGCGGGTATTTTCCCGTGCCGCCGGTCGATGGCGGCAACGATTTGCGTGCCGAGATGCTGTCCTTCATGAAGGACATGGGCCTCGAGGTCGAGAAGCACCACCACGAAGTGGCACCCTCCCAGCACGAGCTCGGCATCAAGTTCACGACCCTCGTGAAGTGCGCCGACGCGATGCAGATCTACAAATATTGCGTCCACATGGTCGCCGACAATTACGGCAAATCCGCCACTTTTATGCCAAAGCCCATCAAGGGCGATAACGGCTCGGGCATGCACATCCACCAATCGATCTGGAAATCAGGCAAACCCCTGTTCGCGGGCTCGGGCTATGCCGATCTATCGGACACGGCGCTGTATTACATCGGCGGCATCATCAAACACGCCAAGTCGCTGAACGCCTTCACCAACCCCTCGACCAATTCCTACAAACGCCTCATTCCCGGATTCGAGGCGCCGGTGCTGCTCGCCTATTCGGCGCGCAACCGCTCGGCTTCGTGCCGCATTCCCTATGTCTCGAGCCCCAAGGGCAAGCGCGTCGAGGTACGCTTTCCCGATCCCTCCGCCAATCCCTATCTCGCCAATGCCGCCATGTTGATGGCCGGTCTCGACGGCATCGAGAACCGCATCCACCCCGGCGATCCGATGGACAAGAATCTTTACGACCTGCCGCCCGAAGAATTGAAGAACGTCCCGCAGGTCTGCGGCTCGCTGCGCGAGGCACTCGCCAATCTCGACAAGGACCGGGCTTTCCTCAAGAAGGGCGATGTGTTCTCCGACGACCTGATCGACGGCTTTATCGCGCTCAAGATGGAAGAGGTTTACGCTTTCGAGCACACCCCGCATCCCATCGAGTACCAGATGTACTACAGCGTCTGAGGCTCCGTCTTTCCGGCCGCCATGGCCGGGGCAAGAAGGGCCGCCATCGCGCGGCCCTTCTCGTTTGCCGAGCCAGGACGATCAGGCGCCCTCGTCATTGCTGCCCGCCGCGTCGCGACCGGCAAGCCAGCCCATGACGAGAGCCTGGCTGAGCGTGATCCCGCCCGAGGCCATGGGCGCGCCGAACCATGTGGCCGCCGCGTTGCCCGCCGCGTAAAGCCCCGGGATCGGCGCTCCGTCCGCGCGGAGCGCCTGCGCGCGCGCGTTCGTGCGCACACCGCCCTTGGTCCCCACCCCGCCCAGATGGATGCGAAGCGCGTAGAAGGGCGCGCGCTCGACCGTGCCGAGATTGGGATGCCGCGTGCGCGAATCGCCCACATGGGGATCGAAGGCGAACGAGCCGCGCCCGAATTCGGGGTCATTTCCCTCCAACGCGTGACGGTTGAATCGCGCTAGCGTGTCCGCGAGACCCGCCGGGTCGATTCCCACCTGCCTTGCCAGGCCCTCGACGGTGTCCGCCTTGAACAGCCAAGGCGGATCGGGTTCGGTTGGCTTGATAGCGAGCAGCACGTCGTATCGGGAACGGTATTGCCGGTCGAACACCGCCCAAGCCGGCTGGTTCAAAAGCTCGCCCGTCGCGCCGTCGCGCTCGAAAAGCGCCATCGCCATATTGTGCGCCGCCTCGTTCGTGAAGCGCCGCCCGCGGCGATTGACGATGATCGCGTGGGGCAGGCCGCGTTCCGCGTAAACCGCGGTGCCGACTTGGATGTCGTCGAGGTTTTTCTTCACGTCGAGCGAGACGGCCAGCCACCACGCCAAGTCCATTTTGCCGAGCGCCGCCCCCGCGGCTTCGGCCATGAGCTGGCCATCGCCTTCCATGGCGGGCGGCACGACCGGCGCCTCGATCGGCGCCGTCAAGTACCGATCTTGCAGGTCCTTGTTCCAGTCGAAGCCACCGGAGGCGATGACCACGCCGCGCCGCGCCGCGATTCGTTCGGCACCCGTCTCGCCCTCGCCCACAACGCCAACAACGCGCCCGCCCTCGCGCAACAGCTCGCGCGCGCGCCAGCCCAGCCGGAACTCGACGCCGTGGTCGAGACATGCCGCGACGAGACCCGTCACGAGACCCAATCCCATCCCGGCCTGACCGAGGACGATCCGTGAGCCGATGAGGAAGGGGTGGCGCAGCGCCGCGCGCATGGGGCCGAACTTGAAACCCAAATTGTAAAACTCGCCCAAGGTGACGAGCGAGCTGCGCATGGGCCTGCGAAGTCGTTTCGCCAGGCGGCCCGCGCGCGCCACGCGCACGACCTTCACCTCGACGTGCCGCCCGAAGGGAATACTTCCAGGCCGGCCCGCGAAGGACTCCGGATAGCGCACGAGTTGGAAACGCAGAGGCGAGACGGCCTCCAGCGCCTCAATCACGCGCGGAATGGTCCGGACATGCGCGCGCCACAACGCCTCGTCCTCGGACTCACCGAAACACGAGCGCAGGTATTCATGGGCCGCTTCCGGCGAATCGCCGGAGGCGCCCTTCTGCAAATGGTTGCATGGCGCCCAGATGAGACCGCCTGACAGCGTGGACGTGCCCCCCACCAGGGTCGATTTTTCGAAAACCGTAACCGTGAGCCCCGCGAGCCGCGCGGCCAGCGCGGCCGCGAGCCCGCCCGCGCCCGAACCGATGATCGCCAAATCGGTCTCGATCATCGCGCTCATCCTTCAAGGCCGACGCTAAACACGCACCAAGCCACCATCGATGACGACGTTGGACCCGCTCATATAGGTGTTCTCGGGCCCGACGAGCCAGGAGGCGAAGGCGGCGATTTCGCCCGGCTGCGCCATGCGGCCGATGGGGATGCGCGCCTCCAAGGCCGGCACATCGATATCCGTCGCCGCCGCCACCATGTCGGTATAGATAAAACCCGGCGCGAGCGTGTTCACCAGGATTCCGTCCCTTGCCACTTCGGGCGCAAGTGCCGCGGTCAGGCCATCGATGCCGAATTTTGTCGAAGAATAGGGCACGCGCTTTTCGCGGCTGATGATGCCATAGATCGAGCCCACGTTCAGAATCCGCCCCCATTTCGCCTTGCGCATGCCGGGTACGACGGCGCGGCAAAGAATCATGGGAGCCACGAGATTAATGTCGTGGACCTCGCGGAACTCGCTTGTCTTCAACTCCTCGATGCCCTTCTCGATGCCGATGCCGGCATTGTTGACGAGGATGAGCGGCGCGCGGGTTCGGATTTTCTCTGCGAATGTCTCGGTGGCCCTAGCGTCGGTGAAATCCACCGCCATGAACTCGCAGCCGGGCGGCGGCACGCCATCGGGTTTCGTGCCAGTGGCGATGACACGCGCGCCGTCGTCGCGCAGACGCTCCGCGATCGCGCGACCGAGCCCGCGCGTGGCGCCGGTGACAAGCGCCAGCTTGCCGTCATGTGGCAGGGCCATGCCCTCACCTCCCAGGTTCTAGGCGCGTGCCGCGGCCACGAGGCGGTTGGCGGGCAGCGGCGCGATGGGTCGGTAATCGTGACAGATGGCAGGCCCGCGTACGGTGCCGGTTGCCTTGTTCTCGACGGAATTGAGCGTGAGCGACATGACCGAGCGGTGCCAAGGCGACATGTTCGCGCCGGAGCCATGCACTGTCAGCAGGTCCATGAAAATGACCGAGCCAGCCTTTCCCTTGGGCGCGACGATGCCCTTGCCAGCCATGAGCGGCTTCACCCAATCGATCTTGGGGTAGCGGCCATGCGGATAAGGCGTCACGGACGTATCCACGTTGCCGATCTTGACCTTGTGCTTCTGAGTGCCGGGCACGATCATGAGCGGTCCGTTGAACTCGCTCACATCGTCCACGAAGATGAACGCGTTGACCGCGCGCGGCTCGGGCATCAGGTCGTCCACCTTGTAGGTGGGGTAGTCCTGGTGCCAAGTCCATTGCACGCCGTCGAAGGCGCGTTTCACGTTCAAGATGCTCTGGAAAATATAAACCGGGCTCTTGACCAATTGCATGACCGGACGGATCACACGTTCGCTTCGGCAAAAAGCGTCGATCACCTTGTCGTAGAGGTGCGCGTTCAAGACCGAACGCACCGTCTTACCGTCGTGCTCGTAGATGACGGAATCGCGCGCCTCGGCCATCAACTTGGCGACCTTCTTGCGGACGACGGTGATCTCGCGCGCCGGAAACAGATCCGGCACGAACAGATAGCCGTTCTTACGATAGGCTGCAATCTGAGCAGGTTTGAGCATCTTGGACTCCCCCCCACGATTTCCGCTCGTCAAAGCTAGGCCTCGGAATCAACTGGGTCAACGCGCTTCGGTCCCAATTCCGATAGATCCCGATCCTAAGGGTGCGCGCCATCGCGCGAAGTGGGATAACCGGGCGGCCAATCAGGGAGCGTCGTATGACGGTACGCGAAACCATCGGATTCATTGGCCTGGGACGCATGGGCGGACCCATGGCGCGCAATCTCGCGGCCAAGCAGATGCCGCCCATGGTGCACGATCTATCGGCCGCGGCCATGGCGCGAATCGAGGCGGTCGGCGGCACGCGGGCGGCAAATGCCGCCGAGCTCGCGCGCGCGGCCACGGTGGTTTTCACCATGCTGCCCGGTCCGCCCGAGGTCGATGCGGTTTTGCTCGCGGCGGACGGGGCGATGGCCAACATGAAACCAGGGAGCCTGGTCGTCGATATGTCCACCGTATTGCCCGAAACCACCGATATGCTGTCCAAAGCCGCCGCCGCACGCGGGCTTGGCTTCGTCGATGCGCCCGTCGGCCGTTTGGCGAGCCATGCCGAACGCGGCGAAAGCCTGTTCATGGTAGGCGCGTCGGACGGGGATTTCGCGCGGGTCAAGCCCCTGCTCGCCGCCATGGGCACGACCATCCACCATTGCGGTCCGCCCGGTTCGGGCACGCGCACCAAGCTCATCAACAATCTGCTCGCCATCGTCTCGTGCATGATGAACGCCGAGGCGCTGACGCTCGCCAAGCGCTTCGGCCTCAACATCGCGAAAACGCTCGAGGTCATCCACGGCACCACCGCGACCAACGGCCAGTTAAAGCTCAATTACGCAACCAAGGTCTTCAAAGGAGATATCGAACCGGGCTTCGCCATCGATCTCGCGCACAAGGACCTCTCTCTCATCGCCGAATCGGCCAACCGGGCGCGCATGCCCGCACCCATCGTGGCGATGGCGCGGGAAAGCCTGTCGCTCGCGCGCGCCGCTGGCTGGGGAGGCAAGGATTTCTCGGCCCTGCTCGATTTCTGGTGCGAACGGGCGGGCGTGGACAAGGTTCGGCTTTGATCGGCCGAACGGTCGGGCGTTAAGCCCGTGTTAGCCTGTATTGGCGTCCAATGGACGCCCAATGAGCCAAGCCGCCAGCATCCTTGCGAACGCTGAATCCGCGCCCCTGATCGCGACGGCGCTCAAGCTTCATCTCGGCTGCGGCCGCCGGCATATTCCGGGCTTCGTCCACGTCGATATCGCGCCCGGCCCGCACATCGACTGGGTTACCCGCGTCGAACGTTTGTCCATGTTCGACGCCGAGGTCGCGGACCTCTTGTATGCCAGCCACGTCCTCGAACACTTCAGTCGCCGCGAGGTGCCGAAGGTGCTGGCAGAATGGCACCGGGTTCTGAAACTTGGCGGCGTGCTGCGCCTCGCCGTGCCCGATTTCGCCGCCTGCGCCAAGCTGTATCACGAAAAGGGCCTGGAAGACGGCTTGAACGGTCTCGTCGGCCTGATTAGCGGCGGCCAGCGTGACATTTACGATTTCCACAAATCGATATTCGACGAGAGTTTTCTCACGAAACTCTTGGTCGATGCCGGTTTCAGCGATATTCGGCCTTGGGACTGGCGCACGACCGAGCACGCCCAAATCGACGACTATTCCCAAGCGCATCTGCCGCACATGGACAAAAATAACGGTATCTTGATGAGCCTCAATCTTGAGGCGACGAAATAGGTCCGACGCCCCGGCGCCGAATCAATTCACGACCGGCCAAGCGGCACCGGTCGAGAGTCCCGTCTTGGCCATGAGGCGGCGCGCCGAGGCGCGCGCTTGGGCCAGGATCGCGCCCTCGTCCACGCGCGTCGAGCGCCCGCCCGCGACGATAACCTTGCCGTCGCAGATCACCGTATCCACTCCCTTCGCGCGCTGAACCAGGATGGCCTCGAAAGCCGGGCTCACGCCCGGCACGGCCTCGGCCAGCTCGGCCTTGCGAATCACGAGATCCGCGCGCTTGCCCGGCTCGAGCGAGCCGATGATGTCCTGCCAGCCGAGAGCGCGCGCCCCGCCCAAGGTCGCCATTTCGAGCACGCTTTCGGCGGAAACGAAGTGGCCATGATTGCGCGCGATCAAATAGGCCAGGAACGGCAAATCCCCGAAACCCCAGAGCTTGGCGATATCGTTTCCGAGCGCGATGGACACGCCCTTGGCGTGCAATTCGGGCATACGCTGCGCGCAGCGCGCGCCGAGGCCGTAGAACATGAAATTGCCCGGATGCCAGACGATCTTGGCACCCGACACGGCAATGACTCCTATTTCATCGTCGTCGAGCGCGTTCATATGCGTGAGCGCGACATTCGGCCCGAGTAGTCCGAGTTCCGCGAAATGCACGAGCGGGCTCTTGCCATAGGCCGCTTTTTCGCGCGCCGCCGCCTCGGGCATGAAGGATTGATGCAGAGTGCACGCCACGCCGTTGCGCTCGGCCATGTCCTTCGCCGCACGGATGAGTTCGACCGAGGCCGAACCAGAGCCGTAAACCCCAATATGGCCGCGAACCAAGGCGTCGGGATCCACGTTGCGCTTGAGCTCGGTTCCCATGAGCGCGCGCGCCCGTCCGAGATCGCACGGCGCCCGGTCGATCTCGGTTGCCATCTGCATACCCTGGGTGCGGTCCCAGAGATAAGGATCGGTAACCGAGCCGCGCACGCCCAGCGCTTGCGCCGCCTTGGCCACGATGTCGGGCTCGAAGGCCGTGCCGGGCTCGGTAAAACATGTATAGCCCGCCTTGGCCATCTCGAGGAGCGCGAGCGAGGCGGAGG
>JBJXGH010000177.1:0-25519 GCA_046153685.1 Alphaproteobacteria bacterium
AACACCGGTCGATGACACCCCGCCGCTCCGCCAATTCGGACGCACCCGGCGCCTCGGCCAAATCCGCCAACACCCGATCGACATGGCTCCGTGCATCGCCCGCGCTTGCTCCGTCGGCGAGGGCGGCAAGCGCTTCATCGATGCGCGCCGAATCCAGGTGGTGGGTTGCGATACCCGCATAATGGCAATCGGCCGAAGACAGACGCGCCCCCGTGAGGCCGAGATATAGCCCGATCCGCCCTGGACAGCGCGGCAAGAAATAGCTGCCGCCGACATCGGGAAAAAGGCCAATGCCCGTTTCCGGCATGGCGAACACGGTGCGCCCGGTCGCCACCCGGTGGGAGCCATGAACCGAAATCCCGACCCCGCCGCCCATCGTCACTCCATCCATGAACGCGATATAGGGTTTGGGAAAGCGCTTGATACGCCGATTGAGGCGATATTCGTGCCAATAGAAATCGCGTGTGAGCGTATTGGCGCGGGTCCTGCCCGATTCGTAGAGCGCCCGGATATCCCCGCCCGCGCAAAAGGCCCGGTCGCCCGCGCCCCGCACCGCAACGATGCGAATCGTGCCGTCCTCCGCCCAACGCGAGAGCGCGCTATCGAGCGCGACCGCCATGTCGAGGGTAAGCGCGTTCAACGCCCGCGGCCGGTTGAGCGTGACCCGCGCCACGCCGCCCGCGACGTCGAACAGAATATCGTCCATCGCTTCGCCAATCCGCTCTTCGTCAGTCCGCCAGTAACCGGCGCGCGATGATAACGCGCATGATCTCGTTCGTACCCTCGAGAATTCGGTGGACGCGTAAATCGCGCAGAAACCGCTCGATGGGAAAATCCCGGAGATAGCCGTAACCGCCGTGAAGCTGGAGCGCCTCGTCGCAGATGGCATAGCCCGCATCGGTGGCGAAACGCTTGGCCATGGCACAATGCATCGTCGCCTCGCCATCGCCCGCATCGAGCGCCGCGGCCGCGCGCCGCACCATGAGGCGGGCCGCCTCGAGCTCGGTCGCCATGTCGGCGAGACGGAATTGCAGGGCCTGGAATTCGGCGAGTGCCTTGCCGAATTGCCGGCGGGACTTCACGTAATCGAGGGCGCGTTCGAGGCATTCGCGCGCGCCGCCGAGCGAGCACGCGGCGATATTCACCCGCCCGCCATCGAGCCCGGCCATGGCGATCTTGAAGCCCTGCCCCTCCTCGCCGATGCGATTGGCCGCGGGCACGCGGCAAGTCTCAAATATGACCGCCGCCGTGGGCTGGCTGTTCCAACCGAGCTTGGTCTCACGTTTGCCGAAAGACAGTCCCGGCCTATCCTTCTCGACGACAAACGCCGTGATGCCGCCAGGGCCCTCGCCGCCCGTGCGCGCCATGCAGACATAAACATCGCTGCTGGATCCACCCGAGATGAACGCCTTGCTGCCATCGAGGACGTAGTGATCGCCCTCGCGCACCGCCCGCGTCCGCAGCGCCGCCGCATCGGAACCCGAGTCGGATTCCGTCAGGCAGTAACTGGCGAAATGCGCCATCGAGGCCAGTCGCGGCAGGACGCGCCGGCGCAACTCCGGCGCGCCGTAGGCGTCGATCATCCACGCGGCCATATTGTGGATCGAGATATAGGCTGCGGTCGAAGGGCACGATGCGGCCAATTCCTCGAAGACAATCGCCGCATCGAGCCGGCCAAGGCCCGAGCCGCCCACATCCTCGCGGACATAGATGGCGCCGAAGCCAAGCGCGGCGGCCTTGCGCAGGGTTTCGACGGGGAAATGCGCGCGTGCGTCCCATTCGGCTGCATGGGGCGCCATTTCGGCCGCCGCGAAATCGCGCGCGACTTCGCGGATTGCCTTCCGAGCCTCGTCGAGTTCGAAGTTCATGGCCCGAGGATAGCCCCCTGCCACCCGCCGCCATACCCGAAATTTTCCCCCTCCAGCCGCTCCGTCCGGTTACCGTGACCCTCAATTTTCGCTAGACTTGCACCGTCTTGGCGATAGCCGCGCGCCATTTTCTGGCACGGTTCGACGAGGAGGAGTTCAAATGGCCCCACGCAAACCCAGCGCCACACCGGCCCTCGGCATGTATCCGCGCGTGCGCATGCGCCGAAACCGCATCGACGCATGGACGCGCCGCCTGGTCGCCGAAAACACCCTGACGGCAAGCGATCTCATTTGGCCGGTCTTCGTGCGCGAGGGGAAAGGGGTGCGCGAACCCGTCGCCTCGATGCCCGGCGTCGATCGCCTGAGCGTCGATCTGATCGGCGAGGCGATCGGCGAGGCCAAGGCCCTTGGCATTCCGGTGATCGCGCTGTTTCCGGCGATCGATCAGGCGCAGAAGACCGAGGACGGCGACGAGGCGACGCGGCCGGGCAATCTCGTGTGCCGGGCGATCGCGGAAATCAAGCGCACCGTACCCGATATCGGCGTGATGGTGGACGTCGCGCTCGATCCCTTCACGACGCACGGCCATGACGGCTTGCTGCGCGACGGCTATGTGGTGAATGACGAAACGGTGGAGGTACTGTGTCGGCAAGCCGTGCTGCAGGCGCGCGCGGGCTGCGACATCATTTCGCCCTCCGACATGATGGATGGGCGCGTCGGCGCGATTCGCACGGCCCTCGACGATGCAGACCATCAGCATGTCCGCATCATGTCCTATGCCGCGAAATACAATTCGGGCTTCTATGGCCCGTTCCGCGACGCCCTAGGCTCCAAGGGCACGCTCGGCGGCAAGGACAAGGGGAGCTATCAGATGGATCCGGCCAATTCCGACGAGGCCCTGCGCGAGGTCGCGCTCGATCTCGAGGAGGGCGCCGACATGGTCATGGTCAAGCCCGGCATGCCCTATCTCGACATCGTGCGACGGGTGAAGGACGGCTTCGGCGTTCCCACCTTCGCCTATCAGGTGTCCGGCGAATATTCGATGCTCAAGGGCGCCATCGAGCGCGGCTGGCTCGCCGAGCGCGTCGTGCTCGAAGCCATGATGGCGTTCAAGCGCGCGGGCGCCGACGGCGTGCTGAGCTATTTCGCGGTCGAGGTCGCCAAGCGTCTGAAATCGGGCTGAGAGCCCCGCGCGGGTCCTTGCCCGGCCACGCGAGGGTAAATTCGCGTCGAACAAAGAGAAATATCACCATGACATTCGCGGGCAATGCCGTGCTGGTGACGGGCGGCAATTCGGGCATCGGCGCCGCCACGGTGCGTGCCTTTGCGCGCGAGGGCGCTGCGGTGCTGTTCACCGGGCGCGACCACGCGCGCGGCGCGGCGCTCCAGGCGGAACTCGCGGGCGCGACCGCCTTCATCGCGGGCGATCTGGCCGATCGCGCGTTCGCCGAAACCCTCGTGCCCGAAACAGTCAAACGCTTCGGACGGCTGGACGTGCTGGTAAACAATGCCGGCACGCTCCATCGCTCCGCGCCCGCCGAAACCACCGACGAACAATGGGATGTCATGATGGCCGTCAATCTCGACGCGCCCTTCATCCTGTCGCGCGCGGCCGTGCGGCAGATGCGCGTGCAAGGCGGCGGCACGATCGTCAATGTCGCCTCCGAGCTCGGACTCGTGGGCGGCAAGGGCATCGGTGCCTATTGCGCGACCAAGGGCGCGCTCGTGCTGCTGACCAAGGCCATGGCGCTCGACCATGCCGATCAGAACATCCGGATAAACGCGGTGTGTCCGGGAGAAATCCACACGCCGCTGCTCGAGGGCGCAATCCGCGCGCGCCGCATGACCGTCGATGACGGTCTCGCCTTTCTCGGCAGCCAAGTCCCCATGAAGCGCGTGGCGGAGCCGTCGGAGATCGCCAGCACCATCCTGTTCCTCGCCTCGCCTGCCGCCAGTTTCATAACCGGCGCCGCGCTTTCGGCCGATGGCGGATCGACCGCGCGCTGACGGCGCGCTCAGCGTCCGATCTTGTCGGGCGCTGGCAGGCCGATCAAATCGGCCGTGCGTGCGCCTGCGGCAATCTTGGCGACCATGTCTTCTTCCTTCGCCATGCGCGCGCGGCAGCGCTCGAGCAAGCCGGTCAATTGATCGGAACGGATGTCGGCGATGCCGTCGTCGTCGCCGACGACGAGATCGCCCGCAGACACCACCACGCCGCCGCACTGAATAGGCGCGTTGATTGCCCCACCCCAACCCTTGTGCGGCCCTGCGGGTGTTATGCCGCGCGCATAAATTGGCACCGGCGAGCGGCGCAATTCGGCGACATCGCGCACCGCGCCATCGATGACCACCCCGGCAAGCCCCGCCTTGGCACCCGCGCCGTGAAGAATCGAACCCCAAACCGCCGTACCTAGGAAGCCGCCCGCATCGGCCACCAGAATCGCCCCCGGCCAGGCGACCGTGAGCGCAAAGTGCAGCGGCCCGTTATCGCCGACCATGCATTTTACGGTCAGGGCCTGGCCGAGCACGGTCCAGCCGGGTGCCACTGGCTTGATGCCCGCGTCCATGGCGCCCGCGCGATTCAACTCGTCGGATACGATCGCCGGCGGCACTCCGCGCCAGGACGCAAGGTCGTTCACAGACAGCAAGTTCGGCGCGGCGGCGATCTGCACAGGCATGAAAATCCTCCCAATGGGGTCGTCGCGCGAGTGTGCTAACCTTGCACCCGCGAAGCAATGCTGTCGTCAAGAAGATGGAGAGCGATGCGATGTCGTGTCGGATGGCATGCGCCGCTTGGGCGATTTTTGTGAGTCTGATGGTTTCGGCGCCCGCGCGCGCGCAATCGGATTGCGCCCCGGCCGACAATGCCAGTCGGGTCTCAGGCCGCGATCTATGCTTCGTCATCAAGACCCATGAAGGCAAGCTTGCGCAGCCAAACCCGGCATTGGTCGTTTTCCTGCACGGCGATACCTCGGCGGGCGGGCCGTCCGATTATTTTTACGGCTACGCCGAGCGCTTCGCGGACGAGTCGACCGTCACAGTGGCCTTGATTCGGCCCGGCTATTTCGACAGTGCGCGCAATCAATCAGGCGGCAGCGATCTCGGGCGGCGCGATAATTATTTGCCTGAATACATGGACGCGATTGCGGCGGCGCTGGAGGCGCTAAAGGCCCATCACAAGGCCCGACGCCTGGTCATGGTCGGCCATTCGGGGGGCGCCGCGACCACGGCCAATATCCTCGGCCGCCACCCCGGCCTCGTTGATGCTGCGGTTCTGCTCTCATGCCCGTGCAATCTCGGCGCATGGCGCAATCGCTCGGCCGGCCGAGGAAGCGCCAACTGGGAGCGCTCGCTATCGCCCGACACGGTGATCGACCGCATCGCGCCCTCGTCCTCGGTCGTCGCCGCGGTCGGGGAAAACGACGTCAATACCGTCCCGGCCCTGTCGCGCGACTATGTCGCGTCGCTGGCCGCGCGCAATATCAAGGCGCGCCTCTTGGTCATTCCCGGCGCGGCACATAATTTCGACCGCTCAATTCGGGAAAATCCAGACTTCATTGCCGCGATCCGCGAAGCGATTACCGGGGCAAACTGATCCGGTCTCACTAGTAGATGCCGGTTTCGAGCACGGGCTCGCCCCGCAGAATGCGCTCGACCCCGAAGCGCGACAAATCCAGCGTGCGGTAGCCGCCATGAACGACGAGCTCCATCATCGCCCTGCCCGAGGCGGGCGATTGCATGACGCCGTGTCCGGAATACCCGGTCGCGACGTAGAAATTGGCGAAACCCGGCCAACGACCGATGATCGCGTTTTGGTCGAGGGTGTTGTAGTCGTAATGCCCAGCATAGGACCGCTCGACCTTGAGCGCCTCGAATACCTTCGACCGGCCGGCCAGCGTCGGCCAGATCACATCCTCGAACAAATAATGATCGACATCGAAATCGGTACGCGCCGAATCGTGCTCGGGCTCGGGCGTGGCGCCGCACAGCAGACCCTGACCCTCCGGCCGTGACCACACGCCGTTCGGCTCGAAGCGCAGCGGCGAAGGCGGCAGCGGTTGCGGCCCCTTGACGAGAAACGCACAGCGTTTGCGAGGCTCGACCGGCAGCAAAACCCCGGCCCATCGCGCCACGCGCGCCGCGTCGCGCGCGCCCGCCGCATTGATCACCGTCCCCGCCTCGATTCGCGCGCCGGAAGACAGCACCACGCCCGCAACCCGGCCGCCCGCGAGTACGAGTCCCGAGGCCTCGTCCTGAACGTACGTAACGCCCAGCGCGCGCGCTTTGCGCCGGAAGGCCATCAACAGACCATAGGGGTCGTACCAACCTTCGTTGCGAGCGCCGAAGAACGCGCCCACCACGTCGTCAACCACCAACCAGGGAAAGCGCGCGGCCAAGGCCGCGCGATCGAACCAGCGGATCTCTGCGCCCAGCGAGACCTGACGCGCGTGATTCTCGCGCATGACGGCGAGCGCGTCCTCGGTCGCGAGCAGCAAATAGCCATGTTCCTTGAAGCCGATATCCGGGCTCTCGCCATCAACCGCCAGACGTTCTGGCAACTCGCGAAAAAATTGGGCGCCGTACAGCCCGATCTCGACGTTCTCGGGAGTGGAAAATTGCTGGCGAATTCCGCCCGTGGCCCGTGGCGTGGAGGCTGTCGCGTAAGTCGGATCGCGCTCGACGACCATGACCGTGCCCTCATATCCCGGTTCGGCCGCGAGGAAATAGGCGATCGCGCTACCGATACAACCGCCGCCGATGATGACCACGTCGTAACGAGCCATTTCGATGCTCCACTCCCTACTTGGTTCCTATTCGGTCCTCGTTTTCGCGAGCCACTCGCGCACGAGCGCGATCTGATCGTCCGCCATCAGCGCGGGGGCGTGTCCGATGCCCGGCAAAGACACGATTTCCGCCTTGGGACCGGTCTCGGCCATGCGCCGCGCAGTACTTTCAAGAAATAAATCCGATTCCGCGCCGCGAATGGCGAGCACGGGGCACGCTATCGGATTCCAAAACGGCCATAATTCGATATCGAACAGCGGGCCCTTAAACGCCTCGCCGATGGCGGGATCGTAGCGCAAGCGGTAACCGCCTTGCTCCGCTGGTTCGATGCCGTGATCGACCACATGCGCCCAATGGCCGTCGTCGAGCGGGCCGAAGGTCGCCATCACTCGGCGGAAATACGCCTCGGCCTCGGCGCGGTAGGCAAAGCGCGGGTCGCGCCCCACATATCCCGCCAGGCGTTCGAGCCCGCCACGCGCGATCGATGGTCCAATATCGTTGAGGATCAAGCGCCGAATGGGATTGTTCGGCCGCGCGGCGATCATGATACCGATGAGGCCACCCATGGACGTACCCAGCCAGTCGAGTTCCGTCGCATCTAGCCGCGCGATCAATGCCGTCATGTCGGCGCAGTACTGCGGATAGCCGTATTGGCCCTTGTCCGTCAGACGGTCGCTATCGCCCCGGCCGACGATATCCGGACAGACGACGCGGAAAGTGCCCGACAGCGCGCGCGCGAGCGCGTCAAAATCGCGCCCATTGCGCGTCAGGCCGTGTACGGCCAGAAGAACGCGCGGATTCTTGGGGTCGCCCCATTGCGTATAGGCCACACGGTGAAATCCACCCAGGCCGAGCGACAGAACGTGACGTTGCTCCATCATGGGCAAGTCTTTATATGATCGAAACTCGGCAAGCGAAAGTGTACCGCCATGAAATCACCGCCCGAAGGATTGACGATCGCCCCTCCCCTGCCCGCCGACAAGGCTGGCTGGCGCGTGCTGTATAACGGTTACGCCGCGTTCTACAAGGTGCCAATGAACGACGAGATCGCCGGCACCGTGTGGGATTGGATTCACGACCCCAAGCACGAAGTCGAGTGCCTCGTCGCCAAGACCGCCGATGGCCGCTTGGTGGGCCTGGCGCATTTTCGCGCCATGGCCCGGCCGCTAGCGGGCCGCGTGGGCGGATTTCT
Organism: Alphaproteobacteria bacterium; assembly: GCA_046153685.1. Lineage (GTDB taxonomy): Bacteria > Pseudomonadota > Alphaproteobacteria > CADEGL01 > CADEGL01 > CAMAPP01. The sequence goes on from JBJXGH010000177.1 coordinate 7,846, forward strand.
CGACGATCTGTTCGTCGCGCCCGAGCTGCGCGGCACGGGCGTCGCCGAGGCGCTTCTTACGCGCCTGACCGAGATCGCCAAATCGCGCGATTGGCAGGTCGTGCGCTGGATCACGGCCGAGAACAACTATCGCGGCCGGTCCTTTTACGACCGCATTGCGACCAAGACGCAATGGCTCACCTACGAGATCAAACCCTAGACATGAACGGCAATCTCTATGCCGCGTTCGAGGCGCGCTTTCCAGCCGATCGCGGTCGAGCCTTCATCGAATTCGCGGACGGCGTGCTTCACCGCACTTATGCCGATCTCGATTCGGCGACCGCGCGCCTTGCGAATCTCTTGCAAAATCTCGGCGTGCGGCCGGGCGACCGCGTCGTGGCACAGACGGAGAAATCACCCGAAGCCTTGATGCTCTATCTCGCGTGCCTGCGCGCGGGCGCGGTGTATGTGCCGCTCAACACCGCCTATCGCCCGGCGGAGGTCGATTACTTCCTGTCCGATTCCGAGCCGCGCGTCGCGGTCTGCGACCCGGGGGCGCACGCCGCGCTTCTGCCGCTCGCCGCCAAGGCGGGTGTCGCCCAATTGCTGACCCTCGGCGCCGATGGCCGCGGCACACTCACCGAACGCGCGGAAAGACTCGAGATTTCGTTTGCGACGATTTCACGCGCATCCGACGATCTCGCGGCAATTCTCTATACCTCGGGAACAACGGGACGCTCGAAGGGCGCGATGTTGACCCACGGCAATCTCGCATCCAACGCCCAAACCCTTCACCGGATTTGGGGCTTCGCGCCCGGCGACATTCTGCTGCACGCCTTGCCGATCTACCACACGCACGGCCTGTTCGTGGCTTGCAATTGCGTCTTGCTGAACGGCTCGACAATGATCTTCCTGCCTAAATTCGACGGCGCGGAGGTTGCGCGCCTACTCGGCCGCGCGACTGTGTTCATGGGCGTACCGACCTATTACACGCGCCTGTTGTCTCTCCCCGGCTTCGGACGCGATGCGTGCCGGACCATGCGGCTTTTCATTTCCGGCTCCGCCCCCCTGCTCGAGGATACCTTCCGGGAATTCCAGGCGCGCACGGGACATACGATTCTTGAACGCTACGGCATGACGGAAGCGGGCATGATCACCTCGAATCCGCTGATCGGCGCGCGCATCGCGGGCAGTGTCGGGCCGCCTCTGCCGGGCGTTGAGGCACGCATCGCCGACGATGCCGGGCGCGTGCTCGGAGCGGGGGAAGTGGGCGTGCTGGAAATCAAGGGGCCGAACGTCTTCAAGGGCTATTGGCGCAATGCCGAAAAAACGCGCGAGGAATTCCGCGCCGACGGCTATTTCATCACCGGAGACATCGCGCGCATCGATGCGAATGGCCATGTCTCGATCGTCGGACGCGCGAAGGATCTCATCATTTCGGGCGGTCTCAATGTCTATCCCAAAGAAATAGAACTCGCCCTCGATGCCTTGGACGGCGTTGCCGAATCGGCGGTCATCGGCCTGCCGCATGCCGATTTCGGCGAAGCGGTCGCGGGCGTAATCGCGGTGAAGCCGGGCGCCACGCCCACGTCCGGGGCGATGATCGACGTTCTCAAAGAGTCCATAGCCGCCTTCAAGGTGCCGAAGGTGTTGTTCTTCGTCGACGACCTGCCGCGCAACGCCATGGGCAAAGTCCAGAAGAACGTACTGCGCGAGCGCTACAAGGCGACGTTCTCGAGGTGATCCGGGCCAGGGCCTGGCTCCGACGCTTGCTCCGCTGGATCCTGTGGGCTGCATGCGGCATAGGCACGTCCGCCGCGCTGCTTGCGGCGCTTTGCTATATTTGGCTGCGCACGGGCTTGCCCGACATCACGGGAGAATTGCGTCTCGCGGGCCTCGAACAGCCGACCGAGATCGCGCGCGATGAATTCGGCGTGCCGCTCATCATCGCGCAATCCGCACACGATGCCTATTTTTCCCTCGGCTTTGTTCATGCCCAGGACCGCCTGTGGCAGATGGAGGCGATGCGGCGCATCGGCGCGGGACGATTGTCCGAAATCGTCGGCGGACGCGCGCTGGATCTCGATCGTTTCATGCGCACGCTCGGGATCCAACGTCTGGCGGAGGCGTCGTTCGCCAGTCTCGCGCCCGAAACGCGAGCGGCGCTCGAAGCCTATGCCGCGGGAGTGAACGCGTTCCTCGCCGCGCGGCGGGGCGCGCTGGCGCCCGAATTCATCTTGCTGAATGTGGAGCCCGAGCCGTGGCGCCCGGCGGACTCGCTTGTCTGGGGCAAGCTGATGGCGATGCAGCTGTCCGTCGATTGGCGCCAGGAAATGCTGCGCGCGCGCATGGCCCAACGGCTCGAACGCGGCACGGTCGAATCGCTGTGGCCGTCCGACGACGCGGCGGGTCCCACGACCATCGGAGCCGCGGCTCCGACAGCTCTCGACGCCGCGTGGCGGATACCGGCCCTCCTCGACGAACTTCTCGGCCACGGCGCGTCGAACGCCTGGGCGATTTCCGCTGCGCGGAGTGCCACCGGCCGGCCGATCGTCGCGACCGACCCGCATCTGGGCGCGACCTTGCCGAACCAATGGTATCTAGCGCGCATCAAAGCGCCTGGACTCGACCTCTCCGGCGCCACGGCCCCGGGCGTACCATTTGTCATCATCGGACAGAACGCGGACATCGCCTGGGCCTTCACTTCGAGCCAGGCGGATGTGGAAGACCTGGTCGTCGAACGCGAGATGCCGGGCGACCCCGGGCGCTATACCAGCGCTTCGGGTTCCCTGCCCTTCGAAACACGAGTCGAGACAATCGCGGTGTCGCGCGCAAATCCCGTGACCCTCCGGGTCCGCGCGACGCAAAACGGGCCCGTGATTTCCGACATCCTGGCCGGCAGAGATGCGCCGACCATGGAGCAAGGCACGGCGCTTGCCCTCAGCGCTCCCTATCTCGAACTCCGGGACCGCTCGGCCGATGCGCTTTATTCGCTGAATGTCGCGCGCAATTTGACCGAGACGGCCTTGGCGCTCGAACGCTTCGACGCCCTGCAGCAATTCGTGACCCACGCCGATCGCACGGGCATCGGCTTTGCGGCGCCGGGGCGCGTTCCCGTGCGCCGCTCGGGCGACGGCTTCTGGCCATCGAACGGCGCGGCCGGAAGAATTTGGCGTGGCTTTGTGCCCCATGCCGAGTTGCCGCGCGATGAAAATCCGCCAAAGGGCTATCTCGTCAACGCGAACAATCGACCCATCGGCGGCAAATACCCTCACACGCTGGCGCGTAACTGGGAGGAGCCCTATCGCGCGCGCCGCGCCGAGGCCGTGCTCGGCTCGCAGACCAAACATGCGCCTATTGATTCGGCGGCGTTGCAAGCGGACACGACATCCCTGGCGGCGCTCGACATCGTGCCCGTTCTGCTCCGTCTCGCAGGCGAGCCCCATTCCGAATTGGCGCGCCGAACCCTGTCGGCACTCGGGGCATGGGATGGCACGATGACCCCGGATACGGTCGAGCCGCTGGTCTATACCGCCTGGGTGCGCGCCGTCATGGCGCGCCTGTTCGCCGGTAAGCTCGGCGTGGATTTTCCCGCCTATTGGGACAACCGCCCCCGGGTCATGCTGACGGCGCTTGCGGGCGAAGGCGGTTGGTGCGATGCGCCGAGCTCGGCCGCTTCCGAGGGAAGCTGCGCGCATGCGGTCGGCCTGGCGCTCGACGATGCGCTCGGGGACCTGAAAACACGCTTTGGCGCCGATTTCGCGCGCTGGCGCTGGGGCAAGGCGCACCGTGTGCGGCTGCGCCACGCGATCTTCGGGCGCATTCCCGTGCTCGGGCGGCTTTGGGGCACGACTCTCGAGGTCGGCGGCGACGCTCATACCCTCATGCGCGGCGGGGTTCGCTTTGCCGATTCGACAGAGCCCTATCGCGCGACGCACATCGCCAGCCTGCGCGCCATCCTCGATGTCGGCGAGCCGGACGGTTCGCTGTTCGTCCTACCGACGGGGCAATCGGGCCACCCGTTATCGCCGCATTATCTAGACCAGGCTTTACGCTGGCGCGATTTCGCCTATCTTCGCCTGCCCCAACAGGGCGACGGCACGCAACGCAGAATCTTGCGCCTCGTGCCGGCGCCTTGACGACGAAGTCAGAGAATGGGAACGCCATGGCCGTGAGCCTCGATGACATTCGCACCGCCCACGGATTGATGGTCGGTGCCGTCGAGCGCACGCCATGCGCCCATTCGCGCACCCTGTCGCTGATCGCCGGGTGCGAAGTCTATCTCAAGCTTGAGAACGAACAGTACACGGCGTCGTTCAAGGATCGCGGCGCGCTGGTCAAGCTCCTGAGCCTTACGCCCGCGGAGCGCGCGCGTGGCGTCATCGCGGCATCGGCCGGCAATCACGCCCAGGGCGTCGCCTACCACGCGGAACGCCTCGGCATCCCGGCGACCATCGTCATGCCCAAGGGCACGCCCTTCACAAAAGTCATCCATACCCGCGCCTTCGGGGCCGAAGTCGTGCTGGTCGGCGAGGACCTTTCCCAGGCGCGCGTGACGGCCGAGGCGCTGTGCGCCAAACGCAATTCTGTCTTCGTCCATCCTTACGACGACGAGCGCATCATCGCGGGCCAGGGCACGGTCGCGTTGGAAATGCTCGAGGAACGGCCCGAGCTCGACTGCCTGATTGTGCCCATCGGCGGCGGCGGCCTCATTTCCGGCATGGCGCTGGCCGCCAAGGCGCTGAAACCGGCGATCGAAATCTACGGCGTCCAGACCGAGCTATATCCCTCGATGGTTGGAGCGCTTCGCGGCGGCCCTGCCCCCACGGGCGGGCAAACCATCGCCGAGGGCATCGCGGTCAAAGAGCCGGGCCGGCTGACCATGGAGATCATCGGCCGATTGGCGACCGATATATTTCTCGTCGGCGAAAGCGCGATCGAGGAAGCCGTGCTCATGCTGCTCGAGATCGAAAAAACCGTGGCCGAGGGCGCGGGCGCCGCGCCGCTCGCGGCCTTGCTCGCGAACAAAGCGCACTTTACGGGCCGCCGGGTCGGCCTGGTCGTATCGGGCGGCAATATCGACACACGGATCCTGGCGTCCATCCTGATGCGAGGCCTGGTGCGCCAGGGCAGGCTGGTGCGTTTGCGGGTGAAGATCAGCGACAAGCCAGGCACCCTGGCCCAGGTCGCGGAAATCGTCGGCGAGCTTGGCGGCAATATCGTCGAAATCTACCACCAGCGCCTGTTCTACGACGTACCGGTCAAGCTGGCCGAGCTCGACGTCGTGGCCGAAACCCGCGACATGACGCATGCCCATGAAATCCAAGCGCGCCTGTCCCAAGCGGGGTTCCAGACTCGGATTCTCGGCGGCACGGCGGTCGAGGACGGCACCTGACGCCAGGTCGCCGATTTTCCCGGAAACCGGCGCCTCGTCTATCCGTTTCCCCATTCACCTCGTCGCCATCCTCCGGCGCCTGCGGGCCGCAGCCACCGGCTCAATATCTTCTTAACCAAGATCGGGGATGCTCGGTGTTCAAGTGCCCGGAAGATCGGGAGACACGGGGCAATCCATGTTTGTCATCATCGGTCTAATCGTGGTCCTTGCCAGCGTGTTCGGCGGCTATATGGCCCAGGGCGGCAGCATGGCCATCATGTTCCAGCCGTTCGAAGTCGTGATCATCGGCGGGGCGGCGTTCGGCGCATTCATCGCGGCCAACCCTAAGGTCGTCGTCAAGCGAACCTTTGGCGCATTCGGCGCCCTGTTCAAGGGCTCGCGCTACGAAAAAAAGCACTATCTTGAACTCTTGGGCCTGTTGTTCACGGTGTTAAAGCTGCTGCGGACGAAGGGCGCGCTGGCGATCGAGCAGCACATCGAAAAACCGGAAGACAGCGCGCTGTTCCAGCAATTTCCGAATTTTCACAAGGACCACCACGCGGTGGAGTTCCTGTGCGACTACCTGCGCCTCATGACTCTCGGCACGGATTCACCGCACGTCATGGAAGAATTGATGAGTCAGGAAATCGAAACCCACCACGAGGAACAGCACCAGATCTGCCACGCCATGCAGACCGTCGCCGACGGCTTGCCCGCCCTCGGCATCGTTGCGGCGGTCATGGGTGTCATCAAGACCATGACCCACATCACCGAGGGCCCGGAAGTCCTAGGTGGACTCATCGCCGCGGCGCTTGTCGGCACATTCCTCGGCGTGCTCATGGCCTACGGCTTCGTCGGCCCGACCACGAATGCCCTCAAAGCGACCTACGAGGCGGAAGGAAAATATCTCGGCTGCATCAAGGCGGGGCTGCTCGCGCACATGCACGGCTATGCCCCTCAGGTATCGGTCGAGTTCGCCCGTAAGGCGCTATTGACCAATGTCCGCCCCGATTTCGCCGAACTCGAGCAGGCGTGCGCCGAGTTACCGACCGCAATAGCCTAGCAGGCGGCGGCCATGGTCGAAAAGACGAACCAGCCGATCATCATCAAGCGGATCAAGAAAGGCGGCGGTGGCCATCACGGCGGAGCGTGGAAAGTCGCCTATGCCGATTTCGTGACGGCGATGATGGCGTTTTTTCTCCTGCTATGGCTCTTGTCTTCGACAAGCGAAGAACAGCGTAAGGGAATCGCCGACTATTTCGCCCACGCGTCCATTGCGCGCGTGATGGCGGGCGGAGGCGGTATGTTCGGCGGCCAGAGCATCGCCTCGAGCGAATCGCTGAATGGGCAGGCCGGCGCCACGGTGCAAATCTCGATGGCCAACCAACCATCGGAGGCCGCCGACGAAACCGATCAGGAATCGAATGATTCGAACCGGGCGCCGAGCGAGGAGGAGATCGAAAGGAAACTGGGCGAGCGCGAGGAACAGCAGTTCAAACACGCCGAGGATGAGCTGCGCCAGGCCATTCAGTCCGTGCCCGAGCTGAAAAAATTGGCGCAAAATCTGATGATCGACCGCACGGCCGAGGGCTTGCGCATCCAAGTCGTCGATCAGGATGGACTGTCGATGTTTCCCTTGGGCAGCGCGGAAATGCCTGCCTATACCCGCAATCTCATGGGGCAGATCGCCAAGGTAGTGCAGAAACTGCCGAACAAGGTCGCGGTTTCGGGCCACACGGATTCGAAACCCTATGCCAGCGCCAAGGGCTATACCAATTGGGAGCTTTCCGCCGATCGCGCCAACTCGAGCCGGCGCGCGCTAATGGAATCGGGCCTGCCCGGCGAGCGGATCGCGCGCGTGGTCGGCAAGGCCGAGACCGATCCCCTGACCGCTTCCGACCCCACGAACCCACGCAACCGGCGGATCAGCGTCGTTCTGCTGCGTGACCACCTCTCCCCCACCGAAGGGCCGGGCGGCGCCGCGCTCGGGCAAAAGCGCGCCGAGGCGCCGGCGGGAGCGGCGAAGAATTAACCGCCGGGCACCGCGCGGGCCCAGTGGCGCGCACCCTTGGTGCGGCGTAAACTCGCACCTTCGCTCGCAAGCTCGGGCCGGAAGCGCGCATGAATCAAACGACCAACCGGATACCGCGATTCTTCTTTCGCACGTCGCCCCAATCCTGCCCATATCTCGCGGGCCGGATCGAGCGGAATATCTTCACCGAGCTTGCCGGCCCCGACGCCGCCACGGTATACGGCGCGCTCGTGCACGGCGGCTTCCGGCGCAGCCACCGCATCGTCTATCGTCCGGACTGCGCGTATTGCCAATCCTGCACGCCCGTGCGCGTGCGCGTGGCAGAGTTCTCCGCGACTCGTTCCCAGAAGCGCGTGACCCGGCGCAACCGTGACCTCCTGATCGAGGAATGCCCGCCCCTCGCCACGCGCGAGCAGTACGAAGTTTTCCGCGCCTACGTCTCAAGCCGGCATGGCGAAGGCGAGATGGCGAACATGGCTTTCGACGACTATCGCGGCATGATCGACGACACACCCGTCGACACCCGCGTGGTCGAATTCCGCGCGCCCGGAGGCAGCCTTGTGGGCGTCGCGTTGATCGATCGCATCGATGACGGATTATCCGCGGTTTACAGTTTCTTCGACACCGCCGCCGGCGCGCGCAGCCTCGGCACGCACATGGTGCTCTGGACGATCGCGCGCGCGCGCGCGCTCGGGTTGCACCACGCCTATCTCGGCTATTGGATCGGGCAAAGCCGAAAGATGGCATACAAGGCCAATTTCCGCCCGCTCGAAGCCTTGGGAACCGATGGCTGGCGCGATTTCGACGAAGCCCGCCTGGCCTGAGCGGCCAAGCACCCGGATCGACCGCCTCCATCCCGCCAGCCGAGAAACAACGCTATGAAACGCCGCGAGATTCTCTTGGCCGCCGCGAGCGTCGCGGCCGGCGCCGTTGCGGGCGCGGGCGCCGCGAGCACCTTGTCGCCGCCGACCGAGCCGATGACCTCGCCCCGCGCGCTGCGCATGGTCACGACCTGGCCGCGCGACTTCCCCGGCCTGGCGGCAAGCGCCGAGCGTCTCGCCAACCGAATTGCGGCGGGTTCGGCAGGTCGTTTCTCGGTGGACGTGTTCCATGCTGGCGAGGCCGTCCCTCCCTACGAGGCCTTCGACGCCGTATCGACCGGCGCGGCCGAGCTTTATCACGGCGCCGAATCGTTCTGGCGCACGAAAGACAAGGCGTATCATTTTTTTGCCTCGATCCCGTTCGGCCTTTCCAGCGGGGAGCTTTCGGCGTGGCTCGCGCACGGCGGCGGCCAGTCGTATTGGGACGAATTGTCCGCGACCTTCAACGTCAAGCCGTTTCTCGCAGGCCATACCGGCATGCATATCGGGGGCTGGTTCACGCGGGAAATTCGCACGCCGAAGGATCTCGTCGGCTTGCGCGTGCGCATGCCCGATTTGGCGGGCCATGTCCTCGAGCGTTTGGGCGCGGTAATCGTATCGCTGCCGATCGGCGAGGCTCTCGGTGCGCTTAAGTCGGGCGATTTGGACGGCGTTGCGTTGTACGGACCGTGGATCGACCGAAATTTCGGATTTTCGGCGGCTGCGCCCCATTATTACCTGCCCGACTACCGCGAACCGGGCCTGGCGCTGTCCTGCGGCATCAATCTGACGCTTTGGAACGGACTCGACGACTTCTCGCGCACAGCGATCGCATCCGCGTGCGCCGTCGAATCGGCGGCAATCCAAGCGCAATTCCAAGCGGAAAATGCTCTCGCACTGGAAGAGCTGAGCAAGACCTTGGGCGGTTCGCCCAAGCGCTTGGCCGACCCCGTGCTGGCGGCCTTCGCCGCCGCGTCCGAAGACGTGGTACGGGATTTGGCTACCTCAAGCGAGGCCGCCGGGCGTGTCGCGGACAGTTATCGGATATTTCGGCGGCAAGCCGTGAACTGGGCCAGAGCCGCGGATGCACCCTATCTTGCCGGACGGAGCGCACCCCTTTAGGGCTAAGCGTCAACGCCATCCCTAGCTCCACTGGCCGACCCGCCACTGTGTGCTACGCTTGGCGCAGAAAATCGGTTATTGCCAAGGCCCACCCAAATATCGAATCGTGCGCGTGACGCTGGATTTGAAGGACTCAACGAAGCCGCTCAACCGACCGAATCGAATGGAGAGGACAACCATGGATCGTCGTAAGTTCATCAAGGGTGCCGGCATCGGCATCGCGGCCGGTGCCTTGGCCGCCCCTGCCATCGTTCACGCGCAGCAGCCTGAAATCAAATGGCGCTGCGCGTCCAGCTTTCCCAAGGCCCTCGACACTATTTACGGTGCCGCCGAGATCATCGCCAAAAAAGTCTCCGCCGCGACCAACGGCAAATTCGAGATTCGCGTGTTCGCGGGCGGCGAAATCGTTCCAGGCCTGCAGGTGACCGATGCGGTACAGGCCGGCACGGTCGAGTGCGGCCACACGGCGAACTACTATTACATCGGCAAAGACCCGACATTCGCCTTCGATACCGCGGTGCCCTTCGGCCTGAACGCGCGCCAGCAGACAGCGTGGATGATCCATGGCGGCGGCCTTGAATTGATGCGCGAGTTCCTCAAGGACTACAACATCATCAATTTTGTCGCAGGCAACACGAACGCCCAGATGGGCGGTTGGTTCCGCAAGGAAATCAAGTCACTCAAGGATCTCCAGGGCGTGAAGTTCCGCATCGGCGGCTGGGGCGGCACGGTGTTCTCCAAGCTCGGCGTTGTCCCGCAGCAGATCGCGGGCGGCGAAATCTATTCCGCGCTCGAAAAGGGCACGATCGACGGCGCCGAGTGGGTCGGCCCCTACGATGACGAGAAGCTTGGCTTCAACAAGATCGCCAAGTTTTACTATTACCCCGGCTGGTGGGAAGGCGGCCCGCAACTCTCGTTGAACGTCAATATCAAGGCCTATGAAGCGCTGCCGAAGGACTACCAAGCCATCCTCGAGGCCGCATGCTACGAGGCCCATGCCTGGATGATGGCCAAGTACGATGCCCAGAACCCTGCGGCGTTGCGCCGCCTGATCCAGGGCGGAACTCAGCTTCGCCTGTATCCCAAGGAAGTGATGGAAGCCGCATACGCCGCGGCATTTACGCTCTACGAAGAGACCGCGGCCAAGAACGAGAAGTTCAGGAAGGTTTACGAACCCTGGAAGAAGTTCCGTGAGGAGCAGCTTCTATGGTTCCGCGTGGCGGAACAGGGCTACGACGCATTCCAGTACGGTCAGTCGGCAAAAAGCCAGACGGGAAAAAAGAAGACCTAACCGTTTTACTCTTTCGCACATGACAAAGGGCCGGCTCTCGCGGAGCTGGCCCTTTTCGTACACGCGTCAATTTGTGTTAGTGCCGAGTCGCAATTGCAGCTGCAATTTGCCCGCTGAGTTCGGCCCTCTAGGTTCCGCCCTTGAGTTGTCTCTGGAGCTGTTCCTCCATCCGCTTGGCGGCGTCGTCCTCGCTCTCCCGATTCTCCTGCCCCTCGCCTCCCTCTCCTTCGAGACCGGGAATAACGATCTCGACATTCGCCGGGTCGCCCGCAAGCGGAGAATCCAGCATGCCCGTCACCAAGATCGGGAACGCGACAACCAGGCCCACCATGACGATCTGGAGACCAACCCACGGCAAGGCACCCCAATAGATATCCTTGGTCGGGATCGATTTCGGCACGATGCTGCGGAGATAGAACAGGGCGAAACCGAAAGGCGGATGCATGAACGATGTCTGCATGTTCACGCACAAGATTACGCCGAACCAGATAAGGGCGGCTTCCGGCCCGACGATCGGCTCCAGAACCTTCTGCGCGATCGGCGCCAGCATCGGCACGATGATGAAGGCGATTTCGAAGAAATCGAGAAAAAACGCCAAGAAGAAAACGAACAGATTGACGAACAATAGAAAGCCCCAGACCCCGCCCGGCAGACCCGCCAGCAGATTCTCGACCCATCGATTGCCATCGACCCCCAAAAACACGATGGAAAAACAAGTCGAGCCGATGAGGATGAAGACGACCATGGCAGTAATCCGCATGGTCGCTTCGAAGGCCTGTTTGATGAGATTGCGCAGTTCGGGGATTTGTGCCGCACGCACGCACAGCCAGACCACGCCCGCATACATCACCGCGGCCACGAACTTGAATGCCGTCGTCTTGGCCTCGAAAACATGCAGCACGGCGGCGGCGCCGAAACCGCCGACAGCCGCGATCAAGGCGATCCGCCCCGAACGGCCAAGCGCCGGGTGATGAATGACCGCCAGCACGACGGCGCCCACGGCACCCATGGCGCCGGCCTCGGTCGGCGTCGCCAAGCCCAGCATCATGGTGCCGAGCACCAAGAAGATCAGGATCGCCGAGGGCACGATGCCCTTAAGGCATTTTCGCCAAAGCGCCCAGCCGGTCAGCGTGCGCGCTGTCCTCGGCAAAGCGGGCACCCAGGACGGCTTGATCGCGCCGATGGCGAAGGTATAGAGGGCGAACAGGGCAATCTGAACCAGAGACGGCCCCCAGGCACCGAGATACATGTCGCCGACCGACCGACCTAGCTGATCGGCAAGCACCACCAGGACCAGCGAGGGTGGCACCAATTGGGTAATGGTGCCTGAAGCCGCCAACACGCCCGTGGCGTAACGCGTGTTGTACTTGTAACGCAACATTACGGGCAGCGAGATTGTCGCCATGGCGATCACCTGCGCCGCGACTGTGCCGGTGATTGCGCCGAGAATGAATCCCACCAGGATGACCGAATAGCCAAGCCCGCCCCGAACCGGGCCGAACAATTGGCCCATGGAATCGAGCATGTCCTCCGCCAGGCCGCAGCGCTCGAGAACAGTCCCCATGAAGGTAAAAAACGGGATCGCCAGCAATAATTCGTTCGCCAGCACGCTGCCGAAAATCCGACCCGGAATCGCCTGCAGGAAGTGGAGCTCGAAAAATCCGAGCTCGATGGAAATGACACCAAAAAACAATCCGACCGCCGCGAGGGAAAACGAGACCGGATAGCCGATCAGCATGAATACCACGAGCCCGCCGAACATGAGCGGCGGCATCAATTCGAGCGGAATCACTGCTTTGGTCTCTCGTACTTAGCTTCGATTTTTACGTATCCCTTCAACGCGCCGATGCGTTTCACGACCTCCGACAGGCCCTGCAAGAAAAGCAGAAAAAATCCAAACGGCACGATGAACTTGATCGGCCAGCGCACCAACCCCCCGGCATTGCTCGACACCTCGCGCACCGCCAAGGATTGCGCGAAATAGGGCCACGACAGCCAACCGAGGAGTGCGCACATCGGCAGCAGGAAAAATATCCCGCCGAGGAGATCGACCCAGTTCTGCGAGCGGGTGGACATTCCCATATAGATGATATCGACCCGCACGTGTTCGTTGCGCTGCAACGTGTAGGACGCGCCCAGCATCACCAGAACGGCGAACATGTACCACTGGACCTCGAGCCAGCCATTGGAGCTGAGATCGAAGGCGTACCGGAACATGGCATTGCCGGCGCTTACGAGGCAGGCCAGCAAGACGAGCCAATTCGCGATCGTGCCTAGGCGCGCATTGAGCCCGTCGATGGCTCGACTAAAGGCCAAGAGATAACGCAAACGCCGGATCTCCCGTAGCCAGGCGCCCCCCGGATCGCGCGAGTGATCCCGAATACGCCGGAAGGCGGTGCGAAACTTACAAAATTAAAGCCAAACCGCGCCCAACGACCGCTATTGCCGGAACCGCCCCACCAGACGCCACGCAGCCGGGAAAAGGCAGGCAGCCAGCGCCAATTTCAGGGCGTCGCCCAACAGGAACGGATAAAGCCCCTTGGCGAGCGCAGCGCCGACCGCGCTTTCCGCACCCATCTTGGCGATGGCGCCATCGGGAAGGCCGGCGAAGAACAGGGCCAGCCAGGTCACGCCCGGTAGCCAAATCGAGAGATTGCCGAGCACCATCGCCAGGGCCGTGCGCGCCGGCGTGCGGCTCCAGCCGCGCTCGGCCAGCCAGCCGACGATAAAGGCCGCCAGGACGAAGCCTGCGATGTATCCGCCGGTCGCGCCCGATAGCACCGCCATTCCCGCGCTCCACTTGGCGAAGACCGGCAGGCCCATCGCGCCCTCGAAGACATACAGCGCCGTCGTCGCCGCGCCCAGGCGCGCGCCGTACGCCATGCCAACCACGAGCACCGCGAAGGTCTGCCCGGTTATCGGCACCGGCCAAAGCGGAACTTGGATTTGCGCCGACAGCGCAATGAACAGCGAGCCGACAGTCATCAACGCGGCCAAACGCAATACGCGCGGCCAGGCCGCCGCGGGCGCGAGCGCACCTAGAATCGTGGTGTGGGTCGTTGCGATCATGTCGGTCTCCTCTTGGCCGCCGAATATGCGGTGCCTGCGATATCCGAACGTTATACCGGCCGGGCGCGTGCCGCACTAGCCCACCCGGCCCTGGAGCCGCGCTAGCTAAGCCTGTTGTGGCGCGGGAAGCCCGCGGGCGGCAATCGACCCGCCTGGGCGCGCTTGCCGAGCCACTCGCGAAGCTCCGAGAAATTCCGGACCTTGTCGCCCAACTTCACATTCAATCCCGCGGCCAGGGTGAAGGTGATCGCGTCGGCAAGGCCTCCCGATTGATATTTCTGCAAGATCACGCCCCGGCCGCGCGCCATCTCAGGCACCTCAATGAGCGCGAACAGCAGCAATTTCCGGTTTTCGCCCAAGACCGCGACCTGATCGCCCAATACCGGCACGGCCACGCGCAAGCGCGCGCCCCCAACGAGGTTAAGAATCTGGCGCCCCGTGCGAGTTTGGGCCAGCACGTCCTCGCCCTTGACAACGAAGCCATGGCCTTGCGTGGACGCCACGAGATATTTGCGTTCGGGCGTAAATACGAACAGCGCGACGATTTCGTGGTCCTGCTCAAGCTCGACCATGAGCTTCACCGGCTCGCCATGGCCGCGCCCGCCGGGCAGGCGGTCGGCGCCGAGCGTGTAGCACCGGCCGTTCGACGCGAAGGCAAGAATCTTGTCGGTGGTTTCGGCGCGCAAGACAAAGCGCGGGCCATCGCCCTCCTTGTAGCGGATCTCCTCAACGTCCTCGACATGGCCCTTGAGCGCGCGAATCCAACCCATAGCCGAGCAGACCACGGTCACGGGCTCGCGCTCGATCAGATCCTCGATGGCGACGATCTCGGCCGAAGGCGCGTCGGCGAAGTCGGTCCTGCGCTTGCCAAGCACGGTCTTTTGCCCGAAGCGCTCGCGGGTCGTGCGGATCTGGTCGGCGATGGTCGCCCAGCGCGCCTTCTCGTCCTTGAGCAGCTTGTCGAGCACGCGCTTCTCCGCCGAAAGAGCGTCGTGCTCGCGCTTGATCTCAATCTCCTCGAGTCGGCGCAGGGCCCGTAAGCGCATGTTCAGGATCGCCTCGGCCTGCGTCTCCGTGAGGCCCCAACGCTTCATCATTTTGGGTTTGGGATCGTCTTCCTGGCGGATCAGCTTGATGACCGCGTCGATGTTCAGGTAGGCGATCAGGTAGCCTTCGAGAATCTCGAGCCGCCGCGCAATCGCCGCCAAGCGATGCTTGGAGCGGCGCACCAGGACCACGTGACGGTGATCGAGGAATGCCTGCAGGACCTCGCGCAGATTCATCACGCGCGGGGTGTGCTCGGCGTCGAGCACGTTCATGTTGAGCGGCACGCGCACTTCAAGATCGGTCTGACGGAACAGCATCTCCATCATCGCCTCAGGCTCAATATTGCGGCTCTTGGGCTCAAGGATCAGGCGGACATCTTCCGCCGATTCATCGCGCACATCCGCCACGGCCGGCAACTTCTTATCGTTGATGAGTTCCGCGATGCGCTCGATTAGGCGCGATTTCTGTACCTGATAGGGTATTTCGACGACAACGATGCAGTACGTCCCGCCCTTGTTGCGCTCGACTTCGTATTTCGCGCGCAGGCGAAAGCCGCCGCGCCCGGTGGCATAAGCCTCGCGAATGGCATCGCGCCCCTCCACCACCACGCCGCCGGTGGGAAAATCCGGGCCCGGCACGAATTCCAAAAGCTTGACTATGGTCGCATTCGGAAACTTGATTAGGTGCAACAGCGCCTCGCACAACTCGCCCGCGTTATGAGGCGGAATACTGGTCGCCATGCCGACCGCGATACCGGTTGCGCCATTGGCCAGGAGATTGGGAAAATCCGCCGGCAGAACGAGCGGTTCCTCGCCCTCGCCGTCATATGTTGGACGGAAATCGACCGCGTCCTCGTCGAGACCGTCGAGCAGGGCGGTTGCAACCGCCGTCAGGCGCGCCTCGGTGTAGCGCATGGCTGCGGCGTTATCGCCGTCGAGATTGCCGAAATTGCCCTGGCCCTCGACCAGCGGATAGCGCTGGGCGAAGTCCTGCGCCAGGCGAACCATGGCGTCGTAAACCGCCACGTCACCGTGCGGATGATATTTGCCGATCACCTCGCCGACGACGCGCGCGCATTTCTTGAACCCGGTTTCTGGATCGAGACGCATGAGGCGCATGGCGTAAAGCAGACGCCGATGCACGGGCTTCAAGCCGTCGCGCACGTCCGGCAAGGACCGCGACATGATGGTCGAGAGCGCATACGACAAATAGCGCTCGCCAAGGGCTTCGGCGAGAGGCTGGGGGCGCACTTCGCCGATGGGAGAAGTCTTGATCATGGGGCGTTTTAGGCCCAGGTCTAGGGGTTATGCAACGCCAATCTCACAATATATTGTAGTTTCAAGATATTGTAGTTTCAAGAAATGCTGAAGATCACCGGCCTCTCCATCCTGGCGACCATGGCGGCCCTGTTGGCCATGCTGATATTGTTGGAGCCGGCCGACATCGACGTCGCAACGCTGCAAAAGATGACATTCGAATATCCCTTGCGGAGTACGGGGACGGCTGGCGAGGAATTGCCCGGCCATCGGCGGCCCTGGCGACCGTTCGTCAGCAATCCCGAGTTGGCCCCGCAGATCAAGATCGGCGAGTCCAAGTCCGGCTGCCAGTTCAAGATCGCCAAGGAACCCGTCGCCCCCTATTCCGCAGTCGATTGGCGGATCGGTCAAGTCTTCGCCGATCCAACGCCGTTTTTCGGTCGCAAGATCGACGCGGGATTGATTCTGTCGGCCGACGCGCCGATCACCCTGGCGACCGGGTCCTTCTATGTCTATGACGGGCTCCAGGTCCACGAGGTCGGCGTCAAGGCGCTGGATTCCCAAAAAGCGAACCCTCGCCTCGCCTTCACCATTCCGCCCGGCGCGAAAACGCTGGAAGTCTGGCTGCGCCTGACGCTCCATGGCGGCATCCAAGGCAAGGGGACAATCCTGCTCAAGGATGCAACCCTGGCCGTCTCGAATCGAGGGAAATGGACATGACGCCGCAATCGCCGACACGCCGCGTCCGAGCGATCGGACTGGGGCTGATGATCGTCTTCGGTCTCTCGGTTGGCGCATTGCTATCGGAACTGGCGCTGCGGGGATATCTGGTAGTCATGGACGCCCAGCGCATGAGGACGATCATGCAGGCGGCGACAAGCTATCCGAATATCGGCGTGTACGGTGCGTCGCATTGGGAATTCGACAAGGAATTCGGCTTCGTTTACCCGGCGGGACGCAAGATCCCGCAATCCAATATCGCGGGGGACCGCATCGTCAGCTGCGATGTGATTCGTTCCATCGACGAGCGCGGCAACATCGGGCATCATCCCGGTTCTTGGGAAACGGCCGAGATCAGGATTCTGGTGTTCGGCGATTCCTTTCCGGCCTTTTATGCGAATGGCCAGACCTTTCCCATAAAGCTGCAGGCGGAGTTGGAACAGCGAACGGGAAAGCGTGTTCATATCCTCAATTTCGGTCGCGACGGCACCGGCGTTCTGCAGCATTGGCGTTTGGCCGCCGCCATGATCGAGCAATGGCAACCGGATCTGGCGATTTTTACCTTCACAACCGACGATCTCGATCGCGCCCGCATCTGGCGGACGGTCACCAGGATCGATGGCGAACCACGCATCCTGACCTCGGTGACCCCCGATCCCGATCCGCCGATCGAGGTTGCGCAAGACACCTTTGTATACGAGCCGCGTGCGACCTATGAATGGTGCCAAGCCGCGCTGAAGAACGACGGCCGCGATCCCTTGGTCGCCGATCTTGTGTTCAAGCAGCGGCGCATGATTCGCGAGAACGGCTACGACATTTCCGGGCCTTATTCCCTGACCCACTCCTTTCTCCTCGCGGCGCTGCGTCACGGCAATCCCTATGCGAGCGGACACCGCGAGACCTTTACCATCCCTCGATTCATCG